>SLSY01000245.1 GCA_007130145.1 Bacillota bacterium
CCGGGGACGAGATCAGCAAGACATTGATGTCATTGGGAGGTGAACCGTTTGGCCAGAACATCTTCTGGCAGGATGACGTTTTGCGTCTTCTTTATTGCATCAGTCATCTCGGCACGCAATGGGACAGTTGGCATGCTCTTTTGATGTCTTTGCCCCGAACGGCTTGCTCCCGCCGCATGCTAACCGTTCCCCAACAGGAAACCGGCAGGGTGATGCGAGCACTCGCCAGGCTCTATGATGAAAAGGAGTTAGCATTGACAGACGGCATCCAGATCAGTGCCTCCACGGGATGGGTTTGGGGCCGGCCGGATGGTCATTTGCCCCTCTATCACATTGAAGCCAGCAGCTTCTCTAGGGAAGCCGCGGACGAATTGGCCCAGGGCGTGGAGGACACGATCAAAGCGATTCTAAGCGATAAGGCTCAAGCGTGACCTCGCCAAATACGGGGGCATGGCGTTCCATCTCCTGCAGTGTTGACTCCCGTATCCGGTGTCGCATCAGCTCTTGATAAAGCACATTGAAGTTGCAAAGGTGTCTTCTTACCCGCTTGTGGGCATAGTCAGGAAATGTGCCTGTCTTCATGATAAAAGGCCAGTCGCTGGACTGAGCGAGCAACAGCTCCCGCATGGCTTGCCTAAGAGCACGCTTTTGCAGCTCCGAGGGGCGGGCGAAACGATTGATCAAGCGGGCCATGCGTTTCTCCCCTTGGTGGAGATGACGGTATATCCAGTCGTTTGCACCTTCAAGCCAAACCTCTGAGTAGCCTTGATACCCCCAGCTGGAGAGGTGAGGTTGAGAGATTTGATTCTCTGGGTGAAGCGATAGATACTGAGGAGCGTTTACCGTAGCCAGATGAGGATGTCCAGAGAGCTGGCGCATTACTTCTTCGAGCCAGCAGGGTCCTTCGAACCACCAGTGTCCGAAGAGCTCGGCATCGTAGGGACACACCAAGAGAGGAGGTCGGTCCATCATGGCGCCAAACCACTCTGCTTGTTTGGCGCGGTTGAAGACAAAGTTGCCTGCGTGTTCTGTGGCGCGCTGATGTGCGACCTGGGGACGGTACAGCTCCTTGTGCTCAGAGGTTCTATGGGTGATGCGATGGTATTTGAGACCGGTAAACACCCTGTCGTTGCCCACGAAGGATCGGAGGTAGTCTGGATCCAGTTCAAAACCGATATCGCGGTAAAAGTCACGGTAGTCTGCATCTCCCGGATAGCCCTCCTCAGCGCTCCACACTTGCTTGGAGGATTCTGCATCACGGGCAAAACAGGCGATGCCGCCGGGCGTCTGAATCGGGGCCAGCGTACCATAGCGCGGACGGGGACAGGCGTGGGCCACGCCATGGGTCTCTAGGATGACGTACTCAATGCCGGCTGCGCTCAGTGTGTAGTCTAAACCGGGGGTGAAGGCGCACTCGGGAAGCCAGAATCCCCGTGGCGATTGCCCCAGCCGACGCTGGTATTCGTCCACGCCCACCTGGATCTGGGCCTTGACCCCTTGGGGAGAGGCCATAAGGGGCAAGAAGGCATGAGTGGCGGCACTGGCCAGGATTTCGAGCCGGCCTGCCGCTTGATGATGGTGAAATGCTCCCACAAGGTCTCCGTCCATCTCTTGGTACTCTTTGCGGTGGCGTTTCCAACGTTCCAGGTAGAATTCAACGGTGTCTCTAGTGGCTCCATCGCGATTCCTGACCCACTCGGACTCAGCCAGCCGTATGGATTGATCCAAATGAGAGAGAAATTTCGCTTTCACATGGCTGTCATCCAACTGGGTCATCAGTGACGCCGTGAGTGACATGCTGAGGCAAGCGGGGACATTGTCTCGCGCTAGCTGATTCAAAGCAGTCAGGAGAGGAAGGTAGCACTCGTTTATGGCTTCATAGAGCCAGAGTTCCTCCAGACTCAAGAACTCATCTGCATGCCGAACGTAAGGGAGATGCGCGTGTAACACAAACATAATGTATCCTTTTGTCATGGTCGTCCTCCTTGCCACCTCACAGGTGAACTGGGCAGATTACCTTCATCCCAAAGTGCACTGATGTAGTGTCCGTTCACAATGGATGAGGGCCCTTCGGGCGGTGTCATAACGGGTAGTGAGCGCAAGAGTTCACGGTAGGCGCGATCGGGCCCTCTGGCACCGAGCGTGACGACGAACCGACTCGCGGGTGTGACCTGGTGAAAGTACCACGAGCCCACCCGGTCACAGACGGGAAAATCCTGGCATATCCTGCCATCATGCTTGAGCAAGCGAAGATGCAGTGAAGATGGGTGGTCTTCGCCGAGCGATGTAGCATCAAACTCCCAGTAAGCATAGAGGCAGTGGGGGTCGCGAACCATGAGGGTAATTTGATCCTCACCGTAGGTACGAGGAAGCCAGGCTTCATCTTCTTCGCGCAAGAGATGGTGATGAAGACGGGGTTCGATCTCCTGTCCCAGCTCAAAGTCAACCTCCGGATGCACCACAATTTCTCGTTGGCGGCCTTGCCGGAGAATAAAATATATGAAAACAAGTGCAAACAACAATGCTAGCAGCGCCAGCCAGGCAAAAGACTCCATAGTGTACCGCTCCAAGCCTGAATGTGATTAGAAACCCCAGCATAAAGACATATTATCGCACTGGGAAAGACTACACTTAACTATCCGTCGAATGAGAATGTTTTATGCAGATAACCGGCTGGTGAAATCAGAGAGCACGAATACACCGGGTTTAACTGGTAAAACTAGGCTTCGACTAAGAGGATTTTGCATTTTCGGCTAGAATATGCAGGTGAACTGTGTTTGTGGTAAAGGAGACTGCACTTGGTACGTTCCATGACGGGATATGGTCAAGGGAAAGCCCAGCTTCATTGGGGCACCGTGACCGTCGAGTTAAAATCGGTAAACCATCGCTATGGTGAGGTCATTGTCCGCATGCCCCGCGGTTTGATGCCCCTGGAGATGAAGGTGCGAGAAATATTGAAAGAAGGCGTTCACCGGGGCCGTTTAGAAATGCATTGTGAGCTTGAACTGGCGGCCGGCTTGACTGAAGCGACACTTGACAGGCAATTGGCCATGTCTTATTATGGTGCTTTGGTCGAGTTGAAAAACGCCCTGGAGCTTGACGATACAGTATCCTTGTCCGACATTGTTCGCCTGCCGGAGGTGGTCCGCACCCGGGAAGCAGAACTGGAGCCCGAAGAGATCTGGATGGGCCTTGCCGAGGCGATCCGCCAAGCTCTTGCCGGTCTCATACATATGCGAGCGATGGAAGGACACCGTCTCATGCAGCAGATTAAGTCGAGTCTAGAGATGATTGCCGGCATGATCGCAACCATAGAAGAATGCAGTGGGGATATGGTTCTACGTTATCGTGAACGCTTGAAGAAGCGTGTGGCCCAGCTCTTGGAAGATGTGACGGTCGACGACGGCCGCTGGAATCAGGAACTGGCACTGATGGCAGATCGTTGCTGCATCGCCGAAGAAGTGGTGCGGTTGCGTAGCCATCTGGGACAATGCCGGGAGTGTCTGGAACAAGGGGGAACTGTGGGACGACGATTGGACTTTCTTTGTCAGGAAGTGCACCGGGAGATTAACACTATTGCTGCTAAGTCTGCCGATGCGGAGATTTCGCGTCTGGTGGTTGACCTGAAGAGTGAGCTGGAGAAGATGAGAGAACAGGCGCAGAACATCGAGTGAAAAGGAGGGATAAAATGGCGCTACCGAAGTTGTCTCAGGAGGAGAAGAAGAATGCTTTGGCCAAAGCCCAGGAGATGCGTCGCGCTCGCAGCCAAATGCGCGAACGTCTAAAAAAGGGCGATCTAGACCTCAATGAGGTGCTCAAGGCCGATGATGAGGTCACAGCGCGCATGCGGGTAGCTTACCTGTTGCGCTCATTGCCTCGTGTCGGTAAGGTTAAGGCCCAGCGGATCATGGAAGAGATCGGCATTGATGAGAAGCGGCGTGTGCAGGGTTTGGGCAAGCGACAGCGGGAAGCCCTGTTGGCTCGTTTGGCCAACAAGTAGCTACGGTTGTAGGAGGGTGATTGATGGACATTAAGTTGATCAACATTGGCTTCGGTAACATCGTCTCAGCGAATCGTATCGTGGCCATAGTTAGTCCTGATTCTGCTCCCATCAAACGTAGTATCACCGAAGCTCGTGATCGTGCGATGTTAATCGATGCTACCTACGGGCGCCGTACGCGTGCTGTCATAGTTACCGACTCCGGCCATATGGTGTTGTCCGCGATTCAGCCAGAAACGGTTGCCAATCGGTTGTTTGCCAAGGATGCGCCGGAGGATCAGACACAGGAGTGAGAATCCGGTGGTCGAGACCATATCACGGGGGTTGTTAGTGGTTCTTTCGGCCCCGTCCGGGGCAGGCAAACGCGCTTTACGGCAGGCTTGGTTGAAGGAGCAGCCTAACGCGCTGTTTTCTCCTTCGGTCACGACTCGTCCCCCGCGACCGGGAGAGTCTGCGGGTGAAGACTACATATTTGTTGACCAGGATGAGTTCGAGCAGTTAATCCGCTGTGAGAAACTCGTGGAGTGGGCGACGGTATTTGGACACAGCTATGGGACTCCGGGGGCGCCCATCGAGGCAGCGCTGGCCCAGGGTCGGGATGTTCTGGTGGAAAAGGATGTGCAAGGTGCTATCCAGCTCCGGGAGACCCATAACTATGGAGTTTTCGTCTTCCTGTTGCCTCCCTCGTACGAGGAGCTCCGGCGCAGGCTGTTATCACGGGGTACCGAACACCCCGAGGATGTGGAGATGCGCTTGGCCCGCTATCAAGAGGAACTGAGACACATTCGGCATTATGATTACGTAATCATCAACGACTGCCTGATGGATGCAGTGGATAAGCTGAAGGCTATTGTTGCAGCCGAGCACTGCCGAGCCGAAAGATTCTTGTTGGATTCACCGATGGTGTGAACGTGGAGGAGGCAATGGAGTAAGGTATGGATTTTGCGGTTCTGGACCGGCTCGTGCAACATCACTCCCGCTATAAGCTGGTGCTGACAGCTGCCAAACTGGCGCGTTCCATCGTGGAGAACGAGAGTGATCAGGAGGCACTGGACAGAAAGGATGTCAAGCCGGTAACGATGGCTTTGGAGCGAATTGCGTTGGGAGAGGCGCTGCTAAGGCGCGAGGCTCCTGACATCTGAGGCGTGAAGCAATTGAGCCAAAGGATGCGAGCACCGAACTGATTGACAGTTCAGGTGCTCGCTTTGGCATGGAGGTATCAGGGTATGCTCGAGGGCAAGCGAATTGCATTGGGGATAACCGGAGGTATCGCAGCATACAAGGGAGCGGAAGTGGCCAGTCGCCTGACCCAGCTGGGAGCTGGCGTGCATACCATCATGACCAAGGCTGCGCAGGAATTCATCACTCCGTTGACCTTGCGCACGCTCACCAACAATGAGGTCGTCGTGGATATGTTCGGGGAAGTGAAGACCTGGAATGTTGAGCATATTGCGCTGGCAGAGCAAGCCGATCTTTTCGTCATCGCCCCGGCCACCGCCAATATTATGGCAAAACTCGCCTTGGGCCTGGCCGATGACTTTCTATCCACCACAGTCCTGGCGACACGTGCGCCGGTACTGGTGGTACCGGCCATGAATCATCAGATGTATGAGCACCCGGCGGTGAAACAGAATCATAAGACCTTGTGTGAACTGGGTTATGAGGTAATGGAGCCAGAGAGTGGGTGGTTGGCCTGCGGTGCGCGCGGTAAGGGCCGGTTTCCCGCTCCCGAGAAGGTTGTGGATGAGATCGTACGGTTGCTTACCAAGAATCGGGACTATGCCGGATTACGGGTTCTGGTCACGGCCGGACCCACGCGCGAACCCGTGGACCCTGTGCGTTTTATGTCCAATTACTCGTCGGGAAAGATGGGCTATGCCCTGGCTCAAGCAGCCCAGGAGCGAGGAGCCGGGGTAACCCTCATCAGCGGTCCCGTCCAGCTTGCGGTGCCGCCCCGCGTGGAGGCAGTGTCGGTGGAAACGGCCGAGGAAATGCATCAGGCAGTTATGCAAAGAGCGCGCAAACACGATGTGGTGATCATGGCGGCCGCTGTGGCCGATTTCCGGCCGGTGGTGAGGACTCACGAGAAGATCAAGAAGGGTGAAGCGGCTTTGCAACTCAATCTGGAGAGGACCACTGACATCCTGGCCCGGTTAGGAGAGCTGGAGCGTCCCCGACCTTTACTCGTAGGTTTTGCGGCCGAGACCAGTCGCGTGGTTGAACACGCCCGTGACAAACTGATGCGCAAAGACGTGGATTTGATCTGTGCCAACGACGTGAGCCGATCGGACAGTGGGTTTGGCAGCGAGAATAATCAGGTCACCCTGGTTACGCGGCATCAAGATGCCGAGACACTGCCGCTCCTGGCCAAGAAAAAGGCGGCCGACCGTATACTGGACCGCATCTTTACGTTGCTCGGCGAGGTGGAGTGAGTGTCCTACGCAGTCGTGGTTGTGGATGTCTTTAGCCTCAGACACCGCTGTTTCCACTACTCGATTCCCCGAGAACTGGGCGCTGAAGCGTTGCCCGGTGCGCGGGTGGTTGTGCCTTTCGGAAAACGTGACGTCACCGGCGTCATCACCCATTTGGCTAGCCAATCCCCGGTCACCCGTACGCGCGATATCAAACGAGTGCTGGACAGTGAGCCTCTCTATTCACCCCAGCTATTGGATTTAGCCCAGCAGGTGGCATCCGACTATGCAGCCCCCGTGGCCCGCGTTCTTGCGGCGATGTTGCCTGCCGCATTGCGTTATCGAGGGGACCGGTTGGTGACGCTTCTTCCCCAAGATGAAGGATTGTCCGGTTCCCTAAATGGGGTGGAAAAGGATGTGGTCGGGCTGCTGCTAGAGAGGGGCACGGTCAGCCTCTCTGAGCTCAAGCGCAGCATTGGTTCTGATGCGAAAAGAGCTCTTGATCAGCTGGAGAAAAAGCGGGTCATTCGTACCCATACCGCCTTCACAGCACGGACCAAGCAAAAGCAGCAGCTGCGCGTGGTGCTTGCGGTGGGAGAAGCGACGGCGCTAGCCAGAGCCGAGGAGCAAAGGTCACGGGCGCCCCGCCGCGCCCAAGTGCTCAAGGATCTGGTCGATAGCGGAGGCTCGCTTGCTGCCAAAGACATCCCTGCTTCTATCCGCCAAAGACTTGTGGAACAGGGGATGGTGTCGGTAGAGGAGGAGCTTTTGCGGCGGCGTCCCTCGGACGGTTTGCCCTTTGGTCGCCAGGTGGTACAGCTAAGCCGCGATCAAGAAGAGGCCTTACGCCAGTTACGGCACAATCCCACTCCCGGTCTACTGCACGGGGTGACCGGCAGCGGAAAGACCGAAGTTTATATGCATGTGATTGAGCACGCACTCCAACGCGGGCAGCAGGCTATTGTGTTGGTGCCCGAAATATCGCTGACACCTCAAACCGTGGGTGTCTTTCGCCGTCGTTTTGGTGATGACATCGGCATCCTGCACAGCGGTTTGGGACTGGGCGAGCGTTATGATGAGTGGCACAGGATTCACCGTGGCGAGGCCCGCGTGGTAATCGGGGCTCGCTCTGCCGTATTTGCTCCGGTCAAATCTTTGGGCGCTATCATTGTGGATGAGGAGCACGAGACCAGTTACAAGCAAGAAGAGAGCCCGCGCTACCATGCTCGTCGCGTGGCGGAAATACGGGCACGACAACACGGGGCATCCCTGATCTTGGGCAGTGCCACGCCGGCGCTGGAATCGTACTTTCGGGCGCTGGAAGGCCAGCTGCAACTGGTCCGCTTGGGTTCGCGTGTGGCAGGTGCCACCATGCCTCCATTTAGCGTAGTCGATATGCGCCAGGAGATGGAAAGTGGCAACCGCAGCATGTTCAGCCGCCTCTTACAGGACAAGATGGCAACGGTCATCAGTCAAGGGGCACGGGTGATATTATTCCTAAATCGTCGAGGCTATTCTTCTTTCATGCTTTGCCGGGAATGCGGTCACGTCGTAGAATGCTCTCAATGTGAAGTGTCGCTGACGCTTCATGCCCGCAACCAACGGTTGCGATGCCACTACTGTGATTTTTCCCAACCGGCCCCTGATGTGTGTCCCGAGTGTGAAAGCAGCTATATTCGTGGCTTTGGAGCGGGAACAGAGCGGTTGGAAAGCGAGGTTCGGCGCTTGTTTCCTCATGCCCCGGTGTGGCGCATGGATGCTGATACCACGACCAGGCGCGGAGCACATCAGAAGATCCTCGAGGAGTTCAGCCGTACGCCCGGTGCGGTTCTGGTGGGGACCCAAATGATTGCCAAGGGCCTTGACATATCCGATGTGCAATTAGTGGGCATCGTCACGGCTGACACGGCATTAAACCTGCCAGATTTTCGTAGTGCTGAGCGCACCTTCCAACTTGTATCCCAGGTAGCAGGTCGAAGCGGCCGCGATGGCCCCGGGGAAGTTTTGCTCCAGACCTACCATCCTGATCATTATGCTATTGAGGCAGCGTCCCGCCATGACTATGAGGGTTTTTACCAACAGGAGATCGCGTTACGCCAGCAAGCCGGTTTCCCACCCTTTTCCCATTTGGCTCGTCTCATCGTGTCGGCTCATGGAGAAGTCACCGCCCAACAGGCGGCGGCGTCACTGGCAAAGGTACCTGCCGACAAGGCTTTGCAAATCTTGGGCCCGGCTCCGGCTCCTCTTTCCCGTCTCCACGGCTTGTACCGGTGGCAATTGCTCATAAAGGGGGAGAGCCGCCCCCACGTGTTATCCTTGGCTGAATCGATGTATAATAGTTTTGAACGTGAACGGGTAAGCGCCGTTCGTCTCACCGTTGATATTGATCCCCTGTCCATGTTATGAGGAGTGGTGTGGTTGCCTGAATTACCCATTAAAAAATATGATGAACCGGTACTGCGAAATAAGGCCAGGCCGGTCAAGAAAATAAATCGAGCCCTACTGTCTCTTCTCGATGACATGTGGGAAACCATGCGCGCTGCCGAAGGCGTGGGTCTGGCGGCGACGCAGGTGGGGGTCTTACAGCGAGTGGTCGTTATTGACGTGGGGGAAGATCCCATCGAACTGATCAATCCTGTGATCGTGGGACGCGCTGGCGAGGAAGAGGGCATTGAAGCCTGTCTGAGTGTGCCAGGCTTGATGGGGGAGGTAGAGCGTTCCGAACGAGTGACGGTCAAGGCGCTCGATCGCCGGGGTAAGACATTTTGGTTGGATGCTGAAGGACTGCTGGCCCGCGTGGTTCAGCATGAGCTGGATCATCTGGACGGCGTGGTGTTTGTGGATCGTGCCTCGTCTCTTACCAAGATTGAACCGCCCCCCCGCTTCCGAGTGGTATTTATGGGGACATCCGATTTCTCGGTGCCCTCGCTCAGGGCTCTGGCACGGCATCACGAGGTAGTGGCAGTCATCACTCGCCCCGACCGTCCGGTGGGCCGCCGCAAGATCATGACGCCACCACCGGTCAAGGAAGTGGCAGAACAGCTGGGGCTTTGCGTGTTGCAGCCCCAGGACTGCCGTTCGCCTGAGTTCCGTGACGAGCTGGCCGGATTAGAGCCAGAGATTCTGGTGGTGGTGTCTTTTGGACAGATCTTGCCCAAGGGAGTATTGGAGGTAACGCCCTGGGGCGCTGTCAACGTGCATGCGTCACTGCTTCCCAAATACCGGGGCGCCGCTCCCATCCAACATGCTATAATGAATGGTGAGGAGCGGACGGGGGTTACTTTGATGAAGATGGTCGGGCGTCTGGACGCAGGAGACATCATTCTGCAGGCTGCTGTTCCCATCGGAGCGAACGATACCTACGGCACGCTCGAGAAGAAATTGGCTCACGTGGGAGCGAAGGTGCTCTTGCGGGGGCTTGAACGCATGGTCAAGGAAGACTTCGCGCCGCTTCCTCAGGCAGAGGAACGCGCGACCTTTGCTCCAAGTCTTGATCGCTCGGATGAGCGAGTGCAGTGGCAAGAGCCGGCCGTTCAAATCGAGAGAAAGATCCGTGCTCTTTACCCGGAACCGGGCGCATACGTTTCGTGGCAAGGACGAAGGTTGAAGCTGTGGCAAACGCGTGTCGTCGAGAGTCCGACAGCACTACCACCCGGTCAAGTAGTAGATGTGACCGATGAGGGACCGGTTGTTATGTGTGGCCAGGACGCACTGATACTGGAACGAGTCCAGGTATCGGGAGGCAAGCCAATGGACGGTGCGAGCTTTTCCCGGGGGTATCGTATACAGCCCGGCGATTCATTGATATGAAGGAGGTCTGAACTGAATGTGGTGGGTGTGGGATCCAACATATTTGCTGGTGCTACCAGCGTTATTCTTTGCGCTTTATGCCCAAAGCCAGGTAAGGGGGGCATTTGATAAGTACTCGCGCCAAAAAGCTTCCAGTGGTTATAGCGGTAGGGAGGTTGCCCTGGCCTTGCTGCAAGCCGCTGGGATTGACACCGTGCATGTAGAGCGCACACCGCAAAACCTGGGGGATCATTACGATCCGCGCGCAGGTGTCGTACGCTTGTCGCCTCAGGTCTATCAAGGGAATTCCGTAGCGGCGCTGGGAATAGCTGCTCATGAAATAGGACACGTACTGCAACACCATACCGGTTATGTGCCGCTGAACTTGCGTAGCAATCTTGTCCCCCTGGCAGGATTGGGTTCTAACGCAGCATTCCCCCTGTTTTTTGCAGGATTTCTCTTTAACAGCCAGGGGCTGATGGACTTGGGGATCATCCTGTTTGGCGTCGCCGTTCTCTTCCACGTGGTGACGCTGCCGGTGGAGCGTAATGCGTCCAGCCGCGCCTTGGCCTTGCTCGAATCGCATGGTTATATCACCGCCCAAGAAGTGCAACCGGTTCGCAAGGTGTTGAATGCGGCCTCACTGACTTATCTGGCGGCCACAGCCATGGCGGTCTTGCAGCTGGCGAGGCTCTTGTTGCTGCGCGGGCGACGCAGTTGAATTCTCGCTCCGTCGCCCTGGAGGCCTTGGAGGCCATCGATGTGAGAGGGGCCTATGCTGACTTGGCGTTGCCAGCTTGCTTTCGACGCTATCCGGCTCTAGAGGCGCGAGACAAGCGCCAGGCGACGGAACTGGTGTACGGTAGCGTTCGCAGAATGAACACGCTGGATTGGGCGGTTGGCTTGTTTCTCAAGGGCCTAGCTCTTTCTCAGTGCGATGCGCCGGTACGCGCTGCTTTGCGACTGGGTGCCTATCAATTGCTTTATATGGATAACATCCCCGTTCCGGTGGCGGTAGACGCAACACTCCGGGCTCTATCAGCCCGTAACCGGCGAGCCGTGGGGTTGGTCAATGCGGTGTTACGCCGGATCGGGGCGCTTGAAGGACAACTGCCCTATCCTGATCCCGATTCCCATCCCCTTGAGTATCTCGCCTTGCGCTACTCCCATCCCCCGTGGATGTTAGATCACATGATGCCACGTTTGGGATGGGAAGAGATCATTGCGTGGTGTCAGTGGAACAACCGGTCTCCTCGGACCACCCTGCGGGTGAACCGCTTGCGAACCTCTACGGCTCGCTTCACCGAGCTTCTGTCTTGCGAAGGCATCGCCTGGAAACCGGGGCGCTATCATGAGCAAGCAGTGCGTTTAGAGCGCGCAGGCAGGGTTGAGGAGTTGCCGGGATATGAGGACGGTTTATTCCAGGTTCAAGATGAAAGCAGTATGCTGGTCGGAGCGCTCCTCGAACCACAACCGGGGGAGAGGGTCCTGGATATGTGTGCGGCTCCGGGAGGCAAGTCTACACACCTGGCCGAGCTCATGGATGATAGAGGACAGGTGTGGGCGATGGACATCCATCCTGGACGTGTGGCTCGTATCAGAGAGAGCGCGGAGCGTCTGGGTCTTTCTAGCATTCATGTGATAGAACAGGATGCACGAGAATTACAGGGCGCCGAACAGTCCTTTGACCGGGTCTTGTTGGATGCGCCTTGCAGCGGTTTGGGGGTATTGGCCCGGCGACCTGATGCCAGGTGGCGCCGCAGTCCCGAGGATATCCCGGCCTTGGCGGCGGTGCAAAAGGAGCTTCTGGCGGCCGCTGGCAGATATCTTCGGCCCGACGGCGTGCTGGTGTACAGCGTGTGTACCCTCACGAAAGAGGAAGGTTCGGATGTCATCGATCAGTTTGTGAGAGACCATCCCAAGTTTAGCGTGGCCCTTCCTCCCATGGGTTTGGCTAGGTTCAGAGGGGAGAACGGTCACCTGACCCTGTGGCCTCATCGTCACAAGACGGATGGTTTCGTCATGGCCCGCTTGAGCAAGAGCCGCTAGCAGGAAAGATGCTCATTGCAGCGAATAGGTGAAGAGAGGTTTTTGGACCCTGTATGATGAATCTAAAGGATTTGAGCCTGAGCGAACTGGAACAATGGTGCGCGGAGCGGGGCCACGCCCGTTACCGGGCGCGTCAATTGTGGCGCTGGCTGTATCAAGCCCAAGAGCGAGTGCCAGCCCGCATGACGAATTTGCCGGAGCGCCTGCGCCAGCAGCTGGAGGACGAAACCTATGTCGACGCGGTATGGGTGGATAAGGTGTTTACTGATCGGAACACCGCTAGCCTCAAGGCGGTCCTTCGCTTGTGCGATGGGGTCGGTATTGAGGCTGCTGCGCTGCTTTATCGCTTTGGTTATACCGCCTGTCTATCCAGCCAAGCCGGGTGCCGCATGGCCTGCGTATTTTGTGCGTCAGGGCAGAGCTGGGAACGGAACCTTTCCAGCGGTGAAATAGTCGATCAAGTGCTGCGGCTGGCGGATGTGGCGGAACGACCCATGTCGCGGGTGGTCTTGATGGGTGTAGGTGAGCCGCTCGACAACTACGCTCAGGTGGTTAAGGCATTGCGTCAGTTGCACCAGCCCCAGGGAGTCAACATGGGTTACCGGCACATGACGGTGTCCACATGCGGCCTGGTGCCCCAGATGCACTGGCTGGCCGATGAGGGTATGGCGGTGAATCTAGCCATTTCTCTGCATGCTGTTGACGATGAGGTGAGAAAAGCCTTGCTTCCTGTGGCTGCACGGCGGCATTCGTTGGTTGAGATCGCCGAAGCAGCGCGCAATTATAGCGAGCGTACGGGGCGCCAAATCACCTTTGAATATGCTCTGATAGACCGAATCAATGATAGTGATGAGTCAGCCCAGCGGTTGGCCGAGTACACCAGGGCGGTGAAGGGACACGTGAATCTGATCGGACTCAATCCTGTCGAGGGATGTGAACTGATGGCAACTCCCCGGGCAGGGCAGGTCAGGTTTTTACAGAAACTTCGCCGAGAAGGGATCTCGGCTACGATGCGCAGGAGTCTGGGAGTGAGTATCAATGCGGCCTGCGGTCAGCTGCGCCGGGGGTAAGAGGGAGAGTGAAGCGATGCTGGCCAGTATAGCCAGTGATGTAGGACGGGTGAGAGAAACCAATGAGGATGCCTACTGTCTGTGTCAGCTGTGCACTACTGACCGGCCAGTCTTTTTGGCCGTGGCTGACGGGATGGGGGGCTACGTCGACGGGGACATAGCTTCGGAACTCGCCGTGCGTCAACTGCGCCGTGATTTGGAGCAGTACCAGGGCCCTGGTTCAGGCTATCTTTCTCGTTTGAAGTCGTCTTTTGCTGCGGCCAACCGGGCGGTATTTGAGGCCGCCCGTGGGACGATGGGTACGACTTTGACCTGTGGCCTCATCTTGGGCCAGCATCTTTTGTGGGCTCACGTAGGTGATTCCCGAGCTTATCTTGTGCGCAGGGGGGAACTCATCCAACTTACACATGATCATTCTCTGGTGGGTATTATGGTCCAAAACGGTGAACTCGCTGAGGAAGAAGCGCGGCAACATCCCCACCGCCACCTTCTCATGCGTGCCCTGGGAACACAGCCCGAGGTGGCAGTGGACACAGGTGAACATTGCTTGGAGACCGGTGACGTTCTGATTCTTTGCACCGACGGTTTGACCAATCTCGTGGAAGGAGAGGAATTGGTACATATCGTTGACGGGGGCAAAGACTTGTCTCTGGTGGCTACGGGGCTGGTGGAACTGGCCAATGTGCGGGGAGGAACCGATAACATTACAGTGCTGGTAGTCAGCGTAGATCCGGTGGTGGGAGAGGAAAGGCTATGATCGGAAAGAAACTCGGTGGCAGATACGAAGTGCTGGAGGCCATTGGCGGGGGCGGTATGGCTCTGGTTTATCGCGCTCAAGACCTCTTGCTCAATCGTTCGGTTGCTGTAAAAGTATTACGCCCCCAGTTCGCTTCCGATGAAGACTTTGTTCGCCGCTTCAAACGAGAGGCACAGGCCGCGGCAAGCCTATCCCATCCGCATATTGTCAGTATTTACGATGTAGGCGATGATGGCGACACGTATTATATTGTCATGGAATTGATCGAAGGTCGTACCCTCAAAGATCGCATCGTTAGAGAGCGGGTTATGCCGGTTGCTGATGTTCTGGACATCGCCTATCAGATCTGTGATGCGCTGGAACACGCCCATCAAAATCGCATTGTTCACCGGGACATTAAACCCCATAATATTCTGCTCACGGCCAACGGCCGGGTCAAGGTCACGGATTTTGGTATTGCTCGGGCCATGACGGGAGCGACACTGACCTACACCGGTACTGTCATGGGCTCGGTGCATTACTTTTCGCCAGAACAGGCGCGGGGAGGGGTTATCGGGACCAAGTCTGATCTCTATTCATTGGGCATTGTCATGTACGAGATGCTGACGGGAACCGTGCCTTTTCAGGGGGAGAGCGCTGTTACCGTTGCTTTAAAACACATGCAGGAAGAGATCCTTCCGCCCCGAACCCTTAATCCGGATATTTCCATTGCGGTTGAACGACTCGTCATGCGTGCGTTGGAGAAGAACCCTTTGGAGCGCTATGAGTCTGCTGCTGTCATGATCTCTGATCTGAACCGCTGCCGCGAGCAACTGCGCGCAAAGGAGCACGGCCGGCAAGGGGATGAGGATGAACAGAAAAGGCAGAGCATACTGCCCTCGCGAAGAGAAGGACGACTGCCCGAGCGTCGGGCAAGGGCGCAAGTCAACGACGATACCGTCGTGAGGGCACCCAATAGTGTAGTCGTGAGGGCACCCAATAGTGTAGAGGATGAAGGGGAGGAAGCGGTAGTGCGTCGTCGACCCATCTGGGCTATTTATCTCATTGTTTTCTTGGTACTGATAACGGCAGCAGGGGTTGGAACTCACATGTTCATTGAGTGGCTGCATGTGCCCACCGTGGAAGTCCCTTTTGTCATAGGTAGTAGTTATCTGGAGGCCCAGAACATGCTACGGGCCGAGGGGCTGGTAGCAGAACAGGTGGCGCAACAGTTTCATGAGACGATCCCGGCTAACCATATCATCGACCAGCATCCATCGGCTCAGGCTCTGGTGAAAGAGGGAAGAACCGTAAAGCTCGTAGTGAGTCAGGGGCAAGACTCGATTGTCATCCCCGACCTGGTAGGTTACAGTCAGCGTGATGGCGATGTCATGCTGCGACAGCTGGGCTTGGCGCTGGGAGACATTGAATATGACCATCACGCGGAGATTCCGGCTGACGAGATAATGATTCAAAACCCCAGGGCTAATACCCGCGTCGGTAAGGGGACCACGGTTGACGTGGTGGTGAGCCTGGGACCGGAGGCCCGTATGGTTACTGTCCCCAACTTCTCCGGCCAGATGCTGGACAGCGTGCGGCAGCGCCTCTTGGGGCTGCATCTGGAAGAGGGCGAGATTGAGGGTGAACACTCGGATCAACCCGAAGATGAAGTCATTGGGCAGTACCCCGAAGCGGGCACGGAGGTAGAAGAGGGTACGGCCGTTGACTTGATCTATAGCAGAGGGCCTTACGCGGGGGAGAAGATAGAGACCATGGAGTTTGTTATCCCTAGTAACCATGGTTCGGTATTGATGCAGGTCTGGGTATTGGATTCCCGAGGCACGCGTGAGGTGTACCGCGATACGCAGCGGGGAGGAGACCGCATTACACTGGATATAGCCTGGTTCGGCTACCAGGCTCTGATTCGCGTCTATCTGGATGGATCACTCCAATACGAGACCGTGCTGCCATCATGAGCATGCGGGAGGTTAAGAAACTGCAAGGAGTCAAGATGACTGAGGGCAGGATTATCCGCTCCTACTCGGACTGGTTTGATGTTCTGACTCCGCATGGCGTGTTTGCCTGTCAGCTGAGGGGAAGGTTTCGTAGGATAGGCCGGCCGCTCACCGGTGATTGGGTGAGCATAACGGCCCATGATCATGAAACCGGCGTGATTGAACAGATTCATGAACGCAAGAATCAGCTGCACCGGCCTCCCGTGGCCAATGTGGATCAAGCCGTGTTGGTTATGAGCCTGGTGCAACCCGACCTCAACGTGATGCTTTTGGATCGTTCGCTGGTACTGGTAGAACATGAGGGTCTTGACAGTTTGATTTGCTTCAGCAAGACGGATCTGGTGCCTGAAGATGTCGTGAGAAATGTCGTCGCTCTGTATAGCCAAGCCGGTTATCGGACGCTGCCCGTTAGCACGCGGACAGAGGCTGGCATTGATACGTTGCATGAGCATTTGATGGGTAAGACCTCCGTTTTTGCCGGACCCAGCGGCGCGGGCAAGTCCAGCTTGCTTAATGCCATACATCCGGGCTTGCGTCTTGCTGTGGCTACGGTGAGCAAGTCTACCGGGCGCGGACGACACACTACGCGGAAGGTAGAATTGCTCAAAGTGAGTGAGGATGCCCTGGTTGCGGATACGCCCGGATTTAGCCGGCTCGACATGACGTTTCTCACCAAATGGGATGTCTCCCAGTATTTCCGGGAGCTGGCTGAGCGTAAAGACCAATGTCGTTTTCTCGATTGCCTGCACCGCCAGGAACCGGGGTGTGCTGTCAAGCAGGCGGTGGAGGATGGCATCATCGCCAGAAGTCGCTACGAGAATTACCTCATACTTGTGACAGAATGCGAAGATATAGAAAGGCGGAAGTACACGTGAAGCGAGTGAAGGTTGCTCCATCTTTGCTGGCGGCCGATTGGAGTCGAGTCGGCCAGGAGGCGTTGGATGTGGAGAAGGCAGGCGCCGATCTCTTGCACCTTGATGTGATGGATGGGCGCTTTGTGCCTAACATTACGTTTGGTGTTGACATGGTGAAGGCTCTTGGTCGATGCACTGAGCTTCCGCTGGACGTTCATCTCATGATCGTTGAGCCCGAGAAATTTGTGGAAGGTTTTGCCAAGGCCGGGGCCGACACCATTACGGTTCATGCTGAAGCCAGCGTCCACCTGCATCGTTTGCTTGAAATGATCAGGGAACATGGAGTGAAAGCAGGCGTGTCTGTGAACCCGGGCACACCTCTTGGCTTGGTGGAACCGGTACTATCCATGATTGACTTGCTCTTGATCATGACGGTGAACCCGGGCTTTGGGGGTCAGACATTCATTGCGGGTATGGAACAGAAGGTCAAAGCAGCTCGCAAGTTATTGACAGCGCACCATAGCGCGGCCGAGCTGCAGGTGGATGGGGGGGTCAATGCGGATACCGCCCCGTGCTTGATCCGGGGAGGAGCCAGCATTCTTGTCGCTGGCTCCTTCGTGTTTGGCCACCAGGATCGTGCCGTTCGTATACGCGCACTTCGCGGGTAGATGAAGAACTGCCACCGGCGTTTTTACCTTGCCTCCCGCTGGTGGTTGTGATAAAATTGCGGTGTTGCATAGAAAGGGGGTCTCGCCATGGCTAACTATTGCGAGATTTGTGGTAAGGGCATTATTCACGGCAATGCTATCAGCCACTCCAACATCAAGACCAAGCGCAAATGGAAACCGAACATACAAAGTGTCCGAGCCATAGTTGATGGAACAACCAAGCGAGTGGCGGTGTGCAGCCGTTGCCTGCGCTCCAATCGCGTACAGCGAGCCCTTTAGCAGCCGAAGTAGTAAACGCAAGAGAAGCCCTTGTTCCATCTGGAACAAGGGCTTTGCTCATCTGTTTCTATCACTTAATGCACAAGCGCAAGATGATACAGAGTGGCCACGGTGCCCGGAGAACGATTACCCTCATGTTGTTTCCCCCTCATCATGATTGATTCAAGAGCGTCCAACCGATCATGACCAGGGCCGCGGCCAACACTGCCAGCCAAGCGCGTACCGGCACGGTGGCAAGGAGTCCCAAGAAACCCAAGCTACATGAAAGCCAACCAAGGATCCTGCGCTGCCGGTCATTACCCCGGCGCCTACCCAGCATAGCATCACCCCCGGTTCCGCACCTTCTCCTGTGCTTTCAATATACGCGCAAGGGAGCCGGGGGGTGCATCCTCAAGTTGTAGCGACTTTACTCACTGCCCAGGTCTTAAGTCTAGCCCAGAGCACCAGCGTGATGACTGAGGTGAGAAGACCCTTGAGCAGGTTGAAAGGAATGGCTACCTGTACCAGAAGAGCACCAAGACCGCTGGTAATGCCCCAGAGAGGGAAGAACACCCAGTAATTGAGTGCCACCATGGTTGCTGTCAGACTGAAGGTCGCGGCGACCATACCGATGACGGCGGCTCGCATGTTGCGGCCGAGAGAATGAAAGAGCAAGGAGGCTGGAACTACCAGTGCTGCTCCTGCCGCGAAGCTGGCGGCCAAGCCAATGATGCCGGTAACATTCTTGCCGGAGATGGCGAAAATGGCCGTCTTGATGGCCTGGATGAGCAGGCCCACCCATGGGCCCATCATAAAACCACCAATCAAAGCCGGAACGTCTCCTGCATCGTACTTGAGGAAGTCAGCCGCGGGCAGGAGCGGGAACTCAAAGAGCATCAAGAGCCCGCCAAGACCTCCTAAGAATGCAGCTCTTACCATGACCACGGTACTGCGGTTTTGCATCGATTCTCTTCCCTTCTGTTTGCAAATAAGATAACCCGGAGAACAACCTCCGGGTTAATACGGCAACAAACCAATCGCCTTCTCTCATCCAGACTATACTGTCGGCTCCGGTTTCTCACCGGGATCCACCGCAAATGCAGGTCGCGGGCCAGTCCAGGTCATGCCTGGCATCCCCGCCGGTCAGGAATTAGGAAACGTGCCGTTTCCTTCACCTTGCCCCGAAGGTAATGCATATTGAGTTTTCCTAACCATAGTGTAAGGTGAGCAGTACGGGAAGTCAAGCCACTTTATCTCTCCTGTGTGTGTCAAGATAAAGTAGGCATCCCCGTGTTTTCAAGCTAGTTTGGGTGTTCTCCCCAATTGCCTCAGGCACCATTTGACCCAAGGTCGATCCCCATGAGGGCCGGTCA
>SLSY01000194.1 GCA_007130145.1 Bacillota bacterium
CGTGCCTGGCCGTGCTCGTTTGCTCGCTGGTGAGTTTTGCGTTCTCCGACCAGATACTGGCGTATTTCACCCAGCACGTGGAGGATTTGGTCTTTCTGAGTCCTCCCGAAGCATTCATCACTGCTATCAAGATCTCGGTGTTTGTCGGCCTCATGGCTGCACTCCCGGTAGTGATCAGTCAGTTTTGGTTGTTCATATTGCCTGCGTTGAAACGCAATGAGCGCATCACCTTCTACATCGTGATCCCAGCATCTATCAGCCTCTTCTATGTAGGGTTTGCTTTTGGATTCTACCTGGTATTACCATTGGCCGTTCGCTTCTTGGTGGAATTTGCCAGACCAGTGCTCACTCCCATGTTTACCCTAAGGCACTATGTTGGCTTCATGCTGCAGTTGCTCATACCCTTCGGCTTGGTGTTTCAACTGCCCTTAATGACGTGTCTTTTGGTCCGGCTGCGCATCATTACGGCTGATAGCCTGAGACGCTCGCGTAAGTATGCTTTGGTGATGATCTTCATTGTAGCGGCAATTCTCACCCCGCCTGATGTGGTAACCCAGTTGATGCTGGCGCTTCCCATCCTGCTCCTTTTCGAGTTTAGTGTGGTGCTGGCCTGGTTGGTCCGGCCTCGTCGCTAGGTAACGGGACCACCCATAAACCAGCAAACCCCCTGCCAAGTGAGAATCTCACCGTGGAGGAACTCCTCATCTGCGCGACGCAGGCGCTCGTGGTCTTCAGGTGGCCCCCGAAGCAGTGGAAAAGGTCACCGTCCCAGTGCGCTTACAAGGAGCCGCTATTGCCGTCATTGGGGAGAGTACCCATGGTAAGGAAGCCAGCTGCTACTACGGGGAGGAAGAAGTAGCTGGCATTGCCAACCAACGCCCGGAGAAGGTCTCATAAGAAAATCAGGTACATCTGGTCCTTTCAGCTACTATGAGCTTGCCCCCGGGGTCGTCGCGTTGCTTTCTTTATCCTGCCTTACCATGGAAACAAAGAGGCAGGGGCCCTTGCCATCACCCCCCCCGATGGCATCAACGCATGGAGCCATTGACTCCGGGCCGGTCATCCCCACCACGAGAGGAGGAGCGCACCGCTCTGGTTCTGTTCGTTCTCCACGATGGCCGGGTGCCTCGGTCGCCATCGGCCACCACAACCATCCACAAAAGCACGGCGCCAGTTTGATAGCCAGGGAGGGACGTTTCCTCCACATCCCGCTCAAGCAGGCCTTCAGGCAGGCTATTGCGCAGCTATCGTCGTTATCCTGAGAAAGGACGAGGATCACTGACTTCAATTGATCCCGTCCATTGGTAGAGCTGGACATGCAAACCCCTGTCCCCTGAACAAGGCTGAGTCACTTTGACCCCTCAAAGGGGGTCCAATACAATCTAAGGGCAGAAGAGTCTGAGCCCAAAGAGCGTCTTAACTGGACCGTAGGCTTCGGGTCGCCCGACGCTGAGACATAGCCTTCTCTTGGCAAGATGAGGGAGAGAGGTGGCGGAAATCGTTTCTCATCGGCCCGGAAGCGACGAGATGAGGAGAAAGGAAGTGAAATTTGATGGCAAGCGTGTACAGCAAACTGATGACCAAAGGGCTTCTAGCAGGAGTCGTTGCTGCTATCCTTCTTCTATTCATGACAGGGTGTGGGACCCAGACCGATACCCATTTCTCCCTGCAAGAGATTGTCGATAAAGGATGGGTGGACGACGAGGTTGAGCTGGAGGTGGTGAGAATTGACCCGGAGGGCGAGGTCACCTATAGTGAACAGTTCGATATGGGGTTCTATTCCTTCAGAATTTATGACCAGTCTACCACCGAAGCATCCCAATACATTACCGTGGTTGCAGACGAAGATTCCCTTGATTTTGAACCTGAACCGGGCGCATTCTTAGCACTGGAAGGTGACTTGCGCTCGTCAGTTGACCAAGATGACTTGAAGCTTCAGCAAGGTTGGCACTATAGGGATGAAACCGAGGAAGCCCTCTATATCTCTGCCGTGGACATGAGCGCGGCAGATCGCCCCGGGGACTGGTAAAAGACCAGCGCGCGCTCTTTGTGGGTAAGCGGTGCTTAACTGGAAAACCCAGTGACCATAAGTCTTGCAGGAGAGCCGCAGCGATATTCAGGGTTCCGCTTTCCCTGTGGTTTCTTTCGATGGGCAGCGGGCTAAAACAGCACATTCTTCCGGAGAATCCCGCTCGGGAGTTACCCCGGTTCGCGGACACCAGCGAGTGTAGTGTCTCACGCTGTCACGGCTAGGTGCTCAGCATACCATTTCTGTTGATGAGCATCAGGGCTTAGGTAGCCAAGGGCTGGATTTCGACGCCGGCGGTGGTAGAGAGCCTCGATGCACTCGAATATCTTAGACCCAAACTTTGCCCGACGGGGCTAGGTTTTGCCAACCAATAGTTTGGCGTTGAGGGTGGCCAAGCAGCTCTTGTCCAGAGCACTTCCCGTTGTACCCATGGAACCTAGGATTTTGGTGTCCCGCCGTGGTTTGTAAAAACGCCTTTTTCGCATTGCATTGGGTGCTTCGACGGGGAGAGAGCCATGCCAACAGGGGCAATGCCAGCCCCCCAGCCTCCGTTTGGCTTCAAAGCCCAGCTGTTCTTTGCATCAATCTACCCTTATAACAGATTGAAAGAAAAAAAGCCCATGGAGGATGCAGGGCTACCGTGCTGTAGTAGACACGTCTTTTGTTGCGTTTTCTACCACCGGCATCATGGCTTCATCGTGGGCAGAGGTATCAGTGGCAACGAGCAAGAACACCTCTGCCAAGGAATGAAAGGGAGGCGAGGCCATGTCCACCACGGAGAACAAGGGTTTCCATGGCTTGTTGTGCGAGGACCACCCCTACATATTCGTTGATGGATGCATGCAAGCTTGGCCGGATGCGGACTTATCCCAAGCACACCGGCATGGTGTCACCGCCTACAGTGTCACGGCCTGGATGCCTCACGCCTCTTTAGCGGAGGCCCTGGAGGGCATCATGTACTGGCACTTGGCTCTGCGCCACTGCCCTGAGCTGGGTATCGCCCGCCAGGTGGAGGATGTTCGAACGGCCAAGAAAGAGGGGAAGGCGACGTTGCTTTTGGCGGCCCAATGTGGTGATTTTGTCGGACGCAAGATTCATCGCATCGAGGCTTTCTATCATCTGGGCTTGCGTATGATGATTTTTGCGTACAACGCACAGAATCAGCTGGCCGGAGGGTGTTTGGATGTTACATCGTCCGGTCTTTCCCGTCTGGGACGGCTGGCGCTGGCGGAGTGCAACCGGGTGGGGATGGTTTTGGATTGCAGTCACCTGTCGCGCCACGCTAGTCTGGAAATCATAGACCGGTCACTAACCCCGGTGGTATTCAGTCATTCCGGTGCCAAGGCCATCGTTGACAACCCGCGCAATATCGATGACGAACAGATCAGGGCTTGTGCCAACAGAGACGGGGTGGTGGGCCTGGTGTCATGGGGTCCTTTGTGTCTGAAGGCGGAGCAAGCGGGATGGCCAGGGCTTGATGATTTCATCGATCAAATCGATCATGTGGTTCAACTCACCGGTTCTAGTCGCCACGTGGGGGTGGGAACCGATATGAGTCTTGGTACCTACCCGGACCACGAGATGGAACCGTGGGGTGACGCCGGCTACCCCTCAGCCAGCGCTCGCTATGATGCGGTTGTTACCAGCGACATTCGTTCGCCGCGGCGATCTCTGCGGGAATTTCACGATTATGCTCAGGTTATCAACCTCGTGGCCAAGCTCAAGAAAAGGGGATATGATCCTGAAGACATCGCCGGTATCCTCGGGGAGAATTTTCTTCGCGTGTTTGAACAAGTGTGGAAGTGAGGAGGTGGCATTGGTTTGCAACAGATGCTATATCTTGACCGTGGGCAGGTGAGGGATACCGGTGTCGACATGACAGCTATCATGGAGGCGGTACGCTCGGCTTTTGTTGATCGTGCCCAGGGAAGAGCCCAGGCGCCTCCCAAGGGCGCTATCTATCCTCAGCCCGAAGGCTTCATCAACTCCATGCCTGCCTGTACGGCGCAAGCAGCCGGGATCAAGTGGGTGAGCAGTTATGCCGACAATGCCCGTTACGGTATACCCAGCATTCACGCCCTCATGATCCTCAACGACCCCCAGACCGGCCAGCCGCTGGCCATCATGGACGGCAGCTGGATCACGGCCATGCGCACGGGCGCGGTCACGGGCGTGTATGCCAAACTCATGTCGCCCGTCAAGCGACCGGTGGTTGCCATTGTGGGCTGTGGCGTGCAGGGACAGAGCAACCTCGAAGCGCTAACGGTGAGCAATCCACCAGGAGTGGTTCGGGCTTATGATGTCTGTGACGAAACTTGCAGACGTTTCGTGGCCGAAGCCAGGCAGCATTTTCCTCATGTGCAAATGGAGGTAGCCGCGACGCCCCGAGAGGCGGTGGAGGAGGCCGACATTGTCGTTACCGCCACTGCCATCCGCAAGGAACCCCGGCCGGTGCTGCAGCCACAATGGTTGAAAGCTGGGTGCCTGGGTTTTCCGCTCGACTATGATTCTTACTGGAGCCAAGAGGCGATCCATGCCTGTGACCAATTCTGGGTGGATGATCAGGAGCAATTTGCTGCCTTGCGCTCCCATGGCTATTTTCAGGGTTTGCGCGTCCCAGATGGCGAACTGGCAGCCCTTCTCGGTGGCTGCGCGCAAGCAAGGAAGACGGGCCGTGAGCGCATTTGTGTGATGAGTCTCGGGCTGGGTCTTACCGACGTGGCCACCGCCTGGTTGGTCTATAAAAAGGCGTTGGCACGAGGAATCGGTCAGATGCTCCCCGCCTGAAACTCCCTAGGGCACTTTGGCGAGGTGATGCGCCGGAGCGTAGCTCGTATGCTCACCGGGCGGTCACGAAGAAGGAAAGACGGCTTTTTTCCGGGTAGTGCCTTGCGCAACAAGGGCACATGAGATGGGTGGGATTTCATGGTGTCAACCCCATAATGGTGAAAGAAGGAAAGGGGAAGGGGCGCCCGGAGACGGTCGCCCCGCATGATCTCATTCTAGGTCAAGGGCAGTTCAAACAACGTTCGGTCAAAGGTGGTCAGTGATTCGGCGCCGTCCTTGGTGATGAGCACAATGTCCTCCACTCGCAAGTAATACTCACCGGGGTGCCAAACCTTGGGTTCGATGGCCATGACCATGCCCGGCTGTAACCAAACGTCCGAATTCGGTCCCAGACTTGGTCGTTCGTGGAGATCAACCCCGATCTGGTGGCCTAGTCCCCGCTCGGGAAGACGGGCACGGATGCGGTCACCATATCCTCTCTCATCGAGGGCGGCTTCGATGACATCGAACATCTGGTTGATTTTGAGCTGGCCTGGTTTCATCTGCTCGATCAGATGCAATTGGGACTCTTGCAGCGCCCGGTAGGCTGCTCGGATGTGATCGGGGGCGTTTCCGCAGTAGAAAGAGCGACCGTAGTCCGAACAGTAGCCTTGGCGGATGAAGCCAAAGTCAAAGGCGATGGAAGTCCCCGGAACCAACCCTTCTTCTGGAGGGTAGACGAAGGGATCTGTCGTGGGTTCGGTCCCCGACTTCACATACGCAACCGTGGCGGGAAAGGAGATATCCTCTGCTCCCAGTTTCAGACCGGTCTGGGCTAC
>SLSY01000182.1 GCA_007130145.1 Bacillota bacterium
AGAGACGGGCGGAGCTATACGGCGAACTCCAGGCTATCCTCGCCGAAGAACAACCGTACATCTTCCTGTTCTTCCCCATGATCATGCATGCGGTGCACGAACGCATTGAAGTGGACGGATCCTTCATGGTGAGCCCCACCAGGGGAGTGGCCTGGAATATTGAGGATTGGTGGATACCCCAGCAGCATCAGTAGTGTGATTGGGGTCCATGTCAGGCGAAACGAGAGGCCCAGGGCAGGGGTGCCCATGGGCCTCTTACCTATGATCTGGGGCAACGCTGGTGAAAGGATATTTCATCATGCTTGGTGAAGGAAAGGGCAAAGGAGGCGAGGATGTGACCGAGCTCTTTTGGATCTTCATCCTGATTTCCATATTCTTGCCCCGATTGCAGCAACGACGGGTCGAGATGACGCGCTTCCAGTTGATTCGCCAGTTCGAACGACGACGAAACTCGCGTTTGATTACGCTGATACACCGCCAGGAATCCTTGAGCTGGCTTGGGTTTACCTTTTCCCGGTTCATTGACATTGAAGATTCGGAACAGATTCTGCGAGCCATTCGCATGACGCCTGACCACATGCCCATTGATTTGGTCTTACATACCCCCGGTGGTTTGGTGCTGGCCTCTGAGCAAATCGCGCGAGCACTGGTCAGGCACCCCGCACCGGTGACGGTCTTTGTCCCCCACTATGCCATGAGCGGAGGCACATTGGTAGCTTTGGCAGCCGATGAGATCCTCATGGATCCCAATGCGGTGCTCGGTCCGGTGGATCCTCAACTGGGCCGGTTTCCTGCGGCTTCCATCCTCTATGCTGTACGGGCCAAGCCCGTAGAAGAAGTGGAAGATGAAACCCTCATTCTCGCCGATATCGCCGAGAAGGCCCAACGCCAGATGCGGTTGTTGGTCGGGGAAATCCTTGCACCTCGTCTCGGGCCGGAGGATGCCCAGCTGCTGGCCGAGCGCTTGACCACCGGCCAGTGGACCCACGATTATCCCATTACCTGCGAGGAACTTACCCGCATGGGCCTTCCGGTGTGCGGTGAGCTGCCATCAGAACTCTACTCGCTGATGGCGCTCTATCCCCAGTCGCCAACGCGAAGACCTTCGGTGCAGTATGTCCCCATGCCCTACCATGAGAGCAAGAGCCCACGTGATGCTAAGCAGTAGCGATGTGTTCTTGGTGGCGGCGTTGACTCCGTTCATCTTACCTTGAAGACCCGGTGCGTTCTGGACATGCCCATTCCCAGCTGAGAGGGCCATGAGCCACAGATGCCGGCCTTGTCACTTTTAGCTTAGAAGCCTTGCCTCGTGCCCTGAAGGAGGCTCCTCTTACCATGATGACGGACTGCCCCTAGCCGCAACAAGATAGGTTCGGTACATTAGCTCTAACGTCAAGAGCATCTTCGTATGGTTCGTTGCGTGTCAAAGCTAGAGTAAGAATCCCAGGCTGACTCCTACGAGGATCGGAGGCGCTTCTACTTTCTAGCTGAGCAGCGATGGGGGGCAGGCTTGGGCCGTTACCAAGGCAAGTGTATCCATAACATGAATGTCCGCTTTGGGATAGGGCAGGAGCTGACCCGGGGGTGGGGAAGTACATACTATCTCGCGGTAGGAGTGATGAAGGGTGTGGAGGTACACATATAGTCAACTGATGGATGTTGCCATGAACCGCATTGTGGAGTGCGGTGCCCACGACATGGTGGATCTAGGAGCTGAGACCAAGTCGCAGAACCGGATCAACCGGCTCTACATGGACCGTATCACCTTCGAAATGCGGACGCTCAAGAGTGAGTGGGCTGATACTGGCATCGAATTTCTCGGCAAGCGTTTACCTTCTCCCATTGTCAGCTGTCCTTTTGCTCAGGCCTTTCGCTTGCTACGGACCACGGTGGGCGGACAAGCCTATCTTTTGGAACTAGCCCGGGCCACAGCACGCGCCCAGAGCCTTTTCATGTGCTCGGCTGAACCACCTCAGTTGCAGGCGATCATGGATGAAGGGGGATTGGTCATTCCCATCATCAAGACCTACACCACCTCGGCGGGCCCAGAAGATGAACTCATGGAATTCTACCTACGCGATGCCGAGCGCCGGGGTGCTTTGGCCATCGGGGTTGATATCGACTGCTTCTATGGAGAGAAAGTGGGTGACGAATGGCCCTACGGGATTCCACTCGGTCCCAAGACCGTGCAGCAGCTGCGTCGCTACGGCCAAATTACGTCTTTGCCTTTCGTGATCAAAGGGGTCATGTCGGTGCATGACGCTAAGGTGGCGGTGGAAGAAATTGGTGCGGATGTGTTGATGGTAGGCCACCATTTTGGCGAGATCATCGACTACGCGGTACCAGTGCTCAAGATTCTGCCCGACATTCGTTCCGCTGTGCCCTCCATCCCCATCATCGTTGACACCGGTTTTATGCGGGGAAGCGATGTTCTCAAGGCCCTGGCGCTGGGCGCCGACCTGGTGGCGGTGCTAGAGCCCTTGATGTTGGCGTACATTGCCCAGGGCGTTGATGGCACGGAAGAGATGTTTCGTATTCTCAATGATGAACTCAGGCGCAACATGTCTCTCACCGGATGCAAAGATGTGGCCTCCATCGAATCCTCCATATTGCATTTCATCTAGGTAAACATAAGAACGGAAGAAGGGTTGTGTTAGCTAGTGGATGAACGGAGTTTGATTCCCAAAGCGCGACGGCTTTATGGGACCCGTGATACGCTGGACGAAGTGCTCAAACGGGGCACACTGCGAGTTATGGTGGAGTTTACACCTCCTCCTACCGAAGGGCCTCCGCCTGAATTTTACTACGACCCTGACAGCGGCGAGGCCACCGGCGTGGCTTGCGAACTCGGCAAGATCATGGCCAGCGACTTAGGTGTCAAAGTCGAGTGGGTGGATATTCCGTGGAAGGATCAGTTGCCTGCCTTCCTGGATGGCGAAGCAGATCTCCTGCCCAAGCACACGAACACGCCCGTAAGAGGACTGTTGGTAGACTTTTCTCCCAACCGTTTTCAACCGATAGAGGTGGTGGCGGTGGCCCGCAAGGATCGTAACATCAAATGCCGCGGATGCCTGGATTCTGAACGTGTGAACCTATCCATTTGGCATGGCTCCTCCAATGTGGAATTGGCACGCCGTCTCTTTCCCAAGGCCGGCATCGTTGAAGCTCCCCGTCCCTGGGAGCTCTTGAACGATGGTACGGTGGATGCCATCATCACCGATGGAGTGACCAAGGCGGCCATGAAAAAGCACAGTCATTCCGATCTGGTGCGTGATGAAAGCGGAGAACGGGACATCCTGTCCATGGAATACGGGCATCCAGCTGCTTTCCCCGGTGATCGCCGCTTCCTGAACTTCATTAACAATTTCATGGACTATCACTGGGATGCCGGTGCTATCCAGTACTGGGCTCGCACCTGGTGGGGCGCTTGGATGGCTACGTAGCATTTGGGAAACCAATAGGGATGACAGGAGGTGATGTCCCTTGGGCCGTCGCCTCTTTTGTCTACCTTCCACAAAGGTGAAAACCTTGCGATGATAGGGTTCTTGGATCCGGCTGGTGAGCGGGAGACAAGGGACTCACCCCGACCATGACGAAATCATGCTTTGCGAAAGACTTTCAGCTGGGGGAGATGTTTCGGAACTGACCTCTCAAAGCGGCAAGGACAGCGAGCGCACCAGCGTGATGTCGCTCCTGCCAATCCGGAAAAGGAGGAGACGAGACCGTGGATGATCAACGATTGTGCCAGCGGGCGCTGGAGGCGGCCCAGAAGCAAGGCGCCAGCTATGCGGATGTGCGCTTGCTTCACCAACGCAGGCAGACAATTAACATGCGCAACGGCGTGTCCCAGGTTCAGCATCGCAGGGACGATGGTGTTGGGATTCGGGTGCTTGCTAATGGTAGCTGGGGTTTTGCGGCGACTTCACAATGGACAGACGATGCGGTGGTCCAAGCCGCGAACCGCGCCGTCAGTTTGGCTCGAGCCAGCTCCCTAACGGCCCGGGAGCCGGTTACCCTTGCCCCGGTGGAACCGGTGGTGGACAAGTGGGAAGCCAAGCCGCGCATTGACCCGTTCTCCATCAAGACCGAGCGTAAACTTGCTCTGCTCACGGAAGTGGACAAGAGCATGCGAAGCACGGCGGGAGCGGCGGTGCGGGCAACCGCGGGCATGCTCATGGCCCATCAAGAAGAGAAAACCTTTGCGTCGACTGAAGGCGCCTTCATCCAGCAAAATGTGACGACCGCGGGAGTGAACGTGTCAGCTACTGCCGCTGGATCCGGTGATGTGCAGACGCGCCATTATCCGTCACTTAGTTCCGATTACGCGCTGCGCGGTTGGGAGTTTGTGGAGGAGTCCGATCTTGTCGCCAACGGCAAGCAGGCGGCCCAGGAGGCCGTTGCCCTGACCCGGGCACCGCAGTGCCCCAGCTCCGACATGGACTTGATCGTGGATGGCTCGTTGATGGCTCTGCAGATGCATGAGACCTGCGGTCATGCCATTGAGCTCGATCGGGTGCTCGGCACAGAAGCCAGTATGGCGGGGACGAGTTTTCTGACACGGGACAAACAGAATACCTTTGAGTATGGTTCGCCGTTGGTCAACATGGTGGCCGATGCGACCATCCCTCATGCCCATGGCAGCTTTGGTTATGATGATGAAGGGGTACCGGCCACTCGCAGTCAGATCGTCAAAGACGGTCGCTTTGTCGGATACCTCACATCCCGTGAGACCGCCCCGGTCATTGGCGAGGCATCGAACGGCACCATGCGGGCGGATAACTGGGACCGCATACCCCTGGTGCGCATGACCAATGTAAATCTTGAGCCAGGCGACTGGAGCCTGGATGAGATGATCAAGGACACGAAAAGAGGCCTTTACATGACGGACATGCGCGATCCGAGCATCGACGATCGCCGCTATAACTTTCAGTTTGCATCCGAGGTTGGTTATCTTATCGAAGATGGTTCCTTAACTGAGCTGGTCAAAAACCCCATCTACACCAGCAATACCCCGGCGCTGTGGCGTTCTTGCACGGCGGTGGGAGACAAGAGCAGCTGGCGGATGGTGGGCTTTCCCAATTGTGGGAAGGGTGAGCCCGGGCAGGGACAGCGCTGTGCCCATGGCATTGCTCCGGCCAGATTTCGTGATGTTAGGGTAGGTGTAGGATCATGGTAGGAGAAGAACGTCTACAGAGTTTGGTGGAGCAAGTGCTGAGACTCTCTGGTGCTGAGCAAACGGAAGCCTTGCTCTTGGCTCGCCAGAGTGAATTGACCCGCTATGCCAACTCTTACGTGCATCAGCACGTTTCAGAAAGCCATCTTACCTTGCGCGTTCGGGCCGTAGAAGATGGGCGCGTGGGAATGGCTGTGACCAATCAATTGGATGCCGAATCGTTGCGCCATACGGTGGAGAAAGCCCAGGAGAATGCGCGGATACAGACACCGGACCCCGATTTCTCCTCGCTGCCCTCACCCACGTGTTCCTATCCCCAGGTACAGTCATTCTTTGCTGCCACCGTTGAGGCTGAGGCCACAGATCGGGTCGGGTTGGTGCAACAGGTGATTGCCGAGGCGGGTGATTTCACTGCCTGCGGTTATGTTTCTACCGATGTGACCGAGATGGCCGTGGGCAATTCCCTGGGCCTGCAGGCCTATAATGCCAGTACCAGCGCGGTATTGCGTTCCTTGATTTATACGGACGAAGGCTCGGGGTTTGCTTCTGCCTACTCTGGCGACATCTCCCAGCTGGATGCCCTCACCGTGGCGCGGGAGGCGACGGAGAGGTGCGCGCGCAACCGCTGTCAACGGGACGTGGAGCCTCAGCAGTTTGAGGTGATTTTGGAACCGTATGCTGTGGCCGAACTCGTCCGCTATTTGGCACATCTTAGTTTCTCTGGTCCGGCGGTGCAGGAAGGGCAGAGTGCCATATCCTCCCGTCAGGGGCAACAGGTGGTACATCCGGCCATCTCCATCTGGGAGGATGGAACCTCGCCGCTGGGTTGTCCCCGGCCTTTTGATCTGGAGGGGGTGCCCAAGCGCAGGGTGGAGTTAATTCATGAAGGTATAGCTCAGGGTGCTGTCTATGATCACCGCAGTGCCCGCAAATACGGAGTGGAGCCCACCGGTCACTATCATTTCTGGGAAGAGCTGCGTTCGGGAGGGGGAGGAGGTGCCCCGGTTCCCACTAACCTGTTCATGGCCGCGGGTGATGCCAGCCTCGAGCAGATGATCGCATCGACAAGCAAGGGCATTTGGATTACCCGCTTTCATTACGTCCGGCCCATTCACACCCTGCGTACCATGATCACGGGCATGACCCGGGACGGGGCCTTTCTAGTGGAAGACGGCAAGGTCCGGGGAGCCATTCGTAACCTCCGGTTTACCGACAGCATACTCCGCATGCTCAATGATGTGGAGTTGGTCGGTCAAACGCGAAAACTGGACGGGGCATTTCCCTGTCAGCTGGTACCCAGACTCAAGCTGGGTTCGTTCCACTTCACAGGCAAGACAGCACACTAACTGAGAAGGCAGCTGCGCTGCGGTGTTTGTTGAAACGAACCACAGCCGGGTGAGGATGCCGGTGCCAACGCTGTCGCTGTATGGGGCCCGCCCGTGCATCCGCCAGCCGATGGGTGATTCACAGGAAGATGGCTGGTGCTTGCGGTTCTCACAGACCGAGTGAACAGGGATCCGACCGGTCGTGGAGTGGATGATGGGCGCTTTGCCTTTTCATTTGCCATGGGGATAGCCCGGGACATGGAAGCGGTTTTACCGTCGCCGTGTTGACCAGTAGACTCACATCGGCAAGACACCGCGGTGATGCCGATATGGGTACAACGCAGGCGTCACCATCGTTTGTCCTTCGGTCTCCCTCAGCGAGGGAAAGGGATGCAGCGCGCTCACCTGGGTCTGGGGAAAACGCTTGTTGCTCTTTGCCCGGTGTTACCACGTGGGGCCGCTGGCAAGAGCAGGGATAAGGAGGATGGTTGCCGAAGGAGTCTTTGACGAAACGGTATTTTACGGTAGGGGATGAGCGTGCTGACTGTCCCAGCCCCCATCAAAGCTCTGGACCGGGCCATCGCCGATCTCTACTGGGAGTATGCGGGGGGCCATCATGAAAAACACCGCTTGATAGTGCCTTCTCTTGCTGAATTGGCCGAGTGGCATCAACGCATTGAACGGCGACAACACCAGGTAAACGAAGCTGCCCTGCCTCCTTTTTGGCATCGGCACTTCACCGGTTTGCTCGATTCTCTGGCGGTGCAATTGGAACTGGACCAGGCCCGCCCCCACAGTTTCATCTACCGCTTGACCCGTGCGCTGGAACATCTCACCTTGGTTGATGACCGTAGCGCGAAAGAACGGGCATCGTTAGTGGAGGCAAAGCTCGAGCGCTCCCATCAACTATTGGGAGAGGTGCGTTTGCGACTCACTGACCGCTCCCAGCTGACGCGGCGCGAGGCCATCGCGGCGGTGCGCATTCTTAAGTGGAATGTCCGCGAGGTCCGTGCGACACTGGCAAGTTATGGCACCCAACTCATGCAGCAGCAACTCACCAATCTGAGGATAGCCTGTGATTGGTTCATCCAAGCCTTAGGCGATTTGGGTCCGCCGGCAAAGGAGGCTCCTCTTGATTATCCTTCCTTGCTGAGTAAGGGCTACCAGCTGGATTGGAATGAGATTCTTTCATGGTATCTAGACGAATGGCGTTGCGTCCGAGAGAAGCTGGCCAAACTGGCAGCGAGCGTGGATCCCTGGCGCTCTTTCCCTGCTGTATGGGACCAAGCGTTTCCTTCATATGACTCGCCCGAATCGCTCGTGGCCGCCATGGAAGCTTGCCTTGTCCGCGCCCGCCACCATGCGTCAGCATGGGTTCATCTTCCGCCGGGTGAACGCTGCACGGTGGATCTTATGTCCGCGACAGCTAAGCGCTCCTTTACGTGGGCCACGTACGATGGTACGGGCGACCCGCTCACCGGTCAGGTGATGCTAAACGCTGATCGATTATCCCGGCTAAACCAGGGATGGTTGCAGGTATTGGCGGTGCACTACGGATACCCGGGGCTTCACGCCCACCGGGTGAAAACAGCAGCCTCGCGCCTGCCATATACCTTTCGGTGCGGCCATTTGGCCGCAGAGGTGCTGGTCAAAGGCATGGCGCAACGCAGCGAGAGACTCATGCAAAGCAGCGTTGCCCCCAAGGCCTATGCTGCGCTGGTCCAATACCGGCGGCTGGTTAGCATAACCGGGATTGGCGTTGAACATTTCCTTTCTAGTGGCAAGAACGATTGGCAAGAGATAAAAGATGTGTACCGAGAACAGATGGGTTTCGATGAATCTGCATCCCAAGCTCAGGCACGCTCCCACCTCATGCGACCGGGACGGGAAATGTGTCATTACTGTGGCCTGAGGGAACTTGAGCAGCTACAGGCAAAGCTGGGTTGGGATGATGCGCGTTTCACTGAAGAGTGTTTGGGCTGGGGTTTTGTTTCCATGAATACCCTGGGCGATCTCTTGTTCATGTCAGAAGAGGAACGAGCGCAAGTCAGGAATTTTGTGACGTGAGGAGATGAGTTTGGATGAGTGTATGTGTCCGTGTGGGATTCGCCGCGCCCCTTACGGGCGACCAAGCCGTGGTCGGCGTGCCCATGGCTCAGGTGGCCACCATGGCTGTTGACGAACTCAATGACCGCGGCTCCCTCTCCTACCCGCTGGAACTGCTGACGGTGGATGATGAAGCGACAGAAGCGGGGGCCAAACGAGCAGCCCGCGCCTTTGTCGATGATCCCCTGCTTGTAGCGGTCATAGGACATAAGAACACCGGTCCCTGTCTGGCTGCGGGCGCATACTATCAACGGGCAGAGGTAGCTCACCTGACCCCCTCAGCTACCGGTGTTTCTCTCGGGGAGACAGGACGCACTTGCTTCTTTCGTCTCTGCTGTCATGATCAAGCGCAAGGTGCTCTGGCAGGTGAGTTTGCCGCCCGACAGCTGGCGGCCCGGCGCGTACTGGTGGTCCATGATGGCACGGGTTACGGCTGTTCTTTGGCAACCGCCTTCCAAGCTTCTCTCGCCGCGTGTGGTGAGGTGAAGATTCACGTACGAAAACTGGAGGCAGGGCATGCTCAGTATCCTGATGTGATTGATGCCATGGTGCGGTTTGAGGCGGATCTAATATATCTGGCTCTTACCGAGATCGAGGCAGCGGTCGTTGCCAGGCAAGTACGCGAACAAGGTCATGGCCCACCGCGACTTTTGGGAGCCGATGGAAGCCGCCATTCCAAATTTCCGGAACTGGCCGGGACGGCGGCCGACGGAGCTTACATGACGTACGCAGGCTTTGATGCTGATGGGACGGACAGAGGGCGCATGTTTTTGCAGCGTTACCGCCAGCGTTATGGCGATGAGCCGCCCGTTTATGGAGTGGAAGTGTATGATGCGGTGACGGCGGTGGTTCGCGGATTAACCGCGATAGCAGCCAAAGAACCACCCTTGCGCTCGCAGCTATCTCCGATCATTGCCGCGCTCCCGGCCTGGGAGGGATTGAGCGGTAGCGTGTTGTTTGATGGGCGGGGCGAACGGGTCGGAATCAAGCCCACCATGTGGGTCATTCAAGGGAACCAAGCTGTGCATTGCTAGCACGAGATCGTGGATTGGAGCGTCTGATGACCAGCATGAGATCAATGGAACCATTGAAGATAGGCAATATGACGTTGAAAAACCGCCTGGCCCTGCCGCCCATGGGCACGGACTTCGCTGTCAGCGGGCAGCATGAAGTAAGCGAACGGTTTGTTCGTTATATGGAAGAACGGGCGCGAGGACAGCTGGGACTTTTGATCAACGAATACATCGCCGTGTCTCCTGCGGGCCTGGCCTCACCACGGCAGTTGGGCCTTTGGCATGATGATTTCATCGCCGGTTTTCGCCAGCTGGTTATAGCGGTACACCGACATGGGGCTGCTCTTGTTGCCCAGCTCCACCATGCTGGACGGGAGACCTCGCCAGCCATTATCGGCCAGACGCCTGTAGCTGCTTCGGCCCTACCTAGCCCCCGTAAAGGCCATGCTGTGCGTGCGTTGGAAGGTGGGGAGCTCCCTACCGTCATCGCTGATTTTGCCCGGGCGGCACAACGGGCGCAGCGAGCAGGTTTTGACGGTGTGGAACTGCACGGCGCTCACGGATATTTGATCGCTGGCTTCATGTCACCTCATGGCAACCATAGAGACGATGAATATGGGAGAGTTCGTGAGGGTTTCTTACGGTTTCCCCTGGAAGTGATCGCGGCTGTGCGCGAGGCGGTGGGTCCGGACTTTGCCGTGGGCTTTCGTATTAGCGGTGACGAATTCGTTGTGGATGGTCGCAGGCTTCCGGAAACGGTGGCGATGGCCCAAGAACTGGCGGCGGCGGGACTCGACTTCTTGCACGTATCCGCCGGGACGTCCCAGTCCCTTCATACCATCATTGCTCCGGCTGCCTACCCCTTGGGCTGGAACGTGGAAGCGGCCGCTCGTGTTAAGGAGGCGGTTGACATTCCGGTCATCGCGGTGGGGCGCATACATGAACCCCAGTTGGCCGAGGAGATAGTGTCTTCAGGCAAGGCAGATGTTGTCGCGCTGGGCCGTGCCCTACTGGCCGACCCTCACTTTGCAGCTCATACGCGCAAGGGGCAACCGGATGCCATTCGCCGCTGTCTGGGTTGTCTGGGAGGGTGTATGGACGAGCCGGTGGCCTGTACCCAGAATCCCCGGTTGGGCCACGAAGCGAGCGATCCACCCCCCAGAGCCCTTTGTCGTCGCCGGGTGTTGGTGATTGGTGGGGGAGTGGCGGGGCTGGAGGCAGCACGTGTTGCTGCCCTCCGGGGCCATCAGGTTACTCTATGGGAGAAGGAGGATCAACTCGGAGGGCAAGTCCATTTGGCCTGCCGCCCTCCTCACAAAGAGCGCCTGATGGCGGCAGTTACCTGGCGTATTGAGGCCCTCGAGCTGTTGGGGGTGACGGTTAGGACCCAGAAACTGGCCTCGAGTGAAGCCGTGTTGGCGCATCAAACCGATGCGGTCATCGTTGCCACGGGAGCGCAGCCGGCCTTTGAGGATGTGCCCTGGAAGGAAGAACTCCTGACCCTCAGTTTTGCCGACATCCTGCATCAGGTCCCTCCATGTCAGCATTTCGTGGTGATGGGTGGAGGCATGCTCGGCCTTGAAACGGCAGAATTTCTGGCTGCCCGGCAGAGGAAGGTCACGGTGTTGGAAAACGGTGCCCATATGGGTGCCGACATGCCCTTGACGGCACGCACCTTGCTCTTAGACCGGTTACATGGGGCGGGTGTGCGCCGGGTTACCGGGGTCTGTGACCTGGATGTGCGTGCTGGCCGAGTCGGGGGGTGCGTAGCTGGGCAGCTATGCTCGTGGCCGGCAGAGACGGTGGTCATGGCCCGACGACGCGAGAGTGTCAATTCCTTGTGCGGAGAACTGGCAGCTCATGGCCAGGAGGCAATCGTCATCGGTGATGCGAAGCAGCCGCGCCGACTGCTCGAAGCGATAGCCGAGGCGGATGAAGCGGCGCGCCGGATCTAAAGGGGTGAGAGTGTGAAGTCCACATGTATACGCTTGGGAGTGCTAGGAGCCGGGGAGTATTTTTCCTTGGCCCATCTTCCCCAGCTGCAGAAGCCGGATGTACCGGTGGAAGTGGTAGCCTTGTGTCGCCGCAGTGCTCTGGGTCTTCAGAACATGGGGGCTGAGTTTCCCGACGCCCGCTTATATGCAAGGGAAGATGGGTTCTTTGCCCACCTCCCCCTGGATGCTGTGCTGATCAGCACGCCACATCACCTACACTACCGGCAGGTTAAAGAGGCGCTTGGCCGCAATCTGCATGTCTTGGTGGACAAGCCCCTGTGCCTGTGCGCCATCCAAGCTGAGGAATTGGTCCATATGGCGCGCGAACGGCGGCGGGTTCTCTCTGTTGCTTATAGTTATCATTACTGGCCCCACGTTCAACAGGCCAGACGGCTGGTGGCCCAGGGTGCTTTGGGCAAGATAACTTCGGTGGCCTGCTTGGGTGCTGCTCACGCTGAAACCAGCCCCATTTTGGATCCAAACAGTTGGTATCAAGACGTGGAGCAGTCCGGAGGCGGCTCCATGGCCAGCGGTGGGACCCATCGCCTTGAGGCCATACTCTGGCTGACCGGCCTGAGGCCAGAGCGGTTGTATGCCTTCATGCAGGGACCCGCCCCGGATCTTGATTATCAGGCGAGTTTAACCATGCAACTTGAAGGGGGTGTGCCAGCCTCGTTGCTCAATGAGGCACAAGGACCTTTTTGGCAGCTGGAGCTTTCCATCTATGGAGAGAAGGGGGCGCTGTTCATTCGCAATCGGTCACTGGAACTGTTCGACAAGACGGGGCGCTTACAGAAACTCTCCCACTGGCCTCCTGAGATTTCTGCTGTCGAGGATTTTGCCCGGGCCATTCTGGAGGGTTCACCGCTTTTGACAGACGCTGAAGGTGGATACTGGGCGGTGGCCGCCATAGAGGCTGCCTATAGATCTGCAGCTTGCGGGCGAGCGGAAACGGTGAGACCGTTTTCCCAACAAAGAGAGAGAGATGGTGAAAAAACATGCGGTTTGAAGGACAGGTAGCAATTGTTACCGGTGGCGCCGCCGGCATCGGTCGTGCCATTGTTGAGCGCTTTATCAGTGAAGGGGCCAAGGTGGTCGTAGCCGACATTGATGAACAATCGGGCATTGCCTGTGTCGAGGAGGTGGTGCAGCAGGGAGGAAGTGCTGTTTTCGTCCGTACTGATGTGTCGGATCCGGACGCAGCACAAAACATGGTGGACTTTGCAATCGAGCAGTTCGGGAATGTAGACGTACTGGTCAACAATGCGGGAGTGGTGTTCGGTAAGTCCCTGTTGGATACCACAGCAGAGATGTTTGATCGCACCATGGGTGTGAATGTGAAAGGAACCTTTTTCTGCACAAAGGCTGCGGTAGAGCAAATGATCAAGAGAGGAAAAGGAAGTGTAGTGAACCTAGCTTCGTCGCTGGGGTTGGTGGCATCCCCGAATCAAGCGGCCTATTGTGCGGCCAAAGGTGGGGTGATTTCCTTCACCCGTCAGGTTGCCTATGAGTATGCCCCCCAGGGAATTCGGGTCAACTGCATCGCTCCCGGCGATGTTGCCACTGATATGCAGAAGCAGTTCATTGCCAATTCCCCGGATCCGGAGGCCACAACCGCTAAACTGCTAGCGCGCCATCCCATCGGTCGTTTTGCCGAACCGTCGGAGATTGCCAGTGCCGTTGCATTCCTGGCGTCTGATGATGCATCCTTTGTTACCGGTGCTTGTCTGAGTGTGGACGGTGGATTTACTATATGGTAAAGGGGAAAGGGGTAAGATCATGACAAAACCACAGTATGATTTTCCGGGACGTATCGCCCGGGCTCGCAACATGATGAAGGAGCGGGGGCTGGACGCACTCTACATCAACGCCGGCCCTAACATGCAGTACTTTGCGGGTTGGAGCGCCTATACTGCCGGGTGGCCCGTTTGGCTATCGGCTCTTATCGTGCCCATGGAAGGCGAACTAACCTTCCTCATCTCTAAGATGCACGCCGATATCCTTAAGTTTTCCGATTCCTGGCTCAAAGATGGTGATATCCGCACTCATAGGGACGGGGATGAACCCGTCGAGGAGCTGGCGGCAGTGCTCAAGGAAAAAGGTCTGGCCGACGGTCAGCTGGGCATTGAGGATAACATGTGGTATGGCGATTACGAGCTTCTGAGTAAGGCCGCACCCAAGATTCGGGTGAAGAGAGCCGGGCGCGTCTTTGACCGTCTGCGGGGCGTGAAGGACGCAGCAGAGATCGAAGTGTTGCGTAAAGCCAACGACATTACCGTGAAAGGATACGAGCGTTCCGCACAAGTGATTCGCGAAGGCGTTGCCGAGTACGAGGCAGCCATGGAAATCATGAAAGCCATGTTAGAAGCAGGTTCGGAGAGCATGGGCGTGGGCGGACATTTCAAGAAACTGCTTCCGCGCAGGTTCCAAAAGGGCGATGTCATTGACATCGATATGGGAGCCCGCTGGGATGGCTACGGCACAGACACGGCTCGCAACGTATTCGTGGGACGCCCTGAACCCGAAGTGGAGCGGGCCTATAAAGTTACAGTGGACTGTTTCTATGAGACGTTGGACATGATCAAACCAGGTCTAGAAGCACAAGAAGTGCATCGTTTCTCCTACAACTACATGAAGAAACATGGCTTTGACCAGGTATGGAAGATCGGGCATGGTATTGGATTGAACAAGGGGCACGAAGCTCCCATGGTACAAGAAGGTGAAACCTGGATTCTGGAACCGGGGATTATCTTCGTGGTGGATCCGGGGTGTTTCATTACGGGGCAGTTCCGCGATACACCTATTCATATTGAGGACGCCATTTTGGTGACCGAGGATGGGTGCGAGAATCTCACCAACTATACCCGTGAGATGATCATCGTATAAAGAAGCGAACGGGGGGCGAGGAATACCGCATCTTGCCCCCCTACGCTGGCTCTGGGGAGTTAGCTCGAATCCGTGCCGGACATCTTCCTGCGTATAGGGGTCAAAACGCAACGTTTCGGTGGATATGCCACGGGGCTTGACGATGGGTAGGGAGCGCATCCCAACGCGCCGGAGCGATGGAGACAGTGAATACCGTATCACAAAACACGACCACCAGCTGTGAACCACAGACGAAGCGAGCGTGCCAGCCATACGCCACCACGTGTTTTCTCTGCGTCACCATGGTTTCACACAGTGTAGTCTCGGGAGCTTCCACAAGCAAACGGTGCCGATCACCTTCGTGCTTACGTTCCATGTTCTTTGCCTTCGAGGGGAGGGCTTGTTCATGGTCATTTCACAGTTTGCTCCATGATCATGCCCCCATAGCCGGCGGTACACGGTTGCCTCCCAGAAGAAGTGTTCATACCATTGCGCCGTGATGTCGTCGGCAATGAAGGTCCCGTCGCGCGGGGTCCAGGGGTTTTGCGCCCCCAGCGTTTTCCCTAGTGAAGGGCAATGGACCAAGGCAAGGTCACGTGGCACCGCCCTCTCACCTCATGGAATGAGAGGGCTTTTGGTGATAGATGATGGCATCGTTAGATGATCAAATAGTCGCGGCTAAAGTTACTCAAGGGGAGCCCACCATTCTCGGTAACTTGCACCACATCCTCCACCCGAATCTCGGCCGTCTCCATGATGCTCGGTTCAATGGTAAAGCACATCCCCGTTGCCAGGACCGTATCATCTAGCTCGTAGAGGAAGGGCGGCTCATGCACATCGATGCCAATACCATGGCCGAGTCGGTGGGTAAAGTATTTTCCGTAGCCGCCGTCTTCGATTACCTTGCGCGCTATGCGGTTGAGCTCGGCTGCCGTCACCTGACCACATTTCATGGCGGCTATGGCCTGCGCCTGGCTTTCCATGACCAGATCGTGTAAGAGTTTATACTGCTCGGACATGCTCTGGCAGAATACCGTGCGCCCAAAGTCTGAAACATAACCTTCATAGATCACACCGAAATCGAAGCTTATCACCGCTCCTGGCTGCACCGGCGTGACGCTGCGTCCCTCCGGTGTTGTGTGTTGCCGGAGCCCCTCGCCTTCGACCGAGACTCCGGTGTGGAAGGAGGGTCCGGCGGTGCAGCCATGCAGGATCATCTGATGATCTACTTCTCGGGCTATATCATAGGCTGTCATGCCCAGACGGATCTGCTTGAGCACCGCGCCGAAGATCTGATCGGTGCGAGAGCCGGCCTCTTTCATTATGGCTAGTTCATGCTGATCCTTTACAGCACGCAAAGGTGCGATGATCTCTGACGCGTTGCCAAACTCCCCGTCGCCTGTAACCTGATGAAGGCGCCACAGTGAGCGGGCCCACAGCCGGTCATTGACGGCGATTCGCTTGGGATTACCCACCTTTTTGAGAATGTCTGTGGCTACTTTATCGAGCTCGTCACCATCATCTATGACGACGATATCCTCGATCCACGGCTTGTCTTGGGCCTGTGCCTTCACGTATTCGCTGGCACCCATGCGGGGAACAAGAAAGATGGGACCTTTTTGGGGTGTGATGAAGGCACCGTAGAGTTCATCGCCGTGCTTATCATCATCGGTTGGATTGTGCGGTTGTCGCAACACGCCGGAAAGATACTGCAAGTCACTGGACATGGCCAGAAAAAATGCATCATATCCTTTCTCTTGCATGGCCTTTTGAACTGTTTCCAGCCTCTTTCCATGATTCATCTTGTCGTTCTACCGCCTTTCTCACGTCCTGGCCGCCAGCAGGAAGAATCCTGCCGGCGGCTGAACGGATTGTGCTCTTCTGGCGATTCTCCCATCCTTTACTCAGCTTCATGCGGAAGGTATTTTCGGAACCAGGCGATGATCCGTTCCAGGCGATCCACCCGGTTCACGGGTTTCCCGCCCCGGGACAGGTTATGATTCTCACCCCAATAGCGGCAGAATACGACCTCCTGCTTTCGTGCCTTGAGTGCCGCATAGACTTGCTCGGCCTGTTCAATGGGGCAGCGCCGATCCTCTTCACTGTGAATGATGAGCAAGGGCGTGGTGGCATTTCCTATCAAACGAATGGGTGAATGCTCAAGATACTCTTCGGGCAAGGCCCAAGGCCCATCTCCATAGGAGCGCATGGCTGTGTAGCCCACATCGCAGGTTCCGAAGAAACTGTGGCGGTTGGAGAGGCTGCGCTGGGTACAGGCCACCTTGAAGCGGTTGGTCGAGCCCACAACCCAATTGGTCATAAAGCCCCCGTAGCTTCCTCCTGCACACGCCATATTGTCTTCATCAATGTAGCCAAGGCTCAGGGCGTGGTCTACGCCCTTCATGATATCCTCGTAATCCTCCTTGCCCCAGGCCATATGCACAGCGTGGGCGAATTCCTCACCGTAACCCCTGCTGCCACGGGGGTTGGTGATAAGAACCACCCAGCCCTGGGCGCACAGGAGTTGGAATTCGTGGAAGAAAGCATAGCCGTAGGCATTGGAAGGCCCGCCATGAACGTACAGGACCATGGGATATTTCTTGGGGGGAGAAAAGTCGGCCGGTTTTAGGATCCATCCCTCAATGTCCCAATCCCCGTTGGCACCTTCATAGACAATGCGTTCTGGTTGCACCAGAACAAGCTGCTCCAATAGATCCTTGTTCACCTCAGTCAACCGCACATCACCGGTCTCATCCTGCTCGAAGGAGGTCCCGCTAATATAGCCAGCCACGGGCGGATAGCTGTGATCGGCCGCGACATGGTGAAGGTAGATATCCGCCGGTGTGCTGGGATCGGTGATGGCGAACACCAGGCGCTGGCGTCCTTTATCCAGGCTAAAGGAACACACCACCCGGTCTTGGCCCGTTATTCTCTCAACCGTTCCACTGACGCGATTCACGCGCAATACATGAACGGTTCCGCCCAGCGTGGCTACGGTGAATAGACCTTGACCATCAGCGGTCCACACCGGTGGCTGGTAACCGCGAAAGAGCGTAAGATCGTAGAGCACATCGTTGCCCAAGGAGATATCGGCGTCTTTTATGATGTTGGTGGGCTTGCCACCGTCCCAAGGAACCGTCATCAACGTCATGTTATTCACCCCGGGATCACGGTGTTGATCATGGCCGATGAAGGCCACCGTTTGTCCGTCGGGGGAGAATGAGGGAGAAGCGGCGGGGCCTTGGTGCTCTTGGGTGAGCTGGCGTAGACTCTTGTCCTCGACATTGACCAACCAGACGTCCTTGGCTACTTCATAATCGCAGTCGTCGGTACGCCGGGCACAGAAGGCGATGAACTGGCCATCCGGTGACCACGCCGGACCGCTTTCTTCATACTCTCCGTCGGTCAACTGCCGTGTTTGACCGGTTTTTACATTCACCACCCAAATGTGTGACCACTTATCATCCAAGAACTCTTCCTCGTTCTTGTAATGGATACGGGTGATGACTCTCACATCTGCCTTGGGTTTGACATATCCCGGTGGTGTGGTACGGGACGTGAAGGCGATGCGTGTGCCATCGGGCGACCAGACCGGTCCGCTCACGCCGGAAGGGATACAGGTCAGCTGGCGCGCTTCTCCTCCTGAGCGTGGAAGCAACCATATTTGTGCGCTTCCTGAGCGATTGGATACGAAGGCCAGCTGGCTTCCATCCGGCGACCAAGCGGGTTGCTGATCCAACGGTCCGCCTGTTAGTTTCTTGGGTTCTCCACCGCTGGTAGAGACCGCCCAAATGCAAGAGCGGTAGGTGTTATTCGCCATATCGCCTTTTCGCAATGAATAGGCGACCAGCTCCCCTTCGGGAGATGTGTCCACTTCCACGATCAAGCCGTACCTGACGATGTCATCGACAGAAACCTTGCGTTTGGACATCAGCCAGCTCATCTCCTTGTTACGTATTTCACGGGTGCTATTCGACCATCAAGCCGTTCCACCAGTCCACACATAGCTCTTTCAAGGGGCCCAATTCCCACATGTAGTCAATCCAGTTGTTAAGCCAGTTGAGGAAGCGGGGATCCAGAGGGCGAATGGCGGGTTTCCCGAACTCCCGTGCCAGAATCATCAAGGAACCATCCCGATTGCGTAGAGGACGCAAGGTAGGATGCTTCTCCATGGCGATCTTGGTGATGGCGTCGGTGACGCAAGCCTGCACCGTCCCATCCTGTACCGGCTGCATGGTGTTGGCACATTCGACGATGGTAGCCTTGGGGAAGCTATTTTCGGCTACTTCAATGCAGGAAGAGCCGGTCCAGCATGCGATCTTGACATCCTCCTGATTGACGTCTTCCACCGTTTGGTAGGGGCTATCCTTTTCCACCAGGCAAATCACTTCGAAGGCCATGAGAGCCTTGCCAAAGTCAATCATCAATCCGCGGTCAGGAATGTTGGTATGCTTCGGACAAATGTCCACGCGGCCGTCTAGTAATGCATCAAGGTGTTCGCCCCAGGGCATATCGACGAATTCCACCTCTACACCGAGTCCTTGGGCGATCATGCGGCCCACTTCGCAGCCAATTCCCTTGGCCTGGCCCGTTTCAGGGTCGTGGTAGAACTCGGGAGGTGCTCCGGTGTCCGGTGCATCCATCCAGGTTACGGCCACGCGAAGCGTGCCACGG
>SLSY01000056.1 GCA_007130145.1 Bacillota bacterium
ACGGCCCGCGCCGCCCATTCGATCTCCTCACTGGTGGCATCTTCCTTGCCATAGCGAATGTTGTCGGCAATGGTACCAGAGAACACGAAGGTATCCTGCAAGACAATGCCAAACTGACGGCGCAAGGAAGCCAGCGTCACGTCCCTCAGGTCATGGCCGTCAATGTGCACCGCACCCTGGGTGGGATCGTAAAAACGAGCCACCAGATTGGCGATGGTGCTCTTCCCACCCCCGGTGGGCCCCACCAACGCCAGGGTCTCCCCGGGCTCGATGCGGAAATTGATGCCGTGCAGTACGTCTTCACCTTCCCGGTAAGCAAAATGCACACCGGCAAATTCGATCTCACCCCGGATTTCTTGCAAGTGGCGGGCCTGGGGGTGATCCTCCACCTCCGGTTGGGTATCCAGCATTTCAAACACGCGTTCGGCCGAAGCCATGGCCGAAAGCATCTGACTGTATATGCGGCTAAAGGTGCTCAAAGGCCCCCAGAAACGATGCAAATAGGCAATGAAGGCCAAGAAAAACCCGACCGAGAGGTTCCCCGCCACGACTTCACTAACGCCGTACCAAATGACCAAGCATGTACCCAATGCCCCTACCATTTCCGTGGCGGGCCACAAGATCATCTCATACTTGATGCCCCGCAGATAGGAACGCATGGTGCGCTGGTTGATGCGCTCAAAACGCTCGGAGTTGCGTCCTTGGCGGCTGAAGGCCTGAATGACCTGAATGCCGGTAATGCTCTCGTTCAGATGTGAGTTCATGCTTGAGACGGCCCGCCGTGTATTGGTCCAGGCTGTCTCCATCCTGGTGCGCAGCCGGGCCACGGCAAAAAAGAGCGTGGGAACCACGCAAAAGGCCAAGAGGGCTAGCCGCGCGTGCATGCTGAGCAAGATCACCATGATGACCACCAGCGATACGGTTTGGTTTACCACGTTGACCAACCCGCTGTTGACCAGTTCACCGATGTGGTTCACATCGTTGGTGAGCCGCGATACGATCTTGCCCACCGGCCGACCATCATAAAAAGAGAAGGACAGCCTCTGAATGTGTTCGAACAGCTGTTGCCTGAGATCGTAAAGAACCTTTTGACCGGTCCAGTTCATGAGTCTGATCTGAAAATGTCCCGCTACCCAGGCCAGCATGCGCAAGCCAAAGAGGAAAAGAGCCACCTGGTTGACCACCGTCATATTCAATTCCAGGATGCCCAGATCAATGATGTAGCGAATGAGCAAGGGCTCGGCCAAGTTGATCGCGCTCACCACCGCCATCATGGAACCCCCCAAGAGCACCTGGCGCCAGTAGGGACGGGCATAGGACATCATGCGCCGGAAGTAGCCATAGTTAAACGGGCGTTCCAACTCTTCTTGTTCGTGTTCTTCAATGCCTAGTTCCAGCTCGGACATCCGTGTCCACCTCCTCCATCTTCACCGCTTCTTCTTGCCCGGCCAGTTGGCTGGCAAAGATGCGCCGGTATACGCCCTCTTGATCCGATAACTCCTCATGAGTACCGAACTGAGCGATCTGACCATCCTCCAACACGAGAATCTTATCGGCTGATTTCACCGTAGACAGACGCTTGGCAATGACAACGGTGGTGCGATTCTGCATCACCTTGGTAAGGGCAGCTTGAATTTGCGATTCTGTTTCCGTGTCCACACTGGCCGTGGCCTCGTCCAAGATGAGGATCTTGGGATCCACGAGCAAGGCGCGCGCCAGCGACACTCGCTGTTTCTGTCCTCCCGAAAGACCCACACCCCGCTCGCCGACGAGCGTGTCATAACCTTGCGGCAGCTCATCAATAAACTGCTCTACCTGCGCCAAGCGCGCGGCGTGGCGAATATCTTCCGTGCTTGCCTCCGCGTTACCAAAGGCTATGTTCTCCTTCAATGAAGTGGAGAATAGGAAGGATTCCTGCAGGACGATGCCAATTTGCCGACGGAGTGATTTGAGCTTCACATCGCGCAGGTCGTAGCCATCGACGGTGATCTGCCCCTGAGTAGGATCGTGAAACCGGGCCAAGAGACTGATGAATGTGCTCTTGCCGGAGCCGGTCCCTCCCACGACAGCCACGGTCTCCCCCGGAAGGATCTCGAGGTTGATGTCCTTTAGCACTTCAGAGTTCCCGTCATCGAATATAAAAGAGACATTCTTCATGGCGATGTGCCCTTTGATGTCCGGGAGCTCTACCGCATCGGGTGCGTCGGCCACCTCGGGCTCCATGTCCAGTATTTCGAACAGGCGCGGGGCCGCGGCCAGCGCGCGCGCGGCCATGTTTACCAGCCAGCCCATCATACGAATGGGCCAGATGAGCGCCCAAAGATAATTCTGAAACGCCACCAGTGTACCCAACGTCATCCGCTCCAGCACTACTTCCCGGCCTCCATACCAGATGAGCAGGACAGCACACAACCCCGAAAGCATCTCCAACAGAGGCTGAGCACCGGCTTCGACCCGCGCCCGGTCCATGTTCTTGTCAAAGAACTCCAGGTTGCGGTAAGAGAACTTCAACGACTCAGTATCTTCGCGGGCAAAGGCTTTGACCACCCGCACCCCGCTAATGTTCTCCTGCAACGTCGTGGTGAGGCGGGCCATATACTCCCGCACGCTCTCCCAGGCTGGGCGCAGCTTGCGATCAAAGCGAAACACGGTGATGGCCAAAAGGGGCGAGGTGGCCAGCGTCACCAGGGTCAAGCGCCAATTGAGGTTTAGCAATATGATGGAAACCACCACAAAGAACAAGACCATCTGGAACATCAGCAGGGCACCAAAGCCCAAGAAATGCTGAAGGCTCTCCACATCACCGGTCAACCGCGACATCATTTGACCCGTCTTGATGCGGGCAAAGTAGTTGGGTGACAGGTTCTGCAAGTGGTCGTGAAGCCGGCGCCTGAAATCAAACATCACCTTCTGGCCCACATACTCCTGCGTGTACCACTGGATGTAAAGGAGCACGCCCCGAACCAGATAGATACCGGCATAGCTCAACACCAGGATGTACAGAAGATTCATCCTACCGGCTGTGAGCACCTCATCGACCACCATGCGCAGCAAAAAAGGCGGGATCATTTCCAATGCGGTCGTAGCAACCAGTGCCACCACCACCAGCAGTAAAAGCCATCTATAGGGAACAATCATCTTGAGTAAACGTCGGCTGGCGTTCACGGATTCACCCCCACTAACTCGCCGCCAAAGCAATAAACCGGGCTGGCCTTCAGCCGCCCGGCTCCTGTTCGGTGCCTCTGGAGTCTACCTGAGATCGTCTTGGCCCACCTTGCACAGGCCCCGGGACCCCAAAGAGAGATGACACCCAACAAAAGCGAGCAACCTTGGGCAATGCTCATTGCCAACGACACGTGCTTCGGTGACCATGGGCTCACTCTCCTCTTTCTTGGAATCCAGATGCAATTTTACCACAAGCTCGAAACGCATTCAATACCCCTACGAATTTAGTCTAAATAGTCGCTACCTTCCGGCCACGCTCATACTCTGAGGGTCGGTCGAAATATTTCGTCGCCGCCGCCTTCACCGCCTGGCACTGCTCGAGCGGAGCGAAGACATAGAGCCGCCACAGCTCCTCGTAGCTTGTTTCCAGCGCCTTCACATCCAGGGGGGAATGCCCGGCCAGATCTGTACCCGCCGTAAGGGCCACCGCTGCTCGTTTCATGAGCGTAGGAGGCAAACAACAGATGAGAGCTTCTCCTAAAGGAGCCAGGGCGTCCTCCGCTCGGCGCTTGCACTGGGGCCTGGCAAACGCTTCGGACCACGCCACCCGCTCACCCCACTCGGTGGAACGGCTGGATATGACATAGGCCCGTTTGAACAAACGCCGCTTGCGCACGGCCTCGACCCAGGGGGCGCCAGCATAGTCCTTGAGACTGAGGATAAACTCATGATCGCTCATCGTCCGCAATGCTTCCGTGGGCAATCCCGCTTCCACGGCCTTGGCGAGGGCATAACCCAGCATGGTTTCGGCTGAGAGCTTGGCGTGATGATAATATACGCGCTCCATGAGATAATAGCGAAGACGCAAGAGATTCACCAGCTCTGACACGGCATCGGGGCGGGGCAAGCCCGCACGCTCGGTCTCAACGGCCAGGCCTCCCTCATGGACGGTGAGATAGCGAAAGATGCGCTCATCATAGTTCTGACGCAACCCCGCGTAAAAGGCATCGCGCCGCAAATAATCCAGCATATCTCCATCAATGGTGCTGGCAATGACAGCGCGGGTCCATGCAGGTGCCCTGTGCTCTAAGACGTCTATCACCTGCCCGTGAAGTGAGTGCCCCAGTATGCTCACAAACTCCGGACGATCCAACGCGCTCAGGAGTGCCGCGCCATCATGTTTGGGCAAAAAGCAGAGCACATCCTCGACGAAATGTCCGTAGGGGACAAAGGCGATATCGTGTACCAGTGCGGCAATGGCCACCGCCTGCCGGTATTGCTCCACCAAAACCCCTCTGTGGGCCAGCTGGTCCATGATGCGCCCCACCACGTGGAAGGTGCCCACAGAATGCTCAAAGCGACTGTGGGTGCAGCCCGGATACACCAGATGAGCCGCACCCAGCTGCTTGAGCTCGCGCAGCCTCTGCACCCAGGGACTATCGAGGATCTTCTGCTCTAAGGGGTTGAACTCTATGTCCCCGTGAATCGGATCGCGGATGATCATGGCTTTCTCCTTCTCTGTTTCTCACGCGAGGCACCCGGTTCCCCCTCCCACTGGACAACGTAATCATGTCGAGTTCCTCAAAGGCCGGCCCGTCCCAGTCTTGGAGGATCCGCTTCTCCATGATGTCACAGAATGATTCATTGAGTTCGTAGCCCAGGCCCCGGCGCTTCAGATTGCGGGCCACCTTCAGGGTCGTGCCCGAACCCACAAAGGGGTCGAGAACCGTATCCCCCGCATGGGAGTAGGTGTGAATGAGAAAATAGGGCAACTCCTCGGGGAACGCAGCCAGGTGATAGTTAAGCTGGCGTACCGTGGGCGGCCGGTAGGAAGGAATGCGGATGACATTGCCGATGCCGCGCCCGGCGTCATGGTACTTATCCTGGCGATGGTCCCGTTCCCGGTATTTCTGCTTGACGCGGACCTTGTTGAATGTATAGTCGTAAGAATAGTCCTTGGCAAAGATGAGCACAAACTCAAACTTGTTGTCATGGACCTTGTCTAAATACCAGTTGGGCTGGGGCAAAGCATTAGGAACATACCATATAACTATGTCAATTAGCACCCAGTCGCACACATTCTGGGCCAGATCAAAAGCGATGGGATAGAATACTTTACGGTGGCGGCGGCTGTTCACATTGACGGCCATAATGGCCCGGTCGGTGCTGGTCCGGTAGCATTCCTGCCATACCCGCTCCAGACGCCGCAGATAGCCAACATAGTCCTCCTGCCCGATCTGCTCACGGTGCTCATAGTCCTTGAGGTTCCAGTATGGCGGGGAAGTGATGATCAAATCAACCGTCCCGTCGGGAATCTTACTCATGGACTCAGCGTTGCCAAAATACACGGTTTGATCTTCTACCTTCAATGTCTTCACCCTGTCACCACCTTCGGCACATATTCGGCATTGTCTCTGTTTCCTCCTCTACCCATCCTGCTGGGGAAGAC
>SLSY01000011.1 GCA_007130145.1 Bacillota bacterium
AACTGTATGTGGGCCACTTGACGATCCCCTCTCTATTTCAGGGCTTTGCGCAAACCTTGCAACACCGCTTGATTCTGCTCAGGGGTGCCGATGCTGATGCGCAGGTAGTTCTCCAAACTGGCGAATTCACCGTAGTGACGTATTCGAACTCCCTTGGCAAGCAAATCCTCTTGCAGCTGGCGGGCTTGGGGTCCTACTTCAATTAGGATGAAGTTGGTATGACTGGGAAAGGGTCGTATTCCTTCGATGTGGGCCAGCTCGGCCATTAGTTCTTCGCGCCATGTCTTTATCGTATCAACCAGAGTCAGGAAATGGTCTTTTCGCTTTAGTGCCTCGATTCCGATGGCGTAGGACACCACCCCGGTATTGAAGGGGGGGCGGGTCCGGTCAATCCTTCGCACCAGAGGCTGTTGACCAAAGGCGTAGCCTAGGCGGACACCGGCCAGAGAAAAGGCCTTGGACATGGTGCGCATGATAAGCAGATTGGGATAGCGGTCTACGAGCTGGTGGGACGTAGAGCCGGCAAACTCGTAATAGGCTTCGTCCACTACCACCAGAGCATCTTCTCTCACCTCGCAGAGGCGCTCTACGTCCGCAAGGGGATAGAGGTGACCGGTGGGGTTATTGGGTCGACACAAGAACACCAACGTGGCGCCCCTGCCAGCTTCATTCGGTGCCGGTCCTCGGGCCACACGCTCTTGCAGCTGGTCCACATCAAAGGCAAAATCAGTCAGTGACCGAACCAATTCCACCGGTGTGTTGGCCATGCGGGCCAACGACGGATATCCGCTGAAGGAAGGGTCTGGTATGATGACCCGACCGTTCGGCCCACAGCAGGCGGAAATGACGATGGATATGATCTCGTCGGCCCCGTTTCCAAACATGATCATCTCAGGGTCTACCGAACTGTAGCGAGCCAGCTCCGCGACGAACTGGTCCCGCAAGGGGCTACGGTAGCGATTTAGGGGTAGCGCCATCGCGGCTTCCATGATCTCGCGCTTCATTTCCTCGGGAAGATCAAAAGGGTTCTCATTGAAGTCCAAGAGCATCATGTTGTGCCGGTCTCCTTCCTTGTCTCCAATCGAATTCTTACACTGGCCGCATGGGCACACAATCCTTCGGCCTGGGCCAGTGTTTCTACCGTCGGGGCCAGATCCTGCAAATCATCTGGGCCCAATTGCAGGCGGTTGACGCGCTTCATGAAATCAGCTACTCCCAGTCCTGACATGAAACGGGAACTGCCTCCCGTAGGGAGCACGTGGCTGGGCCCTGCTGCGTAATCTCCGCTGGCCACCGGCGAATAGCGGCCGATGAACACGGCCCCGGCGTTATAGATACCCCGAGCCAGCTGCTGCTCGCCCTCGGCCATGATGTGGGCGTGTTCAGGCGCCAGTTCATTGATCAAAGCCATGGCCTGGTCATTATCACCGGCAACGGTCACATCGATGTGATGCTCCTGGTTGACTCCTTCCCTCAGGCAATCAATGATGGCCTCTGCAGCCTCTTTTGAGCGGCAGACTAACAAGGACCACGCCCCGGAACCATGTTCAACCTGAGCCCGGAGGTCAGCCGCGACCCAGGTGGGATCAACGGAGGAGTCAGCGAAGACCACCAGCTCGCTGGGCCCGGCTAGGCAATCGATGCCCACCGTGCCGAACAATTGTCGCTTGGCCTCGTTGACATAGGCATTCCCGGGACCGGCAATCTTGTCCACCGCGCCGATGGTCTCGGTGCCCATGGCCATGGCAGCGATGGCACCGGCTCCCCCTGCTTTGAAGACTCGCGTCACCCCCGCCAGCCGGCAGGCGCAAAGCACCAGCGGCGAGACGGTGCCATCAGCACGGGGTGGGGTGCAGACCGTCAGATCAGTGACCCCGGCGGCCCGGGCGGGAACGGCCGTCATCAAGACGGAGGAGGGGTAGGGAGCACGTCCTCCGGGAACGTATAGGCCCACGCGGGATAATGGGACCCATACCTGCTCCATGAAGCCACCTTTAAGGGGGATCCGGGCGTCTTGAGGCAGGGTATGGCGATGAAAACGGGAAATGTGTGACTGGGCTTTTCCCATGGCCTCTTTCCATTCTTCACTGACCTGTTCCATGCCGCGTTCCCATTCCTCCTTGGTTACCGCCAGCTCGAAGGTGTCAGGATCAACGCCGTCGAAGGCGGTGGCCATGGCCAGGAGGGCTTCATCTCCTCGCTGGTGGACCGTAGCAATGATCTCGGCTACACGCTGTTGGAGTCGTGACTCCGGCGGTCTCAGAGAGCGCCCGGACTCGAGCAGCTCGTCAATGGGAAGCCAGCGGACGCTCATGATTCTGCTCCCCTCTCTGTGGCATCTCGGAGACCCTGCACCAGGTGCCAGAAAGCATCTCCTTTGAGGTTACTGGCCGCCGGATTGCCAATGAGGCGGGCCGACGAGGAAAGTAGGGTGGCCACTTCTACCAGGCGGTTCACCTGGAGCGTACCGCCCGTCGCCACCAGGTCAACAATACCATCAGAAAGCCCCACGGTGGGTGCCAGTTCTGTCGCCCCGTGCACGTGAATGATGCGGGCAGGCAAGGAGCGGTCGCGAAAATATTGGGTCGAGAGCCGTGGATATTTTGTGGCAATGCTTAGGTTGGGTTCAACCTCGGGTTTTGTTTGGGGCATGGCCAGCACCAGGCGGCACGGAGCGTACAGGAGATCTGCCAGCTCGACCACTTCTTCTCCGGACTCTTCCATGACGTCCTTACCAACGATACCCAGATCGGCTGTGCCATAGGCGACATAGGTGGGTACATCGTCGTCGCGGATGATGATCAAGCGTAGCTGTTCGTCAACGTCGAATACAGCCTGGCGTAGATCCTTATTGAGCGGCTCTAGTGCGTAACCGCAAGCCTCCAATGCCTTCCAACTGGGTGCCAAGAGTCGGCCCTTGGACAGGGCCAGGGTAATCTGGGCCAAGACAAACACCTCTCCCTAATGTATGCTGTCGGGCGCCGGGTTTGGTTTTGCCTCTTCCAGTTGATGCTCCTGGTACCCGTCTTCCGATACATAGAGGGCGCGTTTGAAACCGCGCCGGCGGGCTTTATTCAGGCAATGCTCCAGGTCCCCGGGTTCCAGTTCAATCGCCACCGCCAGACCCTTCTCGCGCAAGCGGGCGGCCACGGCAAAGCATGCCGCTTGCTGGTCGGGTTCTCCGATGACGTAGTAGTCTTTGCTCTCCCATTCTTGATCGGGCAGCTGGTCCGTAAGGGCTTTGACCACGGCGGGAAGCTCCAAGCTAAAGCCAGTAGCTGGATACGAACTGCCGAAAGCCGCCAACAGTCCATCGTAGCGCCCTCCTCCTCCAATGGCATGACCGATGGGGGGGGCGTACATATCAAACACCGTACCAGTGTAATAGGGGAGATCGCGCACGATACCGACATCCAAAAAGACGCGGTGCTCAATTCCCATGGCCTTGAGCATGGAAAACACTGCTTCTAGCTCATCGACCGCCATTTCTCCTTGACCATGCAATTCCTGGCGCAAGCGCGGAAGCACCTGACCCCAGCCCCGGGTACCGTTGCCTTTGGCCACCAAATCCCACAGCAACGTATCTTTCCCCACCACGGCTTCCAGGGATACTAAGTCCTTCTTGCGCAGGGCCTCGAGTGCCACCGCGGATTGGTGCGCATCAAGACCTGCGGTGGTCAAGAGGGCGTCCAGGAGCTCGCGGTGGCCAATGCCCACCTGAAAGCGAGGCAGCCCCAGCTTCTCCAAAGCTGTCATGGCACAGCCGAGGACCTCCGCATCGGCGGCCACACCTCGGACACCGATGAGTTCGGCACCTACCTGGCCGAGCTCATGCAGGCGACCGGGCCGGGTGCCCGTGCGATAGACCTGCGCACGGTAACACAGGCGAAAGGGCAAGTCATCTTCTCGTAGTTTGGTGGCTACCATACGGGCCACCGACACGGTGACATCGGGGCGAAGTGCGAGTATACGACCCTTGTGATCGAAGAACTTATAGACCTCTTCTTCCATTGATAGGTCTGATCCCGCCATCAGAGTATGGTAGTACTCACACGAAGGGGTAATCACTTCTTCGTATGCCCAGCTGCGGAAGGAGTTGAGCAGCGTTTGCTCGGTATGGCGGTGATACGCTGCTTCTCCCGGCAGCAATTCATGGAAGCCTTCCGGGACTTCACCTTGGCGTGAGCGGTTCAGCGCAGACACTTCCTTTCATGCTTTACTACAGTAAAGACTAAACTTAGTTTACATGCTCGCGACCCATCGGTCAAGAGGTGGGGCAAACATTGCTGATTTGGCGTCTAGTCTACCCCGGGACTCTACCCGCAAAAGCACAGATGCCATTTCATCGTAGATGATACGTATTCGCGATGGTCTGGTTACATCCTCGTTACAGTTGGGAAATGCCTGGGCAAACTCTTGAGTTCATACTGTAGATAGTGAAAAATCAAAGGGAGGTTTCATATCATGAAGAAGATGACAATGCTGGCACTGACGCTGTGTCTCGTCGCGGGGGTAGCTGTAGGATGCGCGCTGGTGGATGCCGCCTACAACCCCACACCCACACCCGATGCTGGTGAGAACCCGGCTCCGACGCCTCCGAAGGAAGAGGAAGAAACCGGCTTTGCCGCCACCTTGGTGCTCTATTTTGCCGACGCCCAAGCCGAAAAAGTAGTAGCAGAGGTGCGGGACGTCACCGTTGCAAGCACGCTAGCCGAAACCATTGTTGAGGAACTCATCAAAGGACCCCAGAGCGAAACACTCTTGGGTACCATTCCCGCCGGCACAAAACTATTGGGTCTTACCATTGAGGAAGGCATTGCCTACGTAGACGTTTCGGTCGAGATGAAGACGAATCACTGGGGTGGTAGTGCCAGTGAGATCATGACCATTCAGTCTCTGGTTGCTTCACTAACCGAATTGGAAGACATCACGGCCGTACAGCTCTTGCTCGAGGGCCAGACGGAGGAAGCCATCTTTGGCCACAGCTGCACTCTTGACCCGTTTGAGCCTGATGCCAACGTAATCTGCCGCTAACACCAGAGCGAAGAACCGAATCGATGGTGGCCTACCCTAGCTGGGTGGCCACCATTCTTATGTCCCGATGATGGGCCATTCTAGCGGGATATGCTAGGGAATATGCGTGCGTCGTGGGTTTTGGCGTTCCGTTGGGAGCATTCGATTGCTGCTTGCCCTCTAAGGTTCTGTGGGGAATGAAGCAAAGCCCACGTCCGAAAGCAGGAAAACGGGGGTGTGCGCGGGTAAAAGTATAAACAGTTTTCATCTTCATCATGGGAGGTTGTGGTAGAGTGGGTAAACTCACCCTGGCCGATGTCCTGGACGTCATCTACCTGTCCAAATGGGAATGGTCTCCCGATAGCAGTCAGCTGGCGTATCTGGCCAAACGCGATGGCAGAACCGATTTATGGTTGGTAGGGCTTAGTGGACCCACAAGTCGCCTAACGCAAGCGGACGATGCCGTGAGCGATTTCTGCTGGCATCCCGGGGGGCGACACCTGACCTTCATTCAGGATGACGATCTCTGGCAATGCCGCCTGGAGCCAGCCGGTCCCCGTATCACTC
>SLSY01000005.1 GCA_007130145.1 Bacillota bacterium
CGAAGATGGCCAGGCTGCCCAGTTCTCTCAATGAACGCGCCACCATCTGCCCTTCCCGTTCGATGAGTCCAAAGAAGATGATCTCAGGAGCCAATGAATGCAGCTGGCGAGCACCTTCGGTGTAATCATCCCGCTCCCGATCCACCGCCACATTCCCCAATATCTCGAAAGATGCATCCTTCGCCCTCGTGATGAACAGATCAGACAAAGCCGAGCAAAAAGCGGACCTATCGGTGATGACGGCCACCCGCTCTTTACCCAACTCGCCCACGACATCCACGAGAACCTGTGTCTGCACTACGTCGGATCCGGTCAGACGGAGAAAGTAGCGCCAATCGCGCTGCGAGAAACTGGGATTGGACGCCGAAGGAGTGATGAAGGGCAGATTGGCTTCCTCATACAGCTGACCGGCAGCATCCACACCATCACTGGTCATAGGTCCCACCACGGCAACGACATCCTCGTCTTCGCACAGAGCTTCGGCGATCTTCATGGCACGCTCCCCTTCGGCCCGATCATCCCCCGCTACCAGACGTATACCAAATTCACTGCCCTTCTCTTCCACCGCCAAACGCACTGCGTTAACCAAGGTGTGTCCATGTTCATATTCGGGGCCGGAAAGGTCGGCCGATATTCCGATCTTGATTTCCACCTGCCATCCTCCATTCTCTCTGTTGCGTTCTCGGCCCTTGGGCGCCTGTCTTTGCTTCTCTTTGCCCGCTGGCTAGTCCTTGTCCCGGGTGCTTTGAGACATAACGGCCATGAAGTCATCCACCCGGGTGATAGGAGCTTGACAGGCAAAGTCCTGACATACATAGAAGGTGGTCCGTCCCTCCACCGCCTCCATGGAGCCGGTGAACGGAGCCAAACAGGTCAGCTCTTCCCGGTGTTCGGGATGAGCGATGATGACAGAGGTCAAAGGCGCATACCGCTGCCAGACCGGGGCCAGGCCGTGCATGGTCTGAGGCCAATCGGCTCCTGGTACGATGACCACTTGTCGATTCTCGCCGTAACGCAGGGCAAGAGACATCACGAAAAAGCTCGAGCCCGCCGCAAAGGTGTTGAGCTTGGGGGCAAAGGCTGCCAGCAAACCTTCATATCCGTCGTGCCACTGGGCGTCGCCCGTGAGGTGAAAAAGACGCATGAGATTCAACCCGGCCAGCGAGTTCCCTGAGGGAGTCGCTCCATCATAGAGTTCTTTGGAGCGCGTAAACAACGCCTGCGCATCATGCCCCGCGAAGAAGTAGCCGCCCCCATCAGCATCCAAAAACAAGCGATCCTGTTCTTTTTGCGTGAGCACCGCCCTGCGCAAGTATTCGGGATCATGGGTGGCCGAGAAAAGCTCCAAGAGGCCCCAGATCACCGCAGCATAATCGTCCAAAAAGGCGGTAGGACCCCTCTCCTCCTGGCGATATCGCACGTGCCAGCGCCCGTCTTCATCGCGAAGGTGGTTCCACAAAAACTCCATGGCACGCTGGGCGGCATGGACGTAGCTGTCATCTCCCAGTATGTGTCCGGCTCGCGCCATGCTCGCGATCATCAAACCATTCCAGAAGGTAAGCACCTTGTCGTCCTTATAGGGATGTTCCCGTTCTTCCCGTACCTCCCACAGGCGCCGGCGGGCCATGGCCAGCCCCTCTTGCCCGCCTTGTCTATCGTGGACTTCATCCTCCGCTGGCCGGTGGGCATGAATGCGATTGAGAATGCTGTAGCCCTTCTCAAAGTTCCCTTCAGGCGTTATATCGTACCACTGGCAAAACTTTCCTCCCATGTCTTCTCCAAGAATATGGAAGACTTGCTCGGGTTTCCAGACATAGAACTTCCCCTCGATACCCTCAGAATCAGCATCCTCAGCCGAGAAGAAACCTCCCTCATCACCGGTCATGTCGCGCAAAATGTAGGTAAATATCTCGCGCACAATGCCCGCATAGAAGGAATCACCTGTACACTGAAAACACTCGGCATAGCTAAGAGCGAGTAAGGCATTGTCGTAGAGCATCTTCTCGAAATGAGGTACAAGCCACTTCTCATCGGTAGAGTAACGGGAGAAACCAAAGCCCAAATGATCGTAAATCCCTCCCCGCTGCATGCTCTTGAGGGTGTGTTCGGCCATGTCCAGCGCGTGCGTTGTATCACTCACCGCACTGTAGCGAATCAAGAACAACAGGTGATGCGGCATGGGAAACTTGGGCGCTGGTCCAAACCCTCCATACACCGGATCATACTGGCTCTGGAGCCAAGTGTAAACTGCGTGCATTGCATCCTGGGGGACATCTGTCCCGGCGGGGGGAGATTCTCTTTGTTCCTGCAAGGCCTCAGTGATGCGCCGCGCCGCCTGACGCAACTTTCCCGGATCATCCTCCCAGCGTTCCACCACGACTTCCAGCAGTTCCATCAGACCCATCATCCCCTGCCGGCTGCGTTTAGGGAGGTAGGTGCCAGCAAAGAAGGGCTCTTTATCAGGTGTCAGGAGCACTGTAAGAGGCCAGCCGCCTCGTCCCGTCAGAGCCTGGCAGGCAGACATGTAGATCTGGTCTACATCGGGTCGCTCTTCACGGTCGACCTTGATGGCAACGAAGTGCTGGTTGAGGAATTGGCCCACTTGTTCATCGGCAAACGACTCCCTCTCCATGACATGACACCAGTGACAGGTGCTATATCCTATGCTCAAGAACACGGGTCGATTGAGGGACTTGGCCTTTTTAAAGGCCTCGTCGCTCCAGGGATACCAATCAACGGGATTGTGAGCGTGTTGCAATAAGTAAGGGGATTTTTCGTCAAGCAAACGATTGGTGTGCATGTGATCTTGGTTTTTCACGTTCATCACCTCTTGACTCTAGCCTACACCAAAACGACTCGTTTTTGCATGATTTCTCGTCAGAACTCATGTCAGCTCAGACATCACGTTCAGATTGCCTCGAGCTGGGATTGGCGTGAGGACGACGTCCCAACCCGCCTCATGCTGGAGGCTTTGCCTGTACAGAGACAAATCGCCGCCGTCATCTTCTCTCCAGAAGAACCGTCTCCCCTAGCATGTCCAAAGCAGAATGAGTGTGGAGAGGGCGACTCGGTAGAAGGGGTGCACTTCGCCCGACCGGGCAAGAATGGACGCTGAGAAGTAACGATTGTGAGACTGCCTTTGCTCAGCAGATATCAGGGGGAATCACGGGCAAACAGGAGGATACAGCAAGGCTCAACCCTGTTGCCAAGCCTGGGAAGACATGAGATGCTGGAGGTGGCCATCTTGCCCAGTTTGCCTGCGGGTGTTTGCTGCGCATTGCATTTGCAGGTCGCGGCTGGATGGCCGCTTTTTTCTTTCGCGCACAGCCCCGGCCGGGGTGTCTTTTGGGGTTCAACCTCGGTGGCCTACGTCAGGCCGCATACACTCTGAATCATGAACGGATCTACCTCTCCTTCAGGGACTCGGCCAACGCTTTGAAGCGCTCGCGAAGGTCAGTGAAGGTTTCCTCAACCTTACTCCGGATCTCTTCCCCTCGCATCTCCCAAGCTTCGGGAGCAATGTCATTGAGGCTGTCCACTTCATTCTTGGCCTCTTCGAGACTGTTCCCGAGAGCTTCTGCAATTTGGTGAGCCGTTATCCCCGCGGCTGCATCAAAGGTACCTTCTTCTTCCTTCTTCTTCTCAGCTAAGGGGCGTAGCTCCTTGATCTCGTCTTGCCACTCGGACAACTGAGTCCACAGCTTTTCCTGAAATTCTCTTTTATTCATAGCCATCCTCCTTCTTTCTCGTTTGTTTGTACTATAACAAACTCGCTTGCAGCTGTCAAGCCATATACATTGACAGAAAGAGGCACTTTCTTTGCAATGTAATTGCACCGCCGCGGCTTCAGGGGCAGGATTTCGATTTCACGAAAGCGAATTACAGGCGGGTGTGCTGGCAAGGGTGTCATCGTCAACACCTATCGAGAAACCCTTGGCAGCGAGGAGACGACCACTACATTCATCACCGAAGGGGGCGAGAGTCAACTTGCTCGAGCAATTGTTTAAACTGAAGGAGAAGGATACTACGGTTCGCGTGGAAGTCATTGCCGGTCTCACTACCTTCATGACCATGGCCTACATCATCTTCGTTAATCCCCTGATCCTGTCGGATGCGGGCATGGACCGTGCAGCTGTCACCACCGCCACGATCCTGGCGGCTGGTTTCTCCACCATTCTGATGGGACTGTTCGTCAATTATCCTTTTGCGCTTGCTAGTGGGATGGGCCTCAATGCTTACTTCACATACTCCGTGGCACTGCGCGCCGACAGCTGGGAAGTGGCACTGGGTGCGGTGTTTCTATCGGGTATCGCCTTTCTTATCCTGGCGGTGACCGGTGCCATTGCGCACATCGATGCTGCGGTACCCACTTCATTGAAGCGGGCGGTATCGGTGGGCATCGGACTCTTTATTGCTTTGATTGGACTCAAGAACGCCGAGATCATTGTATCGTACCCGGCCACCCTGGTAGATTTGGGAAATTTGACCGCACCAGGCCCGCTTCTTGCAGTGATTGGCATCCTCATCATCTCGGTTCTCATGGCCCTGAAGATAAGGGGAGCCATGCTTATTGGCATTATTCTGACCACTCTTATCGGCATTCCCATGGGTGTGACCCAAACCGCGGAGAGAATAGTGGACATGCCCGCCTCGCTAGCGCCCATCCTCTTCAAGATGGACATCAGTGGAGCCCTGGGTTTGGGATTCATGGTGATCTTCTCATTTCTATTCGTGGATATCTTTGATACCATGGGTACTCTTATGGGTACCGCCACACGAGCCAATATGTTGGACAAAAAGGGTCGGCTGCCCCGGATCCGGCAGGCCATGGCAGTCGACGCGGTTGGAACGATGTTTGGCGCAGCCGCTGGTACCAGCACCGTCACCACCTATGTTGAATCAACCGCCGGCATTACCGAAGGGGGCCGCACCGGACTTACTTCGGTAGTGGTGGGCCTCATGTTCTTCTTGAGTCTGTTCATTGGTCCGTTGGCACTGATGGTCCCCGCCGAGGCGACAGCACCCGCCCTCATCCTGGTGGGGGTGCTCATGATGGGTGCCATCACCGGCATTGACTTTGAGGATTTCACCGAAGCACTGCCCGCCTTCATGACCATTGCTATCATGCCCTTTTCCTTCTCCATCTCCCACGGCATCGCCGCAGGATTCCTGACCTATCCGATTGTGAAAGTCGCGGCAGGACGTGGTAAAGAAGTGCATCCGCTGGTCTATGTCTTGGGACTAATTTCCCTCTTCCACCTGGCTCCCAACCTCATAGAAATGATCGGGTTGTGATATTCTTTGCACTCTTGAAGCCATCCGGACCGGAAGGTCAGCGGATGGCTTCTCTCTTCGTGCCCAAGCCATTTCGTTTCGGTAAACGGCGAGTATAATCCTACGACCCGCTGGAGAGCACTAGGGTAAAAGGCCGGGGAAGGTGTTCTCATTGCAGGATAGATTCGTGCGGGGGTTTCTCGCTGGCGTCTTAGCTGGGCTCATCGGCATCGTCATTTCCGCGTTTCTTATCTTGATCAACTGGCAGCCAGAAGTGGATTTCTACGACTTTGCCGGGATCTTTGCTGTGGGTAGGATACCTGTCACCTGGGGTGAACGTGCCATGGGCTTTTTCGTTGATCTGATAGTTTCGGGCATCTTGGGAATCCTGTTCGCCTTTGTGCTCGTCGTCGTGGGCTGCCGCTACTTGCTCTTCAAAGGATGGTTTTTCGCCACCGCGGTCTGGTATATGCTCTACCCTCTCGTCCTCATGATTCTCACCGATAAGGTGCCCTACCTGTCACCACTTACATCATTGTCCAACGCCATTTTGGCCGGACTCTTCGGACTTCTCATGGCCCTAATCTACGGTTGGCTTAGCCCCGAGGCTGAGGCTTCGCTGTAAGAACCCGCATCCTTTCATATCAACATGAGACGCTCTCTTTCCTCACCTGCCATAACCGGATACCTCCAACAGGTAAACAAATGTGCTTGGAGAAGTGAACCTATGAAAGCGACCATGAATCTAGCGAATAATGACAGGAGGAAGAGCTGTGAAAGACACGGGACAATGGCCGTCCGAGTACCCTCGCCTACGGGAGCTTCTGGCTGAAATCGAAGACTTGAGCATTGCTCTGGCCATTCTCGATTGGGATGAGCAAACCCAGATGCCCTCCAGCGGGGCCCAAGCGCGTGCCGATCAGAAAGCAACGCTGGAAAAAACCATTCATGCCAAAACCACCGATCCACAGATCGCAAGACTGCTGGAATCCCTCATGCCGTTTGAAGAGTCTTTGCCTCCGGATGCCGATGAGCGGGGGCTGTTGCGCATGGCGCGCCGCCAATACTATTTGGCCACCTGTCTCCCGGAGAAACTGGTGACCGATTTTTCCCGCGCCCGCTCCCGAGCCTTCAGAGACTGGCTCAGCGCCCGGGAAAAGAAGGATTTTGGGGCGTACCTCGACTCGTTTCAAGTGATCCTTGATTATAGCATCAAAGTAGGGGAAGCCTTGCGCCAGGGGCAAGGACAGCCTCTAGAGGGGCTTTTGGACTACAGCGAACCCGGGATGACCCTGGAGGTGATGGAACGAATCTTCGGAGAACTCAAAGAGAGCCTCACCCCCTTGGTCAAAACCATCTCCGACCGCCTCGATACCATTGATGACCGCATACTGTATGAAGAATATGATCTCAAGCGGCAGTGGGATATCGGTCTGCAAGGCGTGGACGCCATCGGCTTTCGACTCGATGAGGGCCGTGCGGATCAATCGGTACATCCCTTCTCCACGTACTTCTCACCCCGGGACGTGCGCATCACCACCCGCATGGATCCGCACGACTTTGGCATGTCCTTTTTCGCCTTTCTTCACGAGGCCGGACATGGCCATTACATGCAGGGAATACCTGAGGCCTACCGGCGTTCACCTTTGGCCGAAGGCGCCTCGGCCGGCATGCATGAATCCCAATCCCGCACCTGGGAGAACCTCGTCGGCCGTTCACGCGGCTTTTGGCGGCATTTCTACCCGAAGGTGCGCCAGACGTTCCCGGAGCATCTGGCCGATTTCCCCGAAGAAGACTGGTATCGTGCGGTCAATCGCGTCCAGCCTTCCCTCATACGGGTGGAAGCCGATGAAGTCACCTATAACTTGCACATCATGATCCGCTATGAACTAGAGAAATCTCTTCACGCCGGGGCCTTGGCCCCCCGCGATCTGGCCGCTGCCTGGAACGCCAAGTTCAAGGAGTATTTGGGCATCGAGCCCCAAAATGATCTGGAAGGGGTTCTACAAGATATTCACTGGACTGGCATGGTAGGAGCCGCGTTTCAGAGCTACACTTTGGGCAACGTGATGGCCGTGCAGCTCTACGACGCCGCCGTGCGCCAAAACCCCCAGCTCGAAGAAGCATTCGAACGTGGAGATTTCAGTGGACTTCTGGCTTGGACACGGGAGAACGTGCATGCCCACGGTACCAAGTTCTTCCCGCAAGAGCTCATCCAACGTGCCACCGGACAAGAGCTCACCACCGCCCCCTTCTTGGCTTACATCCACAGGAAGTTTGGCGCTCTATACGATCTCTAGCCATGAACCGGACAACGGCCGGGCACTTGGCCCGGCCGTTGTCATAGCAGGCGATAGAGTGAGACGCCTCGCAATCGGGGTCGCGACAGGAGTAATCGATATTCTCTTCCCAAGCCAACTGGGGGTCATGTGCGAGGATAAGCAAGTCAATCTGGTCAAAACCGATGAGCTAACGAATGCTGCAGGGTCCGGTCACACATTTACCGCACACTTCGGCTTCAGGGAGGTCTACATGGCATTGAGCAGCCTGTTGCAGCCACTGATAGCAGGCGCTACGGTCAAACGTACCGTCCGCCTTCAATGCTCCCACGGGGCACGCCCTGAAACAAGCATAGCAGGACTGACAGCCCGCCGATGAGAGGGGCCTTGACTCTACCTTGGCCGTGGTGATGAGTGAAGAGAGCCTCCCCGCACAACCGCGCGCGGTGATGAGCATGCGGTTTCGACCCAGTTGACCCAATCCGGTCAGCACCCCTGCATGCCGGTGTGACCAGCGAGCGGTAAGAGTCTTGCGGTCGAAGTCTCCGGTAGGATTGATGGCAAGGGATGGATAGCCCCGATCGCTCAAACATGTAGCCAGCGTACGGGTGGCATGCCCCAGAAGCTCGTTGGCCTCAACATAGGCTTGGGCCCAAAGACGCGAGGCCACGTGCGACGTGCGATTTGTCTCTACCACCCCTGGACTATACGGCAGGAATAAAACCATGACCGTACGTGCACCGGGCAACAGTTCGCTGGGCATTGCATGTCCCACACCGGCGGCGTCACGCAGCCGGTCGAAGCCTTCGTGGCTGGCCTGCACGTAGCCAAACAAAGGAGAACGATACACAATGCCCCTCGCGTCGCGCTCCACCCGGTGTCGGATGATCGTTTCCATTTCGTCCCGTAGCGACCATGAGGCATCTTGGGATTTCATCCGCTCTTCTCCTGCTGAGCCAGGGCATCCTCACATAACTCCAAGAAGTTGCACCACCGGCAGCGTTGCCGCGACTCCGTAAGGGGGAAATGCTCGGCGCCCAAAGGTCGGTTTCGCTCCGGATCAGCCAAAAGAGACTTCATGTGCTCAGTGGAATCCTCTATCAGCGTCTCAGCCCGGAACAGATCCGAACGATCCAGAACCAACTCCTCACACGTGCCTCGCTCGAGATATTCGATACGGGCCAGCGCATGGGGTTGAGACCAGCCATGACGAAGTTTGACATACAGCCCATAGAGAGCCACCTGTTCTGCGTGTTCCTCGGCGTCTTGGCCACTCTTCCAATCCACTATCACCGTCTGACCGGCCAGTGAGCGATACACCAGGTCGGCAATGGCATAGACCTTGGTTCCGCTGTACTCAAAGGGCTGGGCATCATCATTCTCCAGGATCTGCGCAGGAGCAAGCTCCTCTAACTCACGCATGGTCTTGGCAGCCAGTAGATTCTCAAGACACACCGGTATACGCGCCTTGATACGCTCCACCAATGTCTGAGACGGTCCTTCCCCGTAGTAGAACTCCGAGAGCATGGGATAGCGATTGGGCGATTCCATCCACCTTTGCCTCTTTTGCGAAGAACGGTAGGCTCCATTGAGCTTCTCGCGCACCAGCTCGGTGAGCCGCTCTATCGGGACCGGGTCGGTATACATCCTTTGCACCACCAGACGGGCCGCCTGGTGCAACGCGTCGCCGAAAACAAAGTGTAAATTGGTCAGTTTCTTGAGGCGGTAGGCCTGGCGAGCCAGCTGAGGGCTGGAGCGTTCCCATCCATTGTGAGCTGCGTAATAGTGATAGTAGTATTTTCGCTTGCACTCAACCAACAGCCGTGAACGGGAAAACGACCACGACCACTCGGGGTACTCTCTGCGTTGGTAGACCATGACGTCTCACCCCCACCTACTGGTTCGATGACAGCAGGTGTTTCCCCTCCGTGTATCGGCGTTGCCACCGAGGGGAATCATGACAAACTCCGTATCATGGCCAAAGAAAAAGAGCGGGAGAGCATTGTCCCGCTCTTGTCACACCTCGGTTACGGCGCCACGCACGTGATAGTGCGGCTTACCACATCCTGCTCTTGGCCGTCCTTGGCACTGATCGTAAAAGCCTCCACGCCATATGTGGTCTGCACTGCACACGGCGGCACCGGCAAGAGAATAGCCCAAAAGCCCCACCCGGGACCGCCCTGGGTGGCTGTGGTGAACGTCTGGATATACTCCTGGCCCGCTTCATCCATGATACGAGCATTGACTGTTCCTTCAAAAGCCCGCGCTACGCCGCCCAGCAGCACCCACCCCTCAACCGCCATCGAATCGGAGGGCCATGCGAGACGAACATTCTCCTGACCACTGTCCAAAAGGCGGGTGAGAACTGTGGCGGCCTCGGCCCGCGTCGCTGTACTGTCAGGGCGGAACGTACCCACATCATCACCGTGCATCAGCCCCAGCTCGGTTACCACCGCGACGTAACCCCGCGCCCAGGCGGGCAATAGCTCTGTGTCGCTATAGAGGAGGTGCGCATCCCTCAGCTCGTAGGCCCGGCTCTCCAGGTCCTGAGACCGGGTGAGCAACACGGCCATTTCCCGGCGGGACAGGCGGGCGTCCGGCCCGAACCTCTCCCCGTAGTCTGACACCTCCACGATCCCGTGTTTCACGGCCGCTTCAATGAAGCGGTAAGCCCAGTGCTCGGGACCAACATCGGAAAAGGTCGGTTCGGAGGGCGTTACCAACTCCGGATTGGTGGCCAATACCAAAAGTTTCACGAACTCGGCGCGAGTAATCTCGCGCTCAGGCCGGAAGGTGCCATCTCCATACCCCTCGATCAAACCAGTAAGAAAAAAGGCATGGACATTGCCCTCCGCCCAATGGCCTTTCACATCAGTGAAGGGAGCGGACAACACCATATCCCACTGGGGCTCGAAAGGCTCACGGGCATCAAAGTGACCGCCCAGACTGTCCACTTCCATCCCCTCAATGAGAAACTGCACCTTGTCAATATCAGTGAACCTGCACAGGGTGTTGGTCACAGCTGCAATGAGCAGCGCCTCACCGGCACTTCCTGCGGCGCCGGCCAGCACATCCTGGCTAAAGCTCACATACGCAACGCCCTCTTCAATCCAAAACTCCAAGACCTCCGTGTCCGGAGGAAGATTGCGCTCCAATCCGCCCCCTTGCGGTGGTCCTGTGATGAGTAACTCTAGAGCCTTTTGGGGTGTAGCCTCACCCACATATGCGACCGCTACCGGCATAAGGTGAAGACTCTGGGGTCCACTGAAGGTGAAGTAGACGGTCATGGGTGTCGTGACGTTAGCATGGACCACAGTGCTACCGGTCAAGAGTACGATGATGGCCAAGGCAATAGCGTGCCTAAGACTGTTTTTCATGGTTCAACTCTCCTAACCTTTCGTCAGATTCTTCCGTTTCAATGCCTTCTTCGCCCAACGGATGATGAGCCCATCCTGAACCAGCGGTCCTGTCCCAAACCGGAATCGTTTCCTCGGTCTCCAGCAATGCGCGGGCACGGTGCACTTTGCTCACAAACGAAGGGTCTTCACGGAACGCATTGCCCAGCTGCTGCAATATGTCGATACCGCGACGCACATAATTATATAGATCACCCGGATCCATCACGCGTTGGCTCGCGCGACTGAGGGTAGAACCCCTGAGCCAGTCGGATACCACAGCCGATACAGTTTCAGAACACACTGCTCCCACCCGGGCATCGGCCTTGAGTCGGCCGATGGCCTTGCGCAAACGCTTGGGCCAGGGAGCCTTAAGCCAGTTGGCCTCGCGGATATCCGCATCCACCCCAGAGGCGAACGCCGCCAGCTGGGCCGGATGTAAGTCACGCAGAACACCCGAGAAATAGAGTTCGGTGAGAAATACGGTTTGCACGTGAATCAACCGGGCGCACTCCCCCTTACCGGTCACACCATGCTCGTCAATGTAACCCAACTCCCTAAGATCGGCAATGGTCGCCCGCAGGTGCCACTTCATCAGATTGGTGGGCAAGGCGATTCGAGCTTTGAACATCTGGTACTCGAAATCGAATACCTCACGCAAACGACGGCGGCACTTCTTCACATTGCGCCGGGAGCACCGTGCCCGTACCCCCACGTCCTTATCCGCCTGCAAGCGTGTCTTCTGCTCTTGTATCCAGAACAGTTCCGCCCTCAGAGCCGGGGATTGCTCACTCGCATTGAGCAAAGCCCCCAGCAGACCTCGCTCTTCACTATGCAGGTAGTTCAAGGTGCGCTCGGCATGTTGCACACGGGCACTACATCCAAACTTCATTTTGTGACAACGACTTAGCCGGGGTTTTTGCTCCTCTCGCTGGTTGAGCCTTTCCATCGCTGCCTGATCGGCATCGCTCTTGACATAGAAGAGGAAACTCTGGCGCAGCAAATTGAGCAGCCTCTCTTCATCGCCATTATGCCACAACACAGTATCAGCCCTGTAGTTGAATTGACTCTCTAGCGGTTCGGTTTGGCGCTCGCTGTAAGACTCCACTGAAGGTAGGTAGACGATGGCTGTACCCTTTTCGTCGATACCCCTGCGCCCGGCCCGGCCCGATAGCTGATGCACCTCTCGCACCTTGAGAGGACGCACACGTACCCCGTCATACTTTTCCCCTTGCGCTATAACCACCGTCCGCATGGGGTAATTCACTCCCACTGCGAAGGTCTCGGTACAGTAGACGACCCGGAGATACCCGGCCACCAGCAATTCTTCTACCAGAAGTTTCTCCTGAGGGGTCAAGCCAGCATGATGAAAACCAATGCCTCTCTCCAAACAACGAACCAAACCGCCGTCCACGTCAGGGCGATCGATGCTCAGGCCAGGATGATAGGAACAGCGGGCCGAATGCTCCAACGCATACTCTTCCACCGCACGCCGGGAGAAGGCGAAAATCAGCACCGGGAAATACTCTGCATCTAGTTTGATGATGTCACCCACATCAAAGAGCAATGCGGGTGCCTGCTTCCAGTTGACCTTACTCTTGGCATGGGTGGTAACACGATAACGCGCTCGCTTGTCAATGGGCGGATCGGTTGCGCTGAGCAGTTCCAGTTCCACAGCACGTTTGTGTTCGATGATAAGAGACACGTCCCGTCCCAGCCAGCTCAGCCAATCCACCAACTGATTGGCATTGGGGACGGTAGCTGAAAGCCCCAACAGTTTGACGTGCAATGGGAGCAGGATCAGGCATTCTTCCCATACCATCCCGCGGGACGGGTCGTCCAGAAAATGGATTTCATCGAACACCACCAGCCCTACGTCAGAGAGCGATTCTCCCGCCAGCAACATGTTACGCAGGATTTCTGTGGTCATGAACGACAGCTGCGCCCCGTGGTTGACCACCACATCACCTGTGACCAAGCCCACCTTGTCTTCGCCGTACTGTCGCGAAAAATCGGCGAATTTCTGGTTGGCCAAGCTCTTGATGGGGCAGGTGTAAATCACGCGCTCATTGCGCAAAAGAGCTTGTTCTGACGCCCAGTCGGCCACCAGGGTCTTACCCGTACCCGTAGGGGCCACAACGATGACATCGCCCTTGGTCAAACCATCAATCGCATCGATTTGAAACTGGTCGAGTTGTAATCCACTGTATCGCATAAATCTTTGTCCTTATCTCCTACATATCAGCCTTCGTTGTAGTATTACATATTCGACTCCCATTTCCTCTAATCGGGCCTTAGGCACGCTAAATGCAGAATGGAGCCCCCGGCCAGAGAGGCTCCATTCTGGGTTCATCGGCTAGCTGCGGAAGAAGACGTGGTTTCCTATCACCACCGTCACCGGCTGCTGTCTAACCCATTGATTTCTCGTCTTGGCTGGATTGAAGAAACCGTTTGCTCCCCGCGAGGGGTCGCTCCCGCCAAAGGCTTCACGTGCCGCCGCAAAGGCAGTTGCATTGGGTGTAAGGTTGATTCTGCCATCCAGAACCGGGCTATATTGGTAGTATCCGTTCACCACCTGGTATATGACCCCGTGGACGGTATCGGGGTACCGAGCATCCCGCACCCGGTTGAGCACGCTTGCTGCCACCGCTACTTGCCCCTGGTAGGACTCACCGGCAGCTTCTGCATAGATCAAGCGTGCCATCAACTCTAATTCGTTGTGAGTGTAACGAGAGGTTGTGGCCCCTGTTCGGGAGCTGAGCTGACCCCCGGGTATGATCACGGTTTGACCAATATCTAGATGATCGCTCCACAAGTTGTTTGCCTCTCTCAAGGCACTAATACTCGTACCGTAGCGGCGCGCGATGATATATAGCGTGTCGCCGCGCCGAACGATGTGATAGCTATCGACACTGCTTGCTGTCATGGTGCGGGCGGGAATCATCAACTCCTGCCCCGGGTAAATGAGATCGCCCCATACGTTGTTGGCCATTCTCAGTTCGTAGAGTTCAATGCCCAAGCCCCGGGCGATGCCCGACAGAGTATCGCCAGATCGCACCGTATATGTCCCGCCTTGCGATACCACCAAGGTCTGACCGGGGTGGATGAGCGTGCTGGCCAGTCTGTTTTCTGCCATAATCTGATCTACTGTTATGCCATATTGTGTCGCCACCTGGTACAGGGAATCCCCAGGCTGAACCACATAGCCAGCCATGGCCAGACCCTGTCCGAGAAGAGTCAGTGACAAGAACACAGCCACTCCCACACGTAAACTCGCTCTTTTCGTTTGCATGGTAACCCCCTTGCATGTCTGCTGGAGTCGTTCCACTGTCCCGTCGTGACAGAACGGGAACGTCTCCCCTATGCACAGAATAGTATTATAACCCACTCCCCCCTGGATTATACCAGCCTCTTTTCACGCTCCAAGCAGGTCTTTCCTTCCCCAGTGTCCAGGTAGTTTCTGGAGTACACTGGCCGCTAACCGGGAAAACCCTTGCTGTCTACTTGTGTCAAGGCACGGCACTCGCCCGGAAACCGTGGTTCATGGAGAAGGTATGTGATGTGGCCGAACACTGAGGTGTTCTTCCTGCTAGAGCCAGCATCTTCTCACGTAGAGTCCCAAATCACCCGTAGGGTGTGCCGGTATCAAACGGCCCCGGGTAACATGCGCGGCAGGGTCAGCCCCTCCTGTATCGAACATACAAAGAGAAAGAACCTCACACAGAAGGGGGAACGGATATGCGTGTTGATCTTGCCAACCAGGATATCACCGCGATCCAGGCTGATGCCATCATCGTCAACCTGTTTGAAGGCGTACGCGAACCACAAGGAGCAACCGGAGCCGTCAACCGGGCATTGGATGGACTCATTGGTACCATAATCGAAAAGGGAGATTTTGACGGGCGCAGCCATCAGACCCAGGTTATATACACGCCCCAGCTGCCTACCCCCCGTGTCATCCTAGTAGGGCTGGGCAAGAAAGAGGAGTTCGACATCGAAAGAGTGCGGCAGGCGGCAGGTAGCGCCATGGGCGCTTGCTGCAAGACGCGATCTCGCCGCATCGCCACGATTGTGCACGGCGTTGGCATCGGCGGTTTGGACGCGGAGGCATGTGCTCAGGCCACGGTGGAAGGTAGCCTGTTGGCCGCCTACCGCTATCAGACCCACCGCACCCGCAGCGAAGAAGATATGTCCTTGCCGGACACATTGATTCTGGTCGAAAGAGAAGAAGACAAATTACCTGCCTTTACCAAAGGCCTGGAGCGCGGGCAGATATTGGCAGAGGCTACCAACTACGCGCGCGATCTGGTGAACGCTCCTGGCAACTTCTCAAACCCCCTGCAGTTGGCCGAAAGCGCCCGGAAGCTGGCAAGCCAAGGCAATCTCACCTGCGATATCTTGAACAAAGACAAGTTGGAAGAGCTGGGCATGGGCGCGCTCCTTGCTGTTGGTCAGGGCAGCGCCGTTCCTCCCTGTATGATCGTGCTCACACACAGAGGCTCTGACCCAGACCAGCTCCTGTCTTTGGTGGGCAAGGGCATCACCTATGACAGTGGCGGGATTAACCTCAAGTCAGGTAAGAACATGGAACTCATGCGCAACGATATGGCGGGAGGAGCCGCCGTGCTCGGTGCCATGCAAGCCATTGACCGGCTCAAGCCCGATGTAACGGTGATGGGCCTTATCCCCTGTGCCGAAAACCTCCCCTCAGGCCATGCTCTCAAACCGGGCGATGTGGTCACGGCGATGACCGGCAAAACGATTGAGATCATCAGCACGGATGCAGAAGGCCGCTTGCTCCTGGCCGATGCCGTGGCCTACGCTGTCTTGCAAGGAGCCACCCACGTGGTGGATGTGGCTACCTTGACCGGGGCGATAGGGATCGCACTGGGAGAAGGGATCTACTCGGGTATGGTGGCCAACAACGACGAACTGGTCAAAGACCTCCTTTCCGCTGCCTCCTTGAGCGGTGAGAGGTTTTGGCGCCTTCCTTCTGATCCCGAGTATCGTGAGCTCAACAAAAGCAGCATCGCTGACATTCGCAATGTCGGGGACGGCCTGGGCGGAGCCATTACCGCCGGGCTGTTCGTTGGCGAGTTCGTCGCTGACAAGCCCTGGGTCCACCTGGACATAGCCGGGACCTGCTACAGTAAGAAAGAAGGTCCCTATCAGGGACGTGGCGCCACCGGTGTGACCGTGCGTACTTTGACAGAACTAGCCGTGAGAAAGGCTGGTCGGGCACAAGCCTAGAAGCACAGCTGGCATGGTATCATGAGTTTCTCGCGTCTCTGAATGGAACGCGCCCGTTGCGAGCATGATGGAGCGCATACAGTAAGGAGGGTCTTTACCGTGCGTATTTTGGTGTTTGGTGCCGGTCCCTTGGGCAGTCTTATCGCCTCCAGGCTGCACGAAGCTGGCCAGGATGTGTATCTTCTGGCCCGGGGGCAGCGTCTGCAGGACCTAACCCGCCACGGTGTGGTCATCAAAGAAGAGGGAACCGATGCGTTCGAGATCTCTTACCCCAAAATAGTGGAATCTTTCGGGCCGGATGATGAATATGATCTGGTCATGATTGTCATGCGAAAGAATCAAGCCGACGCTAGCTTGGATTTACTGGCCCAGAATAAGAACGTCCCCACCTTTCTTTTCATGGGCAACAATGCTGCCGGGCCGGAGAATCTCATCCGGGCCTTGGGCGCAGACCGGGTCATGCTGGGATTTCCACTCCCGGGAGGCGAGAGGGACGGGCATATCATGCGCGTAATGCCAGTCAATGAGAAGAGGACCTACCCACTGCCGCTGGGAGAGGTTGACGGAACGGTGCGAAAGCGCACTCATGAGATCGCGGCGGTGTTACATAGTATGCGGGGCTACCGGGCGCAGATTCGTCGCGACATGCCGGCGTGGTTAATGTATCACGTGGCGTTGCTCATGCCCGGTTTTGTCCCTGCCCTTTACGGAGCCAATAACCAGATGAAGCGTCTGGGCCAAACCCCCGACCTGCTAGTACTGGCCGTACGCGCTACCAAAGAAGCGCTGAGAGGACTCAGGCGTTCCGGGATTCCGACCAGTCCGAGCGTGGTCCGCGTCCTGGAGTATGTTCCAGAACCCCTCTTTGTGGGCCTGGTGGGTTTCATCATGCGCAAGGAATGGGGCAAGGCATCAGTGGAAGGGCACCCGCGCGATGCCCGCGACGAAATGCTGTACCTGTTCAATGAACTCATGGATACTATGGATAGAACCAAGACCAAAACGGAGGCCATCGATGAGCTCAGGAAGTATTATGACCCCGATACGATGCCTCTGCCCGCGGGACGTCGTAACATCGGATTGAACTGGGCATCACTGGCGGCCCCGGCTGCCGTTTTCCTCTTGCTTGTGATGTGGAAGAGAAGGAAACATCAGGATTAGAGCCTGCTTGCGGTGCCCTTCTTGCCCTATGGAGAGTGACGTGCAAGCGGGGCACCGGCCAACTGCCACCACCAGGAACCCAAAAGCACGCCGGTCAAGATCAGGACCGGCTGTTCTAACGTGAGCATGATGAAGCCCAGGTAGACTACGGGCAGCCACAACATAAAGAAGCTCAGCGTGGCAACGGCATAGGCCAGGTAGCTAACGCCAACGGTTGTAGCACGTCGCTTGACCAGTGACAGAGCGAGCAAGGGCCACGCCACAAGATAGTGGCCATACGGTAACCAGCAAGTGAAACCCAAAAGCAGAGCAGTCATTGCCAGCCAAAAGCCCCATGACAACGCGGTGTAGGACAGGAGGCGACGCCATTGCGCGTGGAGCCCGTAAAAGATGAGCACAACCTTACCGCCTGTCATCCCCAGGAGCACAAGACCCACGGTCGGGTTTTTCACGGTCTCTGTGGGGACGATATGATGAAGCACCAGCGAGACGCTTCCGACCGCAACGACCGCCGTCAGCAGACACGCAGACGCTCCTGCCAGCGCGTGGAGCCACGGTGAAGGCGCACGTTCTACCCACATTCGGATACACGCCCATAGCGCCAAACCGGCCAGTAGCAGGTTCCATCGAGTACGGTACGCCACCACCCACCCGCCGGGCAATGTGAAATAGACCATTTTCGTTTCAGAAGCATTCGTAATTTCGGACTCCGATGCATCTGCCAATACATGCACCAGTGCCAGACACTGCTCACCCATGTGCTGTAACATCCTTAGATCGAGCTGCATTGGGCAATCGTAAGGGGTATGATAAACATCGGCACCATGCACAAAGGCGAGATGATAACCGGCAAACCCCGCCCGTCGAAAGACACAAAAATCCGTAGCACCTCCCATTCTTCGATAAAACAAGGAGGTAAGACCATAAGCCCACGGTCGGGTCACAACACGACGAAAGATGTGCAAAAGAGCAGGAGAAGTTACCTCCATGAGCAGCACGGGTCCCGCACGTCCGCGACCATCCAGATTCACCACTACGGCGACTTCGTTTGCCCACAAGTGTTCGCCTATAAAGGCCTGAGCTCCCAAAAGCCCCCATTCCTCTGCATCAGAAAAGAGTACGATGACATCGCGTGTCAGCGGACCATAGGCTGTCAGGGCGCGCACCACCTCCAGGATGACCGCCACCCCAGTCCCATTGTCCCCCGCCCCCGGGCTCTGGAAGAATGAATCATAATGGGCCACCAGTAGTATGGCCCCCTCGCTGCCCTGACCTTGCAGACGGGTCAGAATGTTCTCCACCATGATGCTGCGGTCGCTTTCCCATGGCTGCGAGGGCAACGTCATTGGCAACCTGTGTCTTTCTACGGGCAGTCCCCACTCGCTAAGTTGCTGTTTCAGATACTCCTGCGCTCGAGAATGACCGGGACTGGCCGAAAAGCGCGGAGCCTGGGCCAATTGCTCTACATGGGTCATACTGCGCTTTGCACTGAATTCGCTCCGGGCCGCATCCTCTGGAACCACAGGGGGTAGCAAAAATGATCCGAGGGTCAAAAGGCCGGTCACAAGGACGATACCCGCCTTGACCCAAACGGCACGAGCCCATCGCATGCTCTCCCTCCCGGATGAGTATTACCCTTTACTCCTCCTATGC
>SLSY01000183.1 GCA_007130145.1 Bacillota bacterium
ATGGTTGACGACCAGAGCGTCCAGATTCTCATGTTTGAGCAGGGCACGAAGCCCCCCAAGACGCCTTTTTAGCGAAGCGGCTCAACGGGAATCAGCCAAGTCATTCATCCTCCTATAAGAGAAATATACCCTGTCTTTCGACGCCCGAAGAGAATCTCCCTCTCGCCACGGCAATCGGTATGGATGCGGGGAAAGGACTATTGGTACAGTGGACAGAGAAAAGGAAGGAAATAGCAGGAATGAGCGTCCTTTGCGTGAAAAGAAGAAACATGAGAGGAACAAGGCAGTGGGTGGAAGGAGGGAGCGGGTCAGGGTGCCGTTTCTCATGTCGGGCCCCGGGCATAATAGGGGGGTTGGGCAAATAGAGTAGGCTGAAGGCATCTGGGCCACAAAGACTCATGGGGGATGACACAGGAGAAAGGGGAGGTTTGGACATGATGGAAGAAGATCCCAAAGGTATGGTGTCCGCTCTTTTCGATTTCAGTTTCAAACACTTCATCACTGGTCGCATTATACGAATTCTCTATTTCCTATCCGTGCTCATGGCAGGTTTGGGGTATTTATTCTTCGTTATCGGCGCGTTTCAGGCTTCTGCTGGCTTTGGGGCCATAGCCCTACTGATACTCGGTCCTTTGATGTTCCTGCTCTGGGTGATTTACGCCCGGGTGTTGCTGGAGATCATCATGGTGGTCTTTCGCATCTCCGAGGATGTATCTGGACTGCGAAGGTTCCTCGAACTGTCTCGCGCGGCTCCTGAGCAAGCCGAGTAAGGGATCCCGGGTCAGGATTTTGGTAGAGCCGTGGCAATAGCATGTCCATCGGGCAGCCGGGTTTCGCCGGCTGCCTCGTGCTAGCGGGAGGACGGAGCCTGTGGAGCAACGTCGCGGTAAAGGAAACTGTCTTGCATCAGGAAAAGGCAAGGCCATTCGGCCCTTAGGTGCCCCACTCAGCGTTCAGGCACGCCCACTGGGATTACCAGCAGCGGATCCTCATCCGCCGCCAGCAACTCCTTTAGGGCATCGTCCTGAAACGCTCCCACCACCGTCGTTCCCAGTCCCCGGGTTTGAGCCATGAGACAGACGTTTTGGGCTGCGTGCCCGGCCTCCATGAAGACGTAACGCTCGCCTCGTTCCCCGTAGCGGTCGGTGGTGCGAGAAATATCAGCCGTCAGGATGATGACAAGCGGTGCCCGTCCCACAAATTCTTGGCCCCATACCACAGCTACCAAGTCTTCGGTGACCAGTCCAGGTCTTACCATCGTTACACTGTGGTCGGTGCTCTCATACCGGTAGACTCCGGCCTCCACCTCCTCTACTCGCTTGACCACGGCATAGACGACGAGGGGGTTGGTAGCACCAGCTGATGGAGCGGCTCGGGTCGCTCCGGTGCTCCCGTCCACCGTCAGGCCAATGGTGGACCAGAGGAGATCAGCCAGAGTTTGAGAGGGGAGAGCATCACCGGTGAACCGACGTTCTGAGCGCCGGCCGAAGATGGCCTCGGCCACATCGCTTTGGTCCGTACGAGCCTCACGTAGTGGTGGTGCCGGGACCGGGCTCATCCCTGCGGGAGTCGCATCTTGGGCAGAACACGACAAGAGGGCGGTGGTCATCACCAGTGCCAAAAATGCCCGTAGCACTCTTGATTGCATCCATCTTCCCTCCTCATGATGGTGGCGGTAGTTCGTTCGTAGCGGCCGGGCAAAAGGAAAGGGGCCGCCCCCCTCCGGACGGAGACAGCGGCCCTTGGTTGTTATGATGTGCTACTCGACCTTCTCCAGGTTGACCATGATCTGGTTGTAGTAAAGTACGGTCCGCCCCTCAAAGCCCGAGTCGGTGCCGACGAAAATCCACAGGTTTCCTTCGGAATCAGAGGTCATCTCGAAGATCTGATCCCGGTTGTCCAGGGTCTTGAGTTCATAAACGTCGAACTCATCGCATTCCACCTTGGCGACGTCGCCGATGCGGATGGCATGCTCGCCGTCATCATTCTGGCGCCCCTTATCCACAGTGGGCAGAATGTAAGGGATGCCCATGGCCTCCTCAACCATTGGGACGGGTTCAAAGGGGGCAGCGCCCACCTTGACCCAGACTGCTTCTCCTGGAGGCCCGCCGATACCAACCGCACCCGCGGGCGCGTTGGTGGCCAGTTCCACCTGGAACGTGATGCGATAGGTGGTGTTAGCTTCAATGCCGTCGGCCGCTGTGAGCCCCTTGCGCACATACATGAAGAGGTCATCGGAGGCGTTGCTGCCGCCAATTCTCAAGGCATGTTCATCCCGTTCCAATTCCTCGGGCAACGGGGCCCATCCAAACTCTAATCGGTAGAGGTCCTCTTCGTAGTCAGCCGGAAGGTCGGTGAAATCGCCCTGCCAACCCTGCTTGCCGTCGGCGAAGTCATAACGAAAGCCCAGCGAGGGAGCGGAGGGTTTCTCCGGGTCAGCTTGCAAGTACCAGGCTGTTCGCCAGACCACGGTCACCGCTTCGGCGCGGGTGAGTCCCGCGTGCGGGCGGAAGGAACCATCGGGATAGCCCAACAGTAAAGAATGCTCTACCGCCGCTGCCACGTAGGCAGCCAGATCACTGTCGATGGCAGCAGCGTCGGTGAAGTCCAACGGCTCATCCGTGGCCTCAAGAGCCGCCACCAGGGCAATGACCATGGCCATTTCTTGGCGTGTAATGATCTCATCCGGTCCGATATTCATGCCGTAAAAGTCCATTTCCGGCAACCAACCCTCATCCAGTGCCCAGCGCAGGTAGTCTCGTACCCAGTGATCCTTGGCATCCTCAAAGGGGATCTCTGTATCCGAATCGTTGGGTTCCTGGCCGTCCAGTTGGCTGGCCACCAGCATTTTGAAGAATTCTGCTCGGGTCACCATGCCTTCGGGTGCAAACGTCCCGTCGGGATAACCGTGGATGATCCCAGAACGGATGGCGGTACGGATGGAGGCTTCGGCCCAGTGTCCCGCCAAATCCTCAAAGGGTAGCGAGACCGTACCAAAGGTGATGGGTATCGTGCTTACTTCATGGATCTCGCCGTCTTTGACGTCCTCTACCTGGGCGATGATGCTGCCGGCGGCACTCGTGTAAGCATCCAGAGTGATGACAACGGCAAACTCCGCCCAATCTGGTGCACCCGTGGATACGGTGATGGTGTCCTTTGACAGGTGATAGTGCCCATCCTCTACCACCAACTCCAAGGTAGCCTCGTAGACGCGCGCTCGTCCCCATACCACCAGGGGATTGGGAGCGACATCACCATCACCCAGATTGGCCTTCATGACTACATCGGCATCGTCCTCGCTGGGCTGACCCAGAGCATCGCCCAACCAGGAATCTCCCAGGAAATTGACGACGATGGTCTCGTTGCCCGCGTCCAGAGCGATGACTTGGTAGGGATAGGTGAGAGCTTGGGTAACCATCTCGTCGGGATCAGGAACACTCAGTTCGCAGACCACGTCGATGGTACCCAGATGGCTTTTGGTCACATGGGAGACGTTGAGTGAGTATCCACCTGTGGGCTTCTCGCCCCACGCTACGAGTACATACCTCACCTCTCCTGCCGGTAGCACATGGACCCCGTGTTGGCGGTGATGTGCCTGGACCCAGCGCGCCACACCGGCCGGCAGCTCCTCCAACTCAACCGTTTCCCAGTCCACATCGGCGGGCTCTGCTCCGACTCCCAGGTGCGGCACGGCCAGCGCCAACATGGTCACAAGACAAATGATCACAAACGAGAATCTCTTACGTTTCATCACACTAACTCCTCTCTTTGGTCCAAGAATCCAGCATAACAATGAAACTCTATTGCTTTCGTGACATCTGTCTATGTTGGACGTTATCTTCGCCAATTGGTTCCGTGGATCCTGTTGGCTTTTTCGGCGAGTATCGGTCCCTCTGCTCAAGGGCTCTTGCACAGGATCAAAGCCGCTGGCGTCGAAGTTAGAATGCGGAATGAATGAACTCAGTGGAGCCCGTCGCCCGAACGTATCCTGCGGGAGGATGACGCGACGGCGGTTCCCTGCTGCTGGTTTGGCCAAGGTGGTTTCGGGTTGAAAGAAAGGGGAATGCACGGTGGTGGACTTTGGGAAGCTGGAATCCGAACAGTTGGCAGACCTGTTGGAGGATGCGGCCAAGCTGTGGCTGGCACATGATGGTTTATGGTTTCAAGCAGTTGAGTCCGTTCTGGGCATGGAGATGGCCATTCGTCTGGACGAGGAGGCCATGGCCCGCTTTACCGTGCTTGAAGCCAAGCGCATACAAAAGCGCTGGCAGCTTCCGAAAAACAGCGGGCTGGACGGTTTGCACTTTGCCCTGGAGCGACGCCTCTATGCCCACATCAATGAACAACAGATAGAGCGTGTTAGTGACAGGACCCTTATCTTGCGCATGATTGACTGCCGGGTGCAGGCCGCGCGCCGGCGCAAGGGGATGGACGCCTTCCCTTGCCGGTCGGTGGGTATGGTTGAGTACCAGGGGTTTGCTCAGGCCATCGACGAACAGATCGAAACCGAGTGTCTGTCCTGCCCGCCCCAGGTCGAAGATGATAGCGCGTGGTGTGCCTGGCAGTTCACCCTCGACGCGTGAAGATGGGCGCATGCACGGTCCCGGACGGCAGGAAGGTGGCGTGCGCTACGGCGGCGAATGGGGGCCAAGGATGTGGGTGGGAACCCCATGTGTACCGATTGGCCCAGCGGGGGGATGAGTGGAAATGGTGTCGGCTGAACAGAAATACCGGCGGCTTACCGAGGAAGTGAAGACGTATGATGGGGCGGTGGTTGCCTTTTCCGGCGGCGTTGACAGTGCACTCTTGCTGAGAGCGGCCCGTGATGCTCTGGGAGGCAGAGCACTGGCCGCGACCCTTGTCTCCCAACTACTTCTGCCCCAGGAGTTGGAGCGAGCGCGCAGAGTAGCCAGGGAATTGGGAGTCGAGCATCGCGAGCTGATCGTGGATCTACTGGCCATTCCCGAGGTAGGGGGGAATTCGGATGATCGGTGCTTTCACTGCAAACATGTTATTTTATCCTCGTTGTTGGAGCTGGCGCAGGCTAAGGGGCACGGCATCGTGCTGGAAGGTTCCCACTGCTCGGATGCGGGTGAATATCGGCCGGGCCGTCAGGCCGTCCGCGCCCTGGGGGTTTTGAGTCCCCTGCAAACCCACGGCTTTACCAAGAGCGACATTCGCCGCTTGTCATGTCAACTGGGCTTGGAGACCTGGAAAAAACCATCCCTGCCCTGCTTGGCCACGCGCTTTCCCTATGGGAGTCGCATCACTCCCGGACGACTGCATCAGGTTAGGCGAGGAGAGGAAGAACTGGGCCAGCTGGGGTTCTCTTCACTGCGTTTGCGCCATCACGGTGCCATTGCCCGGCTGGAAGTGGGGAGCGGTGAGCTGGAGCGGGCGCTAACTCAACGGCATGCTATCATCGAGGTGCTCAAGCGAGCGGGCTTCACTTATGTGGCGCTGGATCTGGAAGGTTATCGTAGCGGCAGCATGGACGAGGTACGGGAGCAGTCTCACTGCGAATAG
>SLSY01000225.1 GCA_007130145.1 Bacillota bacterium
CCACGCAGATCAATCGTGCTTTCGATCCGCCCAACCTCGGCTGTGTACGTCTGTAGCAGATGCTGAGTCACAAGACCCCGTCCTACTGTGGCCAAAAGAACGATCACAACGGCTGCAAAAGCATAGGGCCACCGGCTGGACACAGACCGCCGACCGCGGGCACGACTACGGCCGGGTGACTTGCCCATAGACAGCACCTCGCAAATATATGACTAGGTTGCCTATTCTCTGGGCAAGCACCCATTCCCTGCATCCTGCCTGATGCTGACCAGTCCCAACATGCGACCGGTTTGATCCCCATCGCGCCGGTGAGAGTAGAATCGTTGGTCACAACTGGTGCAGATAGAAGAGTTCTGTGTTGTTATGCCGAGCGACTCCAACTGCAACTGGTTGGCCAAGGCCAAATCCACGCGGTAGAAGTTACCCTCGCAGCTATGAATACTCTGCCACCACCAGCGCGATCTCATGGCACGACGCACCAGTTCATCCACCTGATAACAGCACGGGCCGATGGCTGGACCGATCACCGCTACACAGTCCTCGGGCTTGGAAACAAAGAACTGGCGCATGATCTGATAGGTCTTGACAGCGATATGGGCGGCGGTTCCTTTCCAGCCAGCATGAACCAATGCGATGGCTCTTTGTGCCAGATCCATGATAAACACCGGAACACAGTCGGCATAGCATCCGGCCAGAACGAGTCCCGCAGTGCTGGTAACCATGGCATCGGTGTGGGGAAGCGCTTCTTTGTGACACCAAGCACCGCGACCGGCATGCTGTCCGTCCACCACTCGCACGTGAGCACCGTGGATCTGTTCACCCATCACCATACTGTCAGGATGTAAGCCGAGCGCATGTAGAAGCTTGAAGCGATTGTTGAGAACAAAGTGACGCCTGTCACCAACATGAAAGCCCAGATTGAGACCGGACACGGGGAGAGCACTCATCCCGCCCCGGCGCGTGCTAAAGGCCACCAGAATGTCTTGATAGTTGCCGGGGTTCCACACGAGAACTTCCAAGAATGCCGACACACTCTTCCCCCTTTACCTCAGGTTAGAGTAACTTCAACCAGGATGACATCGGCACCGATCTTCTTGATCTTGTCCCATGCAATGACGATCTCGTCACTTTTGCCCCAAAGGCCCAGCAAACGCTGACTTCCCGGCACCACAATGGCCTGAATGCGCCCCGATTCCAGATCCAGTTCGAGATCCACCACGTTTCCCATGCGACGTCCGTCTGCTATGTTGATGACATCACGGTTCTCCAGATCCGAGATCCTCACCATGCCTACCACCCCTTTGCTGCCCCTTCCCTATATGTATATGGCCCCAGACGGAAGGGTTTCCCGCCAGAGCCTTCTGATTGTGGAACCGTTGGCATGAACAAACGCTGGCAAGGCAAAAGATGCTTTCCATGATCATGGGAAGCGGCGATACGGGGATTAGAATCGGTTGCAAGCGGAAGAAGGGTTGGGTGGAGAACCCGGCTACGGTTTTCGCCCTGACGACCACCAGCCGAGCCCCTGTAGATATTCCCATATTGCCCAGCGCAGTCGCGTGGGAACGCGCTCTATTTCATCTTCACTGACCAGCTGAACACCGGGGTTGGGTGGGAGCATCTCATAATCTACGGCCGCATCCACCAGACACAGAGGTGGGAAGAGAAGACACCACCAGTTGGCGCCTTGTGCCTGGCCGATATCAACCCGTAGGGCGTAATACTCTCCTTGCGGCAACGCTATATCACCATAGCGACGATGCGGGAACCATTCGGTCAGCAACCGGACCTGAACCGCGCGGCCTGACAGTTCAGGCATCTGTTGCAAGTTCTGCTCCAACGATGCCACGTAACCGGATAGATAGACTCGGGCCTCACGCACCGTTTCCATTTCGCTGAGTGCGGGAGACAGTTCCTCGACGACCGCATCTTTCACCTTCAATTTGACCTCTTGGTCCTCGGCCTGGTCACTGTGGGCCGCCACGTGCAGTCGAATCAGATTCTCTGCGTTCCACGCTTCCACGTAGTGGTAGCGCTCAGCCCAATTCATGCTCGACAAAAGCAAAGCCATGGCCAAGACCAGAAGCAGTCCTGATTTCATCCGTTTGCCTCCTCTACTGTCATGTGTTTTCTCATGTGGAGAAGAGCAGCCTTTTCCAAACGAGACACCTGCGCCTGCGAGATCCCGATTTCTGAGGCGACCTCCATTTGTGTCTTGCCCGCAAAGAAGCGAAGCGATACAATGTGCTGTTCGCGCTGGCTGAGCTTGAGCATGGCCTCGCGAATGCATATGCCTTCCAGCCAATGCGTATCCTCCTGACGTTCATCACCGACCTGGTCCATGACGAATATGGGGTCTCCTCCATCATGATAAATGGGTTCAAACAACGATACCGGTTCCTGAATGGCGTCGAGGGCGTAGACTACTTCCTCGGTGGGCATCGCCATGGCCTCGGCGATCTCACCAAGGGACGGTTCCCGCCCATGCTTACTGACCAGGCCATCCCTCACTTGCAACGCCTTGTAAGCAATGTCGCGCAAAGACCGGCTGACCCGTACCGGGTTGTTATCTCGAAGGTAGCGCCTGATTTCTCCGATGATCATGGGCACAGCATAGGTTGAGAAACGGACGTTTTGCCCTAGATCAAAGTTGTCAATGGCCTTCATCAACCCAATGCACCCCACCTGGAATAAGTCATCAACGCACTCTCCCCGGTTATGGAAGCGCTGGATGACACTGAGTACCAGCCGCAGATTACCGTTGACGAGTGTCTCCCGCGCTGACTCATCGCCGGATTCAAGTTCCACGAACAGTTCACGCATTCGGACGTTACCCAGCACGGGTAGTTTCGCGGTATTGACTCCACAGATCTCAACTTTGTTTGCCACGCCAGACTCCATCCTCCAAAACACATTGGTGGTGCTTCTTCTGTTGATTATTGCCTGGCATTGAGACATTTATGCGAAAAAGAAGGGACCGCTGAAGATAGCGGTCCCTTCTCTATGCCAGCGTACCGAAATATTCTATTCCATACGCTGAATCTCTCGACGCAAACGCTTCATGATCCTTTTCTCCAATCGCGATATGTAGGATTGAGAAATGCCCAGTACATCGGCAACCTCCTTCTGGGTACGTTCCGACCCATCGCGCAGACCAAAGCGCATTTCCACAATGGTTCGTTCGCGCCCATTGCAGCGCTCCAACGCTCGCTCCAGCAGTAAGCGATCCACCTCTTCTTCCAGATCCCGGTAGATGAGATCCTCATCCGTACCCATCACATCAGACAGCAAAAGTTCATTCCCATCCCAATCAATATTGAGGGGTTCATCAAAGGATACCTCATAGCGCATACGACTGGTGCGTCGCAAATACATGAGGATTTCGTTTTCAATACATTTGGATGCATAGGTAGCCAGTTTGATGCGTTTGGTCGGGTCAAAGGTGCTGACGGCCTTGATAAGACCGATGGTACCGATGGACACCAGATCTTCGATGCCCACGCCCGTGTTCTCAAATTTGCGCGCAATGTAGACCACCAGCCTGAGATTACGCTCAATCAACACCTTCTTCACTTTGTGATCCCCGTGCTCCAACCGCCCCAACAGCGATACTTCCTCATCGCTGCTCAGGGGAGGGGGCAGTGCTTCATTCCCTCCCACGTACAGGATGGCCTTGGTGGTGACCAGCCTGAGAAGACGCCCTATGCGCAACCAAGATAGCTTAGCCCATCGCGTCATCCTGGGCCATATCTCCGGCATGACTCCACCACTCCTTCTCATCCTCTGCTAGGCAGCGCGCATGAGTGCCGGCGGTGCGATCGCCTGATATCCTCCACCCGTTGACAGCGTGCTTCCGTAAACTGCCACAACCGCCTGACCACAACGATGCATGCCATCGGCACTGTGAACCCATATCTCATCCGGTCTAAAACCCACCAACATCCCCTCCTCGGTCCCCACGCTTCGATAGGGTATGACATGCAGTCGGTCATGCCATGCTTTGGCATCGAGCAAGGCCTGCAGGTTGGTCGCCGCCCATATGGTATTCTCTTCCAACACACCCCAAAGTGCGGCCTTTTCGGCCACAATGACAGGTAAGCCGGTGAGGGGATCTGCTAGCTGGTTCCCGGTATCTAAAAAGGCAACGAAACCGGCCGTCTTCTCCCCTACCACAACCGTGACCCGTACACAGTGTTTCTCCTCCCACCTCTGCGTAAGCAGCGCCTGCCAGGCTAAACCCGCAGGTAGAGCAGTTACACCCACCGCTATCAAGGGGACCCACCAGCGCACAGCAAAGAGCGGCGGCTGCATATGATGGAGAGCATAAGCTGCCCCGGCCACCATCCAAGATAGGAGCGTGAACGTGGCCGCTACTTTGCCCCGGGTGTGCCAAGTACTGATCGGAAGCAATATCCTCAGCAAAGCAACGGTCAGCACCAGTTGCCCCAAGTGCCCGGAGGCAGCATGCCACTGGCCTACGACGCAGACGGTGGAATACAATGCACCAACGCCGACAAAAGCAAATAGACGAAGGGGAGAAACGCGGATTTGCAGGTAGCGTACCGTCAGGACTGACAGAAGATAATTGACCGCGAAGTTGAGTCCCAACAGAACATCTACGTAAACATAGCGCACCACATCGAGACCCCTCCTTCCCCCTGCCACACCATGTACTACAGTTATGCCAAGGGCAACAAGCCTTATGACTGATGGGAAGATTATACAATGGGAGCAGGGTCGAAGAGTGCTACACCATGCGGTCGAAACAGAATCCATGAAGAAAAGGGGCCGTACAGCACGACCCCCAGAAAAGCTAAGAGTGAGGGACCTTCACGTCAACTACTGTCGCCCCGTCGTCTGCGCAAGAACGTAGGAATCTCAAGTTCTTCCTCGCTCCCGCTCTTGAGATCCAGTTCCATGGACCGCGGCAGCGATTGGCCGCCCACTTTCTTGGGCCGGCGCGCCTCAAAACCGGTGGCAATGACGGTGACGCGGACTTCATCACCCAATTCATCATCAATCACAGCACCGAAAATGATGTTTGCTTCCGGGTCAGCCGCCTGAGCTATGATCTCGGCCGCCTCATTGACCTCGAAGAGACCTAGATCCGCCCCACCAGTGATATTGAGCAAAACGCCGCGGGCTCCATCAATGGAAGTTTCCAGCAAGGGACTGGAAATCGCCATTCGCGCCGCATCAATAGCCCGATCATCTCCCTTACCCACGCCAATACCCATAAGAGAGGTACCGGTCTCCATCATGATGGTCCTGACGTCGGCGAAGTCCAAATTGATCAGGCCCGGTACCGTAATGAGATCGGAGATGCCTTGCACTCCTTGGCGCAGAATGTCGTCGGCCACGCGAAATGCCTGTACGATCGAGGTCTTCTTCTCGATCACCTTAAGCAGCCGATCATTGGGAATGGTAATCAGTGTATCCACACTGTCGCGCAGCACATCGATTCCGTGCTGGGCTACGCTGGTGCGGCGCTTCCCCTCGAAGGAAAACGGTTTCGTCACCACTCCCACGGTGAGAGCACCCGCCTGTCTGGCCACTTCGGCTACCACCGGAGCTGCCCCTGTGCCGGTGCCCCCCCCCATCCCCGCGGTAATGAAGACCATGTTGGCCCCTTCTAAGGCTTCTTCTAACTTGCCGCGACTCTCTTCGGCCGCCCTCAGGCCAACATCCGGATCGGCGCCAGCTCCTAAACCTTGGGTAATATTCTCACCTATCTGCAGCTTGTGCAGGGCATTAGACAAGGTCAAAGCCTGAGCATCGGTGTTGATGGCGATGAAATCAACCCCGCTGAGACCCGCATCAATCATGCGGTTGACCGCGTTGCTGCCTCCACCGCCTACCCCTACTACTTTTAGATGTGCAAACCGCTCTTCTCCCAGATCGAATTCAACCACTCGCTCCGTCCCTCCATCTCTATAGAAACTCCCTAAACCAATCTTTTATGGACGCAAACCACCCCCGGAGGCGCCTGCCTTCCGGCGAGGTGTTGCGACTGCTTCTGCCCGTTAGAGCCCGGGACACCAAACCCGTACTGCAAGCCAAGGCTGGATCGCGCACAATATCCTCCAGGCCTCCGCCGACCTTCGGACTTCCTATGCGCACCGGCATATCCAGATGTTGATGGGCAGCGCGAGATATACCAGTCAGACGAGATCCGCCCCCGGTCATCACCATGCCAGCAGGAAGCACATGGGGAAAACCAAATAACTTGATCTTTTGGCAGATTAGATCCAAAAGTTCCTGCACACGTGCTTCTATGATGGTAGCCAGCATACTCTGGGAGATCTGGCGGTCACCATCACCGGCCATGGCTGGTAGGTCAAAAAACACATCATCCTTGCTGGCCGCAACCTCGGCCAATCCGTGCATGACTTTGATGGCCTCGGCCTGCTGCACCGGTGTGCGCAGGCCCACGGCGATATCGTTTGTTATGTATCCGGCCCCAATGGGAATGACACCGGCCTGCCACAAACTGCCCTGATCAAAAATGGCCACATCCGTGGTGCCAGCCCCGATATCCACCAAAACAACGCCGAGATCCTTTTCTGACGCATGCAAGACCGTCTCGCCGCTGGCCAATACCGAAAGCACCACATCATCCACATCCAAGCCCGCCTTATAGACGCAGCGTAGCATGTTCTGAAGTGATGTAATGGCACCGGTCACGATCAGGGCCTCTACCTCTAAACGAATGCCCATCATTCCGATGGGATCGCGAACACCGTCATAGCCATCGATGATGAATTGCCGCGGGAGAACATGAACCACTTCGCGGTCCGAGGGCATGCTCAAGATACGGGCGGCCTCTAAGACCCGCGCCTGATCTTCCGGGGTGATCTCCCGATCCTCCCGAGACACCGCCACTACACCACGATTATTGGTCGTCGTAAGATGCGGACCGCCCACAGCCACTTGCACCGATTTGATGCTGACTCCGGCCATACGTTCGGCTTGCTGACAGGCTTCGCTGATGGACTCCACGGTGCTGTCAATATCAACGACGACTCCGCGCCGCATACCGGTAGCGGGGCTTGTCCCCACACCGATGATGTCAACCCTACCTTCACCCGTGGACTGGCCCACGACGACTGCCACCTTGCTGGTTCCTATGTCGAGACCAACCACACAATCGCGTCGGGGCACGGCTTCACCTCCCGTGACTACGTTTCCACAGAGACATTTAATAACCTCTTTTCACATACCGCTGCAACAGAATTCGCCGCAATGCTCCTAGATTATCGAAAATGCGGATACCCAGGGCAACGACGGCTGCCAGGTAGAGCTCAACCCCGATCGTGTCACCCACATAGGTGAATCCGACAGCCAAAAGTGTGTTGGCAAAAAAGCCCGTACCAAAAACCAAACCGTCAAAGTCGCCCTCTAATTCGGCCCGGGCACCTCCCAACACTGAATCCAATCCGGCCAAAATCGCCACGGAAAGATAACGGGCAACCAAGGAGGAAATGCGCAGCGGGATATTCCAGCCCAGCAAAATACCGCCGACGAGCCCCATTAGAGTCAAAAGTAGCGTCATTGCTTGGCTCCTCCCACCACCCGTGCATATTGCCACGTCAGGGCGCCCGCAAAAGCGGGTATCACCAGCACGTCTTCGCGCTTGATCCTTACTTCGATGCCCCACAATCCCAGCTGGTCTGCCACGCCTCCTCGCATGCGCAAACCCGTCTCTAGGGTGTGCGGATCGCCAATGGCCAATATGGTGAGGGGTGGAGCCACGCGCGTTCCGTTGATCGATATGGTGGGACCCGTGCAGCGAATTTCACTGAGACTCGTTAGCCGTTGTCCGTTAATGGAAATCGCTTCAGCACCGGAGGCTCTCAGCTCATTCACCACCTTCAACACATCATCGTCGTGGATAAGATAAGCATTAGGGTCCTCAGACCATGTTGAGGGGCGGGTCGAATCCTCCATGACCACAAGCACCCCGGGGCCCGTGACCTCTTCCACCCCCGCCATGATCCTGAGTTTGCGCAGCTCGTCATCGAGGGCCATCCACATCGCACTCTCCGATGCGAGAGTGTCAGCCAGCTGGCTGCGGAGCAAACCAACCTCCTGACGCAGCAAATCCCTCTCTGACTCTGCGGTTTTGAGCGCAGCTGCCAGTTCTTCCACCCGGCGATAAGGAAGAACTTCGGCCAGGCGCTGCTCCGTTCGGAACTGGGCCGTAACCATCAGTCCCAGAACAGCGAATACGAGGATGAGCATGAGTTGTCCGCTTCTTGCGCGCAATCGGGGTACCCTCCTTATCGCTTCTGTACTACCGGACGCTCGAAGCGCAGGTCCACATAATCGACAGACCGGGCCTCGTCACCCAACGCTACAAGCACTGTTTCGAGAACCTGGAGTAGATGCCCTAAGTCGGCTCCTATCGTGCCAAGAAGGGCTCGCACCCCTGCGGCCATGAACAGTTCCACCTCGCCTTGCTGGTTCACATGAACTTCCTGAACCGGGAGGGAGAGGCTTACATCCTGGGCCCTTTGTGCCACCCTAAGGGCGGTGGTCAACCGATAACTCGCTGGTCGGTCGTCACGGGCCATATCGCTGTGGCTCATGCCGGTAATGATCATCCAATCTACACCCGGACCGGACTTCTCTGCGAGGGGAAAGCCTCTGGCATCCACCAGATAGAAACCGCTACCGGGAATGATGAGTAAGGCCACCGGTGTTCTCTCCCGGATGGTGATGACAACGGTGCCCGGATACGACATACGCACGCGAGCATCGGCAACCCACGGACTGGCCGTGATGGCGTCGCGTACCGTATTGTCAAACGCAACCATGAGGTGTTCGCCGTACAGCAGGCCACTGAGTTGGATCACTTCGTCCTCTGTCAACTGGCGATGCCCCGAAACGTCAAAAGCGGACAGGTAAAATCCAGGGGAATGCAAAAAAACGAATACACCCGTACTCAAGAGAAAGAGCAGAAGCAAGAATAGCACAATCTTCCGAGTTCGGGCCACCATACCACCCCATTCGAGGTTTCACTTTTCATGATAGCACACCGGAAGCTACTAGGAAAGAGCTAGACGCTCTTTCTTATGCGTGCACCCACCTGAGCCAGTTTTAGTTCCAGCTGTTCATATCCTCGCTCAACATGAGAGACTCCGTTCACCAGCGTGGTACCCTCTGAGGCCAACCCAGCCAGAATCAGTGCGGCTCCGTTGCGCAAATCCGTCGCCTCCACCGCTGCCCCCGATAACATAGGTACACCGCGAATCACCGCCGTACGACCTTCGGTCTTGATCTGGGCACCCATCCGACGCAGTTCTTCCACATGCTTGAAGCGATTCTCGAAGATCGTTTCGGTGACAATGCTGGTGCCTTCGGCCAGACACAATAATGCCATCATCTGTGGCTGCATATCTGTGGGAAAACCGGGATAAGGCAAGGTCTTGATATCCACGGCTATGAGCCGGTCAGCAGCGCGAACATGGATCCGATTGGTGGATTCTTCCACAAAGGTGCCGGTTTCCCGCAACTTGGCAGTAATGGCGTCGAGGTGCTCTGGAATGCAATTGTCGATCAAAAGTTCTCCCCCGGTAATCCCGGCAGCAACCATGAGCGTGCCTGCCTCGATACGGTCAGGGATGACGGCATACTCGGCACCACCAAGACGCTCGACCCCTTCCACCCGAATCACGTCTAGACCCGCGCCCTTGATACGCGCGCCCATGTGATTGAGGAAATTTTGCAGGTCAACGATTTCTGGTTCCTTGGCAGCATTACGGATGACCGTCACACCCTGGGCCAGAACCGCTGCCATCATCACATTCTCGGTGGCGCCTACACTGGGAAAATCCAGATGGACTTCGCGACCCACCAGCTGTGTTGCTTCAGCGTCTATGTAGCCGAACCGCTCATGAATCCGCGCTCCCAGCACTTCTAGGCCTCTTAGATGCAGATCAATGGGACGGGGCCCGATAGCACAACCCCCCGGATAGGCAACGCGCACTCGCCCCAGTCGACCCAACAGAGGGCCCATGAGAAAAATGGAAGAGCGCATCTGTCGGACCAAATCATCGGGAACCTCACTCACACAAATATGCCGTGGATCCACCTCCAGGACCCTGCCACCGTTGTCCTCCAGCCAGCGCACGCTCGCACCCAAACGCCGCAGTATCTCAGCCATCACAGCAACATCATTGAGGGCCGGAGCGTCATGAATCAAACACTTCTGGCTGGCCAGAACCGTGGCCGCTAGAAGTGGCAAAATGGCATTCTTGGCCCCGCTGATCCGCACGGTTCCCTGCAATGGCACGCCACCATCTATGATGTATTGCAAACCCCTCCACCTCCAGGCCGTGGCTTCGCCAGCTCTATATACTACGTACGGAAGGCGCGTCGTGTTCCTCACTGAGTTTCTCCACCATAGGAGCGCAAAGCCTCCACACATCGCCGCAACCCATGGTAAGAATCACATCGCCACGCTCCGCTAAACGAATGGCCTCATCAATGACCGCACTCCGTTCACGCACCCAAACAACCTTCTTTCCGTTTTGGCGGAGACTCTCGGCGATCATTCCGCTGTTCACATGAGGTTCCGGATGCTCTCCGGGTCCCGGAAAAACATCCATGAGGACAACCTGCCATGCCCGGTCAAATACGCGCCCAAACTCGCGGTACAAACGCCGGGTACGGGCGTAACGGTGAGGTTGAAAGACGCAGATGATTCGGCCCGAGACATGCTGGGCCAACGTCTGCAGTGTTGTCCGGATCTCTGTCGGGTGATGACCGTAATCGTCCATCACCCGCACACCGCCCCCTTCTCCCATCCATTGCAAACGCCGCACCACACCCTGAAACTCAGCCAGAGCATGGGCTGCCTCTTCGTAACCAATGCCAATGCCCTCTGCCACCGCGATGGAGGCCAGCGCATTGAGAGCATTGTGGCGGCCCACGACCTGAAGCTCGACCCCGCCCAGCCTTGCCCCCTCACGATAGACATCAAAGGACAAGCCCCACTGCTTCGTCTTCAAGTCCCTCGCCTGCCAGTGATTCTCCTCACCAAATCCATACCAGTGCACCCGCTGAGCCTCAAGGCCGAATAGCCGGCGCAGTGTGGGGTCATCACCGCACAAGACGCGGAACCCATCCGGGGGCACGCCCATAACAAACTGGCAAAAGGCCTGTTCGAGGCGCTCCATGGTGCCATAGTATTCGAGATGATCATCATCGATGTTGGTGACGACAGCAACATGAGGATCTAGTTTCAGAAATGAACCGTCGCTTTCGTCGGCCTCGGCCACCAAATAGTCTCCCTCACCCAGCCTGGCATTGCTCCCCATGCCGGTGATCTCGCCACCGACCACCACCGTTGGATCATAGCCCGCCAAGTCCAGGACGGTGGAGATCATGGCGGCTGTGGTGGTCTTACCATGCGCACCTGCCACGGCAATACCGCGACGTTGCCTCATGAGCACCGCAAGCAGCTCGCCCCGGTGGATGACGGGTATTCCCATGTCTTGACTGTGTACCAACTCTTCATTGTCCTCGCGAATGGCTGAGGAGACCACCACCAGATCCGCACCGCCAACGTGGGTGGCGTGGTGCCCCAGATGGACAATGGCACCAAGTTTTTGCAGACAATCGGTTAGAGGCGACGCCACCACATCAGAGCCCGACACACGATACCCTTTGGCCAGGAGAATGCGGGCCAGACTGCTCATACCCGATCCGCCAATGGCAATGAAATGAACATGCTTCACTATATGCCGCCTCCTATCGGAAGCTCAAAATGGATTTGCCTCCATAGTATGCCATGGCTATACCCGCCGTGCTTTATGCTTGTCCCCATACCTCCCAAGCAACAGCCCCCTCTATGGCAGACGCTTGGTCGCGCATTCCAAGGCAATGCGCGCGATCGTCCGGGCCGCGTCGGGTTTGGCCTGTTCAAGACACTTCTTTCTCATCAATTCCATCCGCGACCGATCTTGGAGCAATTCCATCACCACGGGCAGAGCCGCTTGCGCTGCCTTGCTGCCTTCTTCGGTGATCATTACCCCTGCTCCTGCATCCACCAACACGCGGGCGTTGTATTCCTGCTCGTTGTGGGCCACGTTAGGCGAAGGAATCAACACCGCCGGTAATCCACATACCGCGAGTTCGGATACGGTAACCGCTCCAGCCCGGCACAGGGCTAGATCGGCGGCAACCATCGCCGTAGGCATGTCATGTATATAGGGTCGAACCATAACATTTCCATTTTCACCCACTTTTATGCTGCTTTTGTGCATTTCTTCCATGATGTAGTCATAGTAGTTTTTTCCTGTCGCCAAGAGCACCTTATTTCGCTCATCCCACTCCCGGTGACGGAGCAACGCCAAAGCAGTATCGGCAATGACCTGCGCCCCCAGGCTCCCTCCGGCAATGAGCAGGAGTCTTTCGTCTTCACCCACACCCAAGCTCTCCCGGGCTTTTCTGCGCTCAAGCCGGGCAAACTCTTGGCGCACGGGATTGCCGGTTACGGTCACCGCACGTGCACGCGCAAAGAAGGGTTGGGCGGGAGCAAAGGCTACGCACACGTGTGCAGCCCAACGCGCCAGCCAGCGGTTGGTCATCCCGGGATAGGCATTTTGCTCCTGCAATACCACGGGCACACCCGCCTGTGCACCGGCCAGCACCACAGGCCCGGACACATAGCCGCCGGTGCCGATGATCACATCGGGCCGAAAGCTCTTGACCAAACCTCGTGCCCGCCACCACGCTCTCAACGCCCGAACCACGCCCGTTAGCATGTCACGAGGATGTTTGCGCACCAGCCCGCTCACTTCGAGAAAGCGCACCTGCATAGCAGGGATTCCCCGCACCAAGTCCCTCTCCATGCCTCGCATACTCCCCACATAGAGGAGTTGGATATTGGGCGCCATATCCTTGAGGGCGTCAACGATGGCCAGCGCCGGATACACATGCCCCCCGGTACCGCCACCGGTGATGATCGCTCGCATAATACACACCTGCCTTGCTCACGCCTCGCGATAACGAGAGACACTGAGTAACATCCCCACGCCGGCAAGAGTAAACACCAAAGAAGAACCGCCTGAACTGATGAACGGAAGCGGTATGCCGGTAATGGGTATAGAAGCCGTAACCACGCCAAGATTGATGATGGCCTGCAACGTAATCATGGTAGTGATCCCCGCGGCCAATAGACACCCGAAACGATCCTGACTGGCGGCGGCCACACGAAAACCGCGCCAGGCCAAAACAGCAAACAAGCACACGACCGTCATCGCCCCCAAAAATCCCAGTTCCTCGCCGATGATAGCGAAGATGAAATCCGTATGCGCTTCGGGAAGATACAAGAACTTCTGTCTCCCGTATCCCAAGCCCACGCCAATGAACCTTCCGGAACCAAGTGCATAGAGAGCCTGGATGATCTGATATCCCGAATCGCCCGGATCAGCCCAGGGGTTCAAGAAAGACGTCAGCCGCACCATGCGATATTCCTCTGCCTTCACGGCCCACACCAAAACAGGCAGAGCAGCCAAACCCAATCCGGTCAAGTGCCATAACCTGGCACCGGCGATAAATAGCATCAAAGCTGCGGTGCCCACAATGGCCAAGCCCGTACCCAGATCGGGCTGGCGCAAGATGAGGGCGAAGATGAGCCCTACCAGTGCTAGGTAAGGGGCCAAGCCCCGAAAGAAGCCGGCCAACTGATCCTTGCTCTTTGACAGCGCGGCAGAGAAAAAGACGACCAGACTCAGTTTCATTACCTCAGCGGGTTGGAACACCATGCTGCCGATACCGATCCAGCGCCGGGCATCATTGATCACCCGCCCAATACCAGGAATGAGCACGAGCACCAGGAGAAAAACGGACACCACAAAGATAGGAACAGCAACAGACTTCAAGGCCCGGTAATTGCTGTTCATAAAAAAGAGAAGAGCGCCCAAACCCATCACGGCCCAAACCAGCTGACGCTTGAGAAAGTAGTAGCGGTCGCCGTACTCGGTCAGTGACCGCACAGCACTGGCGCTAAACACCATGACGATGCCAATGCCCAACAGTGCAACGACCACGAAGAACAGCAGATAATCTGGATCACGGGCAATACGCTCGGCCCCGAGCGTTGAACGCCTTCTTCGTGGCGAGCGATTGGACACTCATTATCCCCCCACAAGCAGAATGACAGCCAAGATGGCAAGGAAGAAACCAAACAACCAGAACCTGTGAACAACCTGCACTTCGTGCCAGCCCCCGAGCTCGAAATGATGGTGTAGCGGGCTCATGCGGAAAATGCGTTTACCTCCGGTACGCCGGAAGTAGAGCACTTGAAGCATGACGGAGAGAGTCTCCACAACAAAGACACCACCGAGAACCGGCAACAGGAGCTCGGTCTTGCTCAGGATGGCCAGTGCTCCCAGACCACCACCCAGGGCCAAAGAACCCGTATCTCCCATGAAGATACGGGCCGGATGGTAGTTGAATGCCAGAAAAGCCAGGCATCCACCGGCCATGGCCGCCGCAAAGATGGCCAGTTCGGTCAATTCTAACCAGTATCCTATCACCGCATAGGCTCCGTACGCAAATACGGCGAGCCCTGCCGCCAAACCGTCGAGACCATCGGTGAGATTCACCGCATTGGACGTACCCAACAGGATGACCACGACCAGTAATACGTATGCGGGACCCAGCTCATAATTGAATGAACCGGTGGGCAAGGAGATCACCGTGGACTGCCCCAGGTGATGTACTGAAACATAAAACAACACCAAAGCGATGAGCAGTTGTCCGGCCAGTTTCTCACGGGCCCGCAGGCCCAACGGCCGTCTGAGCACCACTTTGCGAAAGTCATCAAGAAAGCCCAAAGCGCCATATCCCAACATAGTGACTAAGACGAGAACCAGACGGAGTTGAGGAAATGGATCCGGACTGTAGCGCTCCGGGCCGAGGGCCATAGCGACCACCGAACCAAGCGTAGCTGCGGCGATGAACAGGATCCCCCCCATGGTGGGGGTGCCCTGCTTTGCCAGGTGAGCACGGGGACCATCATCCCGCACTCTCTGGCCCACGCGTAAGTGGCGCAAAAGGGGAATTAAGAACGGCCCCAGAACAAGCACGGCGGCCGCAGAAATTCCCGAGGCTAACAGGATCGTTCTCACAGACATTGACACGACCCCCGCCAAAGACCGGCCTGCAGCCAGCGCACAATCTCTTCCATACCCAACCCACGTGACCCCTTGACCAATACGGTATCCCTGGCCTTCAACCAGCGCCTCAAACACTGCTGGGCTTGGCGATTATCAGCGCAAAGGCAAACGCTATTCCTTGATAGGCCAGCTTCTACCGCTGCTTCCACCATGGTAGCGCCTTCCTCACCCACGGTGATGAGGGCATCTACCTTACCAGCGGCTACCGCCTGCCCCACCCTTCTATGCGCTAAGCAGGTATCATCGCCCAACTCCAGCATACTACCTAACACTGCGATCTTGCGTTCACCCTCGAGCTCTTGCAGTAGCTCCAGAGCCGCCAGCATGGACTGGGGGTGGGCATTGTAGGCATCATTCAAAATGATCAGTTCGTGAGATCGGTGAATCTGGCCACGCATGCCACTGACCGAAGCAACGGCCAAACCCTGCACGATATCATCCAAGTTCAAGCCCATCGTGACCCCTACCGCTGCTGCAGCCAAAGCATTGCACACCATGTGACGCCCGGGCACAGGCAACTCGATCTTGCGCTGTCCCTGGGGTGTCACCAAGGTGAAATACACACCATGTTCCCCGTGGCTTTCAATGTCTTTGGCCGTAAAATCACAGCCCTGCTCGAGTCCAAACCACAGGATCGTTCCCGGCGCGCGATGTGCCACCTTCCGTACCCAAGGAGAATCCCCGTTGAGAACGGCGGTTCCGTCAAGAGGCAGGGCATCCAAAAGTTCTGCCTTGGCCTGGGCTATGGCTTCGATGCTGCCCAAGAGTTCCATATGGGTACTATCAATATTCGTTATGACACCGATGTTGGGCGGTGCAATGTGGGTCAAATAGGAGATTTGACCCGACCCGCGCATGGCCATTTCCAGCACTGCCAGCTGGTGATGACGCTGGAGACGAAACAGCGTCAGCGGCAGGCCGATATCAGAGTTCTCATTACCCCGATTATATAGGACACAGAAACCTTGCCCGAGCACACTGGCCAGAAGATCTTTGGTGCAGGTCTTGCCAATGCTTCCGGTGACAGCAACCACCGGCACCGGATATCTCCGGCGATGGTAGATGGCCAAATCGCCGAGGGCGCGCCACGGATCGGGCACTTCGGTCAGACCGCCTTGGGCGTCACCAAGGTTTAGTCTGCGATTGGGCTCCACTAACGCCCAGTGGGCGCCCCGCCGCAAGGCTTGTGCCACATAATCATGCCCATCCACCCTGGCTCCTCGCAGCGCCAAGAACAAGTCACCCGGTTCAACCTTGCGACTGTCGACAGCAACGCCAAAGACTCCCTGGGGACCCCTTCTTTGAATCTTGCCCCCGGTCGCAGCCAGAATGTCTTCGATGGTGAATAAGCTCCGGTTCAACTCTGCCTCTCCCCTACAAGCAGTTCTCTGGCTACCTTCCGGTCGTCAAAATCTATGGTCTTGTCACCGAATACCTGATATGTTTCGTGACCCTTGCCCGCGATGATCACACAGTCCCCCGGTGCGGCCATGTCCAACGCCAATGCTATGGCGGCCCGGCGGTCTTCCTCCAAATGGCACACCGCCTGCGACCCATCAAGTCCTGCCCTGATTTCTTCCATGATACGTATGGGCTCTTCAGTGCGCGGGTTGTCCGAAGTAATCACGACAACGTCGGCCCAACGAGCAGCTACCTGTCCCATGAGGGGACGCTTGATGGGATCTCGATCTCCACCACAACCAAACACGACCAACAGGCGGCCGGGCACAAGCTGTCGCGCCGACCGGAGGACATTCTCCAAAGCATCGGGGGTATGGGCATAGTCTACCGCTACGGTAAAAGGCTGGCCGGCATGAACCAACTCAAAGCGACCCGGGACACCACGTGTGGCTTCCAACCCTGCCACAATGCATGCAAGATCCAAGCCTCCCTGCCAGGCTGCGGCCGCAGTGGCCAAAGCATTGTAAACGTTAAAATGAGCAGCCATGGGTTGATGCACTTTACGACGTCCCATGGGCGTATGCAGCACGAAAGTATTTCCGGTCGGCCCCGCGTCCAAATCACGGGCATACACCTCGGCATCTTGCTTCATTCCATAACGAACAACAGGCACTTCACAAAGATCGGCAAGTCTTAAGCTGGCCGGATCGTCGGCATTGAGCACGGCGAAACTGTCCTTGCCAGATTCGGCCAGCTGGGTAAACAAGCGCCCCTTGGCCTGCAGATAGTTTTCCATGGTCTCGTGCAACTCCAGGTGATCCTGACTTAGATTCGTAAATATTCCCGCATCAAAGCGGGCTCCCCGAACCCGTTCCAGCACCAGCCCAAACGATGAAACTTCCATGACCGCACAGTCACACTGAGCTCTGTGCATGCGGGCAAAGAGCTTCTGCAAGTCGGGTGCCTCTGGAGTAGTTAGTGTAACGGGTTCCTGGTCATCTCCAAGCATGACGGCCACGGTCCCGATGAGGCCGGTGCGAAACCCCGCCATCTGCAGCACTTTGTGTAACATAAACGTGGTGGTGGTCTTCCCGTTGGTTCCGGTGACGCCAAACAAACGCAGCTGGCAGGTGGGGTCACCGTTGAAGTACGCGGCGGCCAGGGCCATGGCCCTGCGGCTATCTTCCACCCATAGGGTGGAAGTCCCTGCGGGCACCGTGGCGCCATGCTCCACCATCAGCGCAGTACAGCCCCGGTTCAAAGCATCCTCGAGGTAGCGATGGCCATCTGTCTTCTGCCCCACCAGGGCGCAGAACAAGTCACCTGCCTGTACGCGCCGCGAATCATAGGCAATGCCACGTATTGTTACGTCCGGTCCCGACCAACGAGCACCCACATGAGCGGCAATATGGGAAAGCAGCACGTCTTCACCACCTGTAGCAATATTCGCAGAACACATTCATAATGACGATGGTTCCCTACGGAGCGGAAAACCACACGACCACTGAACTACCATCGGGTATCACTGTACCAGGATCCGGATCCTGGCCTACAGCTACCCCGCTGCCCGAAGGCTCCAAGTGCAATCCCAAGGAGCGCAAGATCGCCTCTGCCTCCCTGATCGTCGTTCCGATCAAGCGAGGAACGATCATTCCCTCTACCGGATCGCTTCCTCCTCGGTCAGTATAACAGATAATGGTGGTGCCGCGGGATACTTTCGCCCCGGCTACAGGGAACTGATCGATGACAACCAAACCCTCACCAAGCACCTGGCGGTGAAAACCCCGTGAAGCTAGCAAAGTCTCGGCCTCCTCAGCTAGCATGTAGGTAACATCAGGCACGGCAACATCTTCCGCCCCGGGCTGGGGAATGTCATGCCCCAAGGCCGGGGGGACTTCCAGATACCGGAGAATATCGCGGGCCATGACACCAAAAGAGGGTGCTGCCACCTGTCCTCCATAGTATGCACCGACCGGATCGTCAATCATCACAATGCCGATGATCTCCGGATTATCGGCCGGCGCAAAGCCCACAAAGGAGGCAATATAATGACCGTGCACCACCGCCCCATCAATGACCTTCTGGGATGTGCCCGTCTTTCCGGCAATGCGATACCCTTCAACATAGGCGCCCTGGCCCGTACCGTCAACGACTACCATTTCCAAGGCGTGACGCATCTCGTCTGATGTCTGCTC
>SLSY01000123.1 GCA_007130145.1 Bacillota bacterium
GTCTGTGCAGAGCGTCCCAACAGGCTACACTGCACGGTGTGGCTGCTATGATATCTCGCCGCACCGCGGTGATGCTGCAGACAACCGGGTACTTCTGGGGCAATGTCTTGCATAGTGGTTCCCCTGGCCGCCACGTTCAGGATCTGCGTTCCTTGGCAAATACCTCGTAGGGGAACACCTTGCGCGCGAGGGCGATCTCTACTCCATCCCCTGCGAGCACAGATCCGACCCAGCCCACGACATGGCTCTTCTTCCCCAAAGAATATGGGTACCATGTCGCCAGCCCCCGAAAGAATCAGTCCCTAGAGCAGGCATGGCACTCACTGCTTCCCCTGCTTCAATAGAACCAGTTTCCAGCTGAGGACCATCGTGTTCTGTCCCCTAACAGGGAGTCATATCAAGCAGCGCTTGCATGGGATGATCCTCCTCCTACAGCGCAAAATGCTCTGCATAAGCGAAAAGACCGGGTATCCCCCCGGTATGAATGAAGACGACATTCTCATCTTCAGCAAAATACCCTTGCTTGATCAAATCCAAGAGTCCGGCCATGGCCTTGCCTGTGTACACCGGATCAAGAATAATACCCTCGGTTCTGGCCGCCAACTCAATGGCTCGCAGACACTCGGGGGTCACCTGTGCATAACCGGGCCCCACATATTCATCGCGCACGGTGATCTCTTCTGAAGAAAAGACCTTGGTGAGGCCAACATGTTGCACCGCTTCCGTAGCAATGGTGGCAACCAGCTCGGCCAGAACCCTTTCATCCCGACTTACACTCATGCCTATCACCTGGACGGGGAGATTTTGACTCCACACCACTGCTTGCAGACCGGCCTGTGTACCTCCTGAACCGGACGCCACAACCACATGATCAATGGATGTTTCGTGGTCTCGACCCCATTCGGCCAGTTCCTGCATGGCGAGAACATAACCCATAGAGCCCAGGCCAGTAGACCCACCCACGGGAATCACGTAAGGGCGCTTCCCCTGTTCCCGCAGCTCCTCTCGGGTGATTTCCAGCGCCTCCGGTGCTGGCAAGGAAAGGAATCTTGTCTGTGCGCCCAGCACGCGGTCAAGCAGTTGATTCCCTTGCAGTGGTGCCCCTTCATCGCCATCAAATACCAAGACCGCGTCCAACCCAAAACGGTTGGCGGCCGCTGCCGTCATGCGGGCGTGATTAGACTGGACCCCACCCGCCGTTATCAGGGTATCGGCTCCACAGTGCAACGCATCAGCAACCAAAAACTCCAACTTGCGTACCTTATTGCCCCCCACCGCCAAACCCGTTGCATCATCACGCTTTATGAACAGACGCGGGCCTCCACCTATTTCCTGCCGGAGCCGAGTCAACTCTTCCACAGGCGTAGGCAAGTGGGCCAGCCGCACCCGGGGAATAGCACCGATCCACATGGCATTGCACCTCCGCCTCTATCTTTTGCTCTCATCATCCCTATTCCTGCCATAACAAGAAAAGCAGCGGCGCTGCTTTCTCATATTTCTCTAAGGCCCAGACTAATGGACAGTGCTTCATCCACCTTGTTCATAACCTCCTGCGACAGCAGGGTAATATGCTCCCGCAAGCGACGCTTATCAATGGTACGGATTTGCTCCAGAAGAATCACTGAGTTCTTCTCAAGCCGATACTCATCGGCACTCAGTTCAATGTGGGTGGGCAGTTTCGCTTTATCAATCTGTGAGGTAATCGCGGCGACAATGGTGGTGGGGCTGTAGCGATTACCGATGTCATTTTGCACGACCAGCACCGGGCGGATCCCGCCTTGCTCCGACCCAATCACCGGGCTAAGATCGGCATAATAGACTTCGCCCCTGCGCACGGTCACCGGTCACTGCCTCCCAACTCATGGGCGGTGGCTGTTATGGCAGCGGCGAGACCATCATCACAATGCAAACCTTCTTCGGCCAATTCCAGATTGATCTGTCCCATCTCAAGATATCCTTGCCGGAGCCACTCCCGCAGATCCCGCTTCTTTCTCTCCTCAAGATAATGGCGCATGGCGTCGCAGATTAGATCAGAACGTCTGCGCTCGTCCCTATCACTCAGGCCGTCGACTTCTTTTAGGATACCCACGGGAACCGATACAACAATCCGTTTATGTCTTCTCATTCTCATTCCCACCGCCCATTCTGAGAGGATATCCTATCCATTCTGCCCCGTGCCCAAACCTGATACAACGTGGTATGGAGCCGAATCCCATAACCAGTCCGACGCCTTGTCGTCTTCCTCGACACGCCGGCGGGCTGCCGGCAGACAATCGGCCAATTCTCCCGCCAGCAGGCCAGCATGACCCAACCACTCTTGCATGAGCAGGCTGGCAGTGGCATGTAGATGCACACCGGTCACCGCCGAGTGCAACCTATCCAAGCCCTGCCCCAGCCAAGCGGCCACAACTCCGGTCAGCACATCGCCGGTGCCCCCCGTGGCCAGCAACGGGTTAACAGTTGGTTCCAAAAACACCTCGCCTTTTGGTGTAGCGATGAGGGTGCGAGCCCCTTTCAACACCGCCACTGCCGCAAAACGCTTTGCTAAATCACAGGATGCCGCCACACGATCTCTCTCAATATCCGACACGCTCGAATGAAGCAAGCGTGCTGCCTCGCCGGGATGGGGGGTCAAAACCGCCGACGACAGTGGGCGGACCGGCGAAAGTGCGTTCAGAGCATCGGCATCAACTACGACCGGACAAGAGCATTCATCCAGAAAACGGTTGACCACCGCCGCCACTCCCTCGCCTCGGCCCAGTCCCGGCCCAATGGCCACCGCATCCATGATCTCGGCTCTTTCCAGCAGCAAGCCGGTTGACTCGGGCGAGATTCTCCCCTGTTCATCGGCGCCCAGCCCCACCGTCATGGCCTCGGCAAGGCTGGTAGCCACCTGCGCAAGAACAGGTTCGGGCACAGCAACAGTAACCAGACCCGCTCCGCTGCGCAAGGCGGCGCGCGCTGCCAACACCGTGGAGCCACCCAGGCCCCGAGAGCCTCCAATCACCATTATGCGGCCGTGACTCCCCTTATGAGCGTTGCTCCTGCGCCGAGGCAGCATTCCTCGCAGCATTGCGTTGTCTATCAGAGTGAAGGTTTCATCCCGGTAGCAATCTACTGGCATAGTGATGGGAGCCACCACGATGCGACCGGTGTAATCGGCACCGGGATACAATAGCAGTCCTAGCTTCGGCAGGGCAAACGTCACTGTCATGGTAGCATGGATGGCTTCCCCGTGCACACTCCCGGTATCGGCGTCCACACCCGAGGGGATATCCAGAGCCAAAACCGGGACCCGGGCACGATTGATACATGCCACTGCCTCTTTCATGGGCGATCGCAACGCCCCATGACAACCCGTTCCCATGAGACCATCCACGATCAAGTCTGCATCCCGAACACGGTCCGTCAGTCCTCTCAACTCTTCTCCCCGGCCCGTCCAGGCTTGGAGCATGACTCGAGCATCACCTTGAACTCGATTTACATCGCCTACCAGAAATACCCTTACGCAAGCTCCCATCTCCTTAAGATGGCGGGCCGCCACCAAGCCATCACCGCCATTGTTACCGGTTCCGACCACCAAATGGACTGTCTTTCCCGCTACGCGCTGCCCCAGGAGCTCAAAAGAAGCTCTCACCGCCTGGTAACCCGCATTCTCCATCAAGATAAGGCCGGGAATGCTATGTTCGTTGATCGCCCTGTTATCCATTTGCTGCATCCTTGTGCCCGTCACGACTCGCATCGTTGGTCCTCCTCCACTGGGGCATGGCTCATGGCAACGGCTACCGCTACCACGTGATCGCGTTCGTGTGACAGGCTCAGGTGAATGTGACCGATGCCCCGACGGCGGCTCTCACCAAGAGCACGCCCATGCAAGGTGACCTGGGGCTGACCCGACCCAGTACGCAAAATACGAATGTCGTGCCAGGAAAGAGAGCCCAAGCCCACACCCAGGGACTTCATTACCGCTTCCTTGGCAGCGAAGCGACCTGCCCAACGCTCAAGCGAAAGTGGCCTTCGTCTTTCCTCCACGTGAAATAAGCGCTCCAGGAACCGTTCGCCCCAGCGCTCATAACCATTCTTGAACCTCTCCACACGGGCAATATCGATGCCCAGCCCGGCCAACATGGCAAATACTCCTTCAAATGGTCGCTGTTGCCCTTATTCTTTCTGCACGGTCTTCCGTTCATCCTGCTTAGAGCCAAATAAGCTTCACCGGGTGCCAGGATATCCCTTGCTTGGTGCCTACTAAGGATGTAATATTTCCATTAGTAGGAATATTTCCTCTCTCGGCTGTGTCTTAACCTATGAGAAGTCTTACGAAAGGCAGATTTCATGAAGGAGTTATCCGATACTAAACTATTACAGCGAGCCCACTCCGGTGATGATCAAGCTTTACGAGTGCTAATGAAGAAATACGAAAAGCTCATCTACCACCTATGTTACCGCATCCTCTCAAACCACGAGGATGCACAGGATCAAACCCAGGAAGTGTTTCTGGAGGCATTGCGCTCTGCCACCGGTTTTAGGGGAGAGCACCGGGCGTCATTCCGGGCCTGGCTATGCCGGATAGCCTGTAACAAGTGCCACACCTTACAGCGGTACCGCCATAGGATGCAGGAGATGTCCTTGGGAGCCAGCCATGAGACCGAGGTGCCTCCACCAGATGAACTCATGGTTCTGCAACAGGCTATCGAACAACTGCCAAGGGACTATCGCACCATTATCATCCTACGTTACGCGGGGGATCTGTCTTACAAGGAGATAGCCCAGGTTCTGGACCTCTCTGATTCTACCGTAGGTACCCGGCTCTACCGGGCCCACAAACTGCTCCGGAAGACATTGACGAAGGAGGGTGACATGAAATGAACCAGTCTGCCTGTAAGGAATGGAAACTCTTGGCCTACCTTCATGGAGAACTAAGCCCCCAAGAGCATGGTGTTCTGAAAAATCATGTCACAAAATGCGATGGTTGTCAGCGGGAATTGGCCCAACTCATCGCTTTGGAAAGCCAACTGGCCTTGCTTCTCTCTGACGAAAGCATGCCCTTGTCCTATCGAAGCGCGAGAGAAACACCTGGTTCCGCCCAAACCGGAAGTCCGGCGGCAGCAGTGGCCCTTGTAATCACCTCTGTTTGCGGATGGAACTACCTGAGACAAGCACCACTGGCGTTATATGAAGGAATGGAATCTATTTGCTGGGCGGTGCACTATTTGCTGGAGAGGGGAGGCTATTGGTTGCTGGAAAGCTTCGATAAACTGCACCTGAGCTGGTGAGGAAAGGATGATGAATGTGAAAGTTAACCCGTGGACAGCGCTACTCTTATCGGTCATCCCGGGTATGGGTCAATTCTACGTTGGGGAGGCCAAGAAGGGCCTGCTATTCCTTGCTGCCTTTCTGTTGACCACCTTTACCGTCTTAGGCAGCTTGAGCGAAGTATTCCGGGTGTTTCCATTCGGA
>SLSY01000061.1 GCA_007130145.1 Bacillota bacterium
CCCACTGCCTGTGATAAGCTCATCAAACCGGCATTGACAAAACCCACCACCATGACCGTGGTAGCACTAGATGACTGGATGACTGCCGTTACCACCGCGCCAACCAACAGGCCCAACAAGGGATTTCGCGTTAACGTCTCCAGCAAACGACGCATACGATCGCCGGCGGCCTTCTGTAAACCATCGCCCATGGAGCGCATACCATAGATGAACAAACCCAGTCCACCCAGAAACCCGAACAGCATAGCCTGTCCCATGTAAGGTCCCCTCTCCAACCTACTGCATCTTCTGTGTATCGTTGGCTGCCAGCATGGTACTCTAGTTGGAAAACTGCATCTTCTTAGCAGCTACATTGACCTCTGTCACATTGAGAGCGGTCATGTGCTCCACCATAGCCCTAACTCTTTCTTGGGCCTCACACAACGTGTCGAAAAGATCCATCCCGTATACTACGCTCACTTCCAGATTGATGCCCACACCGGAGCCGGTATTGGTGACAACCGCTCGCAATACCTTGGCTATGCCCTTGTTCTCCAGACAGCAGCGTATAGCAATGGTCATGACCACCGAATCAGCGATATAGAACTTGCCCAATGAACTGAAATTCGGCCGAACCACGGATTTTTCTACCAAGAAGAGATTGGAGTAATCACCGTTACGCGGTCGCAAAAGCAGCCGCAAAGGATCCACCAGATAACCAGAGAACGTCTTTTTGACCTCAAATGTAGGTACGGGGATCACGTGTTTGTTCTGCTCACGTCGTTGCTCAAGAGCTCTCTCGATATCTTCTGGGTTGGACACATCCGAGATGTTCAAGTATTCACGGGGCTTAGGTAGCTGCAACCGCTCGGCGATGCGGTCTACCATACCCCGGGATGTACCTATGATCAAAACTGTACAGGGAGCATGTTGAACCAGCTCGCGCCACACCTCTTCTGCATGGTCCTTCTGGCTGAATATGGCCGTGCGGATGGCCGCCATCTTACTTTGCTCTCGCTTCGCAGACTTGCCGGCCAGAATGCGAGATTCCTCGATGAGCAGCCCGTCATCCACAATGAAACGGGCGCCCAGCTCATAAGAAAGCAATAAAGCGCGATGGCTCTTGCCCGAACCACTCGGCCCTATGAGAGCGACGACTTCCATGGCCGCCCCCTTTTTCCCATCAACCAATGACGCGATGCCGGTCTCCTCCTGCCTCACTCGCCTTCTTTGGTCCTAATCTTCTCTACCAATGATAACACGCTCTTGTGCTGTCGGCTACTGGCAATGCGCTCGGCCTGGGCCACCATATCATGGGTGACAAATTGCTGAATGAAGCGCTCGGCTTCCTCAATGGGTTTGCCTTCACTGGCGTGGGCTTCCGCCCAACTGTCCAAACCCTCGGCAGTTCTTCCCATAGCCATCAGCACCGTTCCTTTAAGGAAGTGCGCCCTTCCCAGGTTGGGGCTTATGGCCAAAGCTTTGCCCATAGACTTGAGCGCTTGGTCCAGCTGTTGGTTGCGATAATACATCTCGGCCAAAAACACATGGGTGTCAGGATTTTGCGGTTGTACTTCAACCATCTTCTCAAAACAAGCAATGGCATCCTCATATTCTCCTTGCGATGCATAGGCCCCTCCCAGATTGAGATACGCCGACAGGTAATTCTCATCGAGTTCTATGGCCTTCTCCCAGTGATCCATGGCCTCTTCCATCTCACCTTTGAGAGCATATGCAACCCCCAGATTGAAGTATACCACTGCGCTGTTAGACCCCAAATTCAGTGCTTGGCTGAGACTGGCAAACGCCTGCTCGAGCATGCCGATGTCCAGGTAGAGAGCTCCGAGGTTATGTAAAGCTTGCAGGTTGCGAGGGTCGATGTCCAACACGCCCTGCCATGCCTTTATGGCTTCTTCGCGTTTTTGCATGGCCAGGTAGAGCTCACCCAGCTGAATTTGGGCCATGATGTTTTGAGGCTGCAGTTCAAGAGCCTTCTGTGTGTAATGAAGCGAGTCTTGCAGATTTCCCTGCATAGCATATACTTTGCCAATGAAATGGTGAGCCTCAGCATGCTTGCGATTAAACCGCAGCGTCTTCTTCCAAGCAGCAACGGCCTTATCAAACTCACCCTGGTCGGCCAAAATCACACCAAGATAGTAATGAGAGTCCGGATGCTTGGGATGCTTGGCAATTAAATCTTCTAGTTTCTCTTTGGCCTGATCCCGGCGGCCGGCCTGCACCAGCGCCTTGGCTCCTTCCAACTGATAGTGAAGATCGTTGGGTTTCTTGTCGAGCACCGTGTCTATTTCTTTAAGACCTTCCTCAACTCGACCGCTGGCAATGTATAGGTGACCCAGTTGCACCCGTAGCTGATGGTTCCCGGGTGCATCGGCCAAACGCTCTTCCAAGTCTTCCACGGCTCGCTCCAGATGCTTCTCATCAAAATCCACGAAAAAACCTCCTTAATAGATGCCTTCCTCGGCAACCACGTCGTCTAACTTCCTTTCGATTCAGGGGATCTCCTGCCCCTGAATCACGCTGTGGCACAACTGGCGATCTTCGCTTCTAAAAGGTACAATGCCACTTCAAGGGTACGGTTCAGCGCCTCTCATTGTGATTTTCCCCCAAGCCGCTGCCGGTCATGACCAAGGGGCCAAAGGCGGCAAGAGAAGCCAATCCCGAGCGGGGCCAGAGTGCAAACGAGCGGTTTTACGCTGGCATTTTTCGACTCATTGCCCAAGAAACAACAAGGAATGTGGGAGTCGTTGTAGAAAGTGGTCATATCAGCAACCGGTCTTTTTACATCTACTGTGAAATTGGGCAGCTCCCATAAGCGAACATCACTCCCACTATGACGGAGGATAATATGAGACGCATAACCATTAGCCTGACCGTGGTGTTGTTCTCTTTACTGATTCTGAGCAGTCGGGTGGCAGCGGGGAGTGCTACCGTAACCGGCTCCATTGTGAACCTGCGCGCCGGTCCGGGTACCCAATACCAGGTGGTGGGTCAAACCAGTCGAGGGGACCAACTCGACATTGTGGCTACGGAGGGGCAGTGGCATCAAGTATTCCTCAAGGACGGACAGAGGGCTTGGATTGCCGGTTGGCTCGTGGACGTCACGGCGGCCGAACGCTTTGTCAAGGTCAACGCTACTGTCGTGAACCTGCGCTCGGGAGCCGGAACCAGTTTCTCCATTGTCGGCCAAGCCAGTGCTGGAGATACATTCTCCGTTGTGGCCGAAACAGGCGATTGGCTCAAGATATCACGACCGTCAGGAGACCACGCCTATATCGCCAGCTGGTTGACGGTTCCCGCGGCCAGCACCATCCCCGAACCTGTCGCTCCACCAGAACCTCCACCACCTACTAGCATAGCTATCACCGGACGGGTGGTGAACCTGCGTTCGGGTCCGGGAACCACCTTCTCCGTTGTTGCACAAGCACAGCAAGGTGACACCTTCACCCGGCTAGAAGAAGAAGGGGATTGGATCAAAATACACCTATCGTCGAACCAGCATGCCTATGTGGCAGGCTGGCTAACTTCGCCGGCAACGGATGAAGACCAAGCTCCCCCGGCTCCCCCGGCTCCCCCGACCCGTATTGCCATCACCGGACGGGTGGTGAACTTGCGTTCGGGCCCGGGAACAGGGTTTTCCATTGTGACCCAGACACACCAGGGGGAGACCTTCTCGGTAGTGGGAGCAAAGGGAGAGTGGCTGGAGATCGTGCTACCATCCGGTGAAAATGTCTTTGTCGCAGGCTGGTTGACCCAGGAAACCACGGAGATATGCACGAGCCTGTTCGAGGTGCCCCCTGTCACTCTCTATGGAACCACACACACCAATACCATCGTGCGCTCTGCCCCGTCCACCACCTACAGCCAAATAGCCCAGTTGGGCCCCCAACAGCGAGTAGAAGTCCTGCATTCGGCAGTGGGCTGGCATCAAGTGTTGCTCAATAGCGGTGCCACCGGCTGGGTTGAAGGAAGTCTGTTGCGTCTGAGCCATAGCAAGACCCTGTCCTATACCTTGCTGTGCCATCAGCACTTGGTGGAAATCCATCATAATACCACCGTCACGGTGACCGGATCGCGAGTAAATGTGCGCAGTGGTCCGTCAACCAACCACGCTATTGTTACCACGGTATCGGCGAATGCTCTCTTACAGGTGGTCGGCACCAACCACGACTGGTTGGAAATTCGCACGCCGGAGGGGACGGCGGGCTGGATCGCAAAATGGTTGACATCACCCAGCAACACAGCAGATTTGAGTCGCGTGAGCCTGTCGCGAACCAATACGCAAAAGAAGACTTTGACGATCGAAGGAAGTTTCTCAATGATCCCAAGCATACATTGGGCAGAAGACGGAAAGGCCCTGCTCGTGACCATTGCATCGAATACCGTTGCAACCAGATTGCCTATCAACATGGAAGAATTTCAAGATCTCTCCGTCAACGAGAACGGGGTTATGCTTCGCTTTTACGCGCGTCCACAGGCCGAAATCATAGAGCGGAGCACCGAGCGCGTGGTCATCACCTTTCGCGCGGCCGTACCTCGCATCGAGCTGCTTGAGTTGACCCAACGGGATATTGTGCGCATACACACACGGGGGAACGTGACCCCCACAGTCACCCACGATAACAGGGGGAATCTCCGCATCACCATGCCCGAAACGACGTACACTGGCCAAGTCCCTCCCGACATGAGTGGCGCTGCGATGGCTCGTTCCATCAATGTGGAGCAAGCCGGAAGCACGCTACGCATGACCGTCGACTCAGCCGCTCAGGGTCGCTATATTGTACGCCAGTATGCCAATCACGTGGATGTCGAACTGCTGCAACCGGGTTTAGTCGGCAAGGTGATCATGCTAGACCCAGGCCATGGTGGTAGCGATCCCGGGGCCATTGGCCCCACAGGTCTCTATGAAAAGACGCCCAATCTGGACTTAGCACTTCGGCTTAAGGCCCTGCTGGATGCAGAAGGAGCTGTTGTGCTCTTGACCCGAGATGGAGATCATCGAGTGCGTATGCCCCAAGACTATGAACCCCAACGCGACAACCCGTTTGCTCCGCTGACAGAAGACCTACGGGCGCGCGCCGCCATGGCAGAGATGGCCCAGGTTGACCTGTTCATCTCCATACACAACAATGGCAACCATGATCGCTCCATAGCCGGAACCACCACGTATTACCACCCGAGCAATCTTAATTCTGATGCCAGTCGCCACCTGGCTGGGAGCATGCAGCAAGCCCTTTTGGGTCTGGGTCGGCGCGACCGGGGGGTCAGAACCATGAATGCCGCCGTGCTGCGCGCCACAACACAACCTGCTGTTCTGCTGGAGGTGGTCTATGTCACCAATGCACAAGAGGAGATGCTCCTAAGCGATCCCGCCTTCTTACAGAAAGCGGCCGAGAAGATGCGAGACGGTCTCAAACACTATTTCTCACCTTGATATGTCTCGGACTGGGCGCCGTCGAGGGCCACTACCTCCAAGCCGCGAGCGGATAAGGCCCGCAAGAAAGGGTTAATGCCCACTAGATCAGAAGCAATGTGACCCGACACAATCAGGTTCCCGCGCCCTTCACGAGCCAGGCGTTCGCCATCCTGATGGCTCACATGTATGTAGACGACGGTATCAATTCCATGCCGGAAATACGTATCAGCAACAGCGTAACCACCATTGGTCAGGCAACCATGGGCAACGACCACCTTGCCCACACGATGTGAAGGAGACCCGGCGACGAGCGACACCTGACTGTGGGCACAGGACATCTCGGGAAGAGCTCCAAGTACCTCCATCACCTCACCCACCGTCTCGACTTGCGACTCATCAAGGGCCGCTTGCATGATTTGGCGCCCCCGTTCATCCAATGGTCCGTGTATGTTCATAAAGGGAATAGAGAGCAACCGGCACAGCGAAGGGAAATGCTCGTGATTGCCAGCCTGGTAAGCCGTCTTCATATTGGCAATGGTCCCAGCGACCGCTTGTTGAGCCTCGTCTTGGGGCACGCCTGCCTCCACCATCAAGCCCACGTGACGCTGATACACCTCCCACAAAGGGAGAGCCGCTCCCCGGGGAGGATGATGGCTTACCACCGCATCGAAGCCCCGCTCTGATGCAATGAACAATTCTCCCGCGCCGACATCAACCGCAAATAGGATGCGCCGGATGTTCTCCCCCGGGTAGTATATGCTACTGTCGCCAGGAACGCACGCCATACCTGCCAGTTGCAATGCCACGTTCATGATCTCTTGTGTGTTCATAGCCAGTTCACCTCGGGGTAATTGCATGATCAAGGAGAAAGACGGGACTTGAAGCAAAAAAGCAAATGGTGCGCCAGACAGGAATCGAACCTGTGACTTCCAGCTCCGGAGGCTGGCGCTCTATCCCCTGAGCTACTGGCGCACGTCAATGCATCCCCATTATACTACGGACCCCCGTCATACTCAAGCACTCACCAGCGCCCGCTGATGAGGAGTCCTCCGAGAAGCACGAAAGCGCCGCCGGCCACCATCTTGATGACCCGCACCGGTATGAACGTCATGAGGGCCTGGCCCACCAGCATGGCTAGGAGTGAAGTCAGCGTCAAAGCCAGCGCCGCACCAATAAAGACCGACCATGGTGCGTGACTTTGAGCCGCTAACAGCATGGTCGTCAACTGTGTCTTATCACCCAACTCAGCCAGAAAGATTAGTGCCAGTGTCCCAAAAATTGTCCGCATATCCATATCACTCATACTCCCCTGTGCAGCACGAGCCGCCAAGATATTGATGAACCGATAGCCATGCCACCATTATACACTATACCAATTACGCTCTCCATCATTCCCATTTCTGGGTGTCTTGGTCCGGGATTTTGATCCTTGCGTTCAAGTTTTGAATACCCGTGCGCTGATGAACATGTAAAATCGCCAGGTCTTCCCTACCCAAAGACAGCAGAAAGCACTCCCCTTATCATGGCACTGGCTGACAGTTGACGGGGCCCTTCTTTCTGTTGCAGAGGGCAGCCAGTAATCCGGGTCATCTCATATGTCGATTCATAACTGTCATGTTTCCAACCTGCCCGATTTTGCGCCTGCTCTATGCGCTATGGAAAACAGAAAAGGGGTTGGTAAAGTCTCTGCATAATTTGGTCCTCACGAAACCACAATAGGAATACCGGCCCCCGGTGGCTCGCTGTTAGTAAATCTAACCGTTGCAGCCATACACTGACCAAGGGGCCGGTATTCTCATGATAGGTCGCATATACCCATCACCCGGTCAAACCGGTGATGAAGAGACGCAAATCAATTCAGTCAAGTAACGGTTTGAGCACATCCTCCAGGTTAGGCAGACCAATCTCCTGAAGTTCATAGCCCACTCTGACGGCCGGTTGTTCAATGGTTAGGACCCGGCGCAAGTCAATGGGTGTGGCCACCAATACTGCATCACAGGGCACGGCCTTGATGGTTTCTTCCAACTCCTTGACCTGTTTCCCACCGTAGCCCATGGCCGGCAGCAGTGTTCCGATGTGACTGTACTTCTCAAACACTTCCTTGAGCGAACCTACAGCGTAGGGCCGGGGATCAACGAGCTTTGCATTGAAACGCTCAGCCGCAATTACGCCGGCACCGTAAGACATCTCACCATGGGTGAGGGTGGGACCATCCTCAACCACCAATACCTTCTTGCCGGATATCTGGGCCGCATCATCAACAAACAAGGGAGAGGCGCCTTCAATGATGACAGCATCCGGATTGACCTCTCGTACATTCTTGCGAACGGTGGCAATGCCGGCGCGGTCGGCGGTGTCCACCTTGTTCACCACTACCACATCAGCGGCACGCACATTGGCCTCACCTGGGTGATAGCGCAGCTCATGTCCGGGGCGATGGGGGTCCACCAGAGTAATGAAGATGTCGGCATGGTAGAAGGGCATGTCATTGTTGCCGCCGTCCCAAACCAATACATCGGCTTCCGCCTGGGCCTGTTCAAGAATGACTCCATAATCCACACCCGCGTAAACGATGTTCCCGCGGTCAATGTGAGGTTCATACTCTTCGCGTTCCTCGATAGTACACTCGTGACGGTCAAGGTCTGCGTAGTCGGCGAAGCGCTGGGACACTTGTTTGGTCAAATCACCGTAGGGCATGGGGTGACGGATCACCGCAACCTTCTTGCCTGCTTCCTTGAGCATCTCGCATACACGCCGAGTGGTCTGGCTCTTCCCCGCGCCGGTACGAGCTGCGCACACGGCAATGACGGGGACTTGGGCTTTGAGCATGGTGGCTTTGGGCCCCTGCATTTTGAAGTCCACACCCAGAGCTAGAGCAGTGGAAGCCCGATGCATGACGTACTCATGCGTTACATCACTGTAAGCAAATACGACTTCATCCGCGTTCAGCTCTTTGACCAGCCGTGGTAGATCCTCCTCCGCGTAGATGGCAATACCGTCAGGATACAACGAGCCGGCCAGTTCAGCAGGGTAGGAACGTCCTTCAATGTCGGGTATCTGCGTGGCGGTGAAACCAACTACCTCATAACGGTCGTTGTCGCGATAATACATGTTGAAGTTATGAAAGTCGCGACCGGCGGCCCCCATAATGATGACTCTTCGTTTGCTCATACGCTTACTCTCTCCTATACACTAAATTACATCGTCAGCGCCAGGACGGCTTTCTGAGCATGCAGGCGGTTTTCGGCTTGATCGAAAATAATGGATTGAACACTGTCAGCTACTTCATCGGTGACTTCCTCGCCGCGGTGCGCAGGCAAGCAATGCATGAAGACAGAACTTGCATCAGCCAAGTTCATCAGTTCACCGTTGACTTGGTAGGGCTGCATCGCCTTGAGACGGGCTTCTTTCTCTTCTTCTTGTCCCATGCTCGTCCACACGTCGGTGTAGATCACGTCAGCGCCACCAATAGCTTTTTGCGGATCACTTTCAAACGCAAACTTAGCACCGGTTGCCTTGGCATCTTCACGTGCCAGCTTCAGCACCTCAGCATCGGGCTCATATCCTTCCGGCGCGGAGATGGTGAGATTCATCCCCACCTTGGCGGCGCCAAAGAGCATGGAATTACACATGTTATTGTTGCCATCGCCCAGATAGACCATATTGATACCGTCAAGGCGACCGAACTTCTCATAGATGGTGAAAAGGTCGGTCAGTACCTGACAAGGGTGAGCGTAGTCGGTCAGTCCGTTTATCACCGGAATAGACGCATACTCAGCCAAGTCTTCAACATCTTTGTGAGCATAGGTTCGGATCATGATGCCATCTAAGTACCGCGACAGTACCTGGGCTGTATCGGCAACGGTCTCGCCTCTTCTTAGCTGCAACTCCTGTGCGCTTAGGAACAAACCGTGACCACCCAGCTGGTATATGGCCACCTCGAACGATACGCGAGTTCGCGTGGATGGCTTGGTGAAAATCATGCCCAGCGTCTTCCCTTTGAGAGGTTGGTACGGTTGTCCCGTATACTGCATCTGCTTAATCATCTCAGCTGTCTTGAAGACTTGCCAGATTTGCTCGGTGCTCCAGTCTCGCAACGTAACGAGATCTTTGCCCTTTAACTTCACTGCCATGTTTTACCCTCCTATGACTCTTGTGCCCGCTTCTCCTGCCAGTGCCGCCTCTACCCGTTCCAAGGAAGTAATGATGGCGGCCCCTCCCGTTGAACGGGTAAACTTCACCGCCGCCTGGACCTTGGGTAGCATGCTACCCTCCATAAAGTGACCTTGAGCAATATACTCCTCTGCTTCCTTGACCGTCATCGTGCTCACCGACCGCTCGTTGGGTTTGCCAAAATCCAGTAACACCTGTTCAACGTCAGTGAGTATGATGAAGCCCTTGGCTCCTACCTCGCGCGCCAGGAGTTCACCGGCCAGATCTTTGTCAATGACCGCCTCCACTCCCTCATAGTCGGTCGCGCTCCGCTTCACAGGAATACCCCCGCCACCGTTAGCGATGACGATGACGCCCGCCGCCACCAACGTATTGATGGCATCTTTCTCAACAATGTCCACCGGCTGTGGCGAGGCGACAACGCGTCGCCACCCCCGATTGGCATCTTCTTTCATGATATACCCTTCTTCCTGCATCAGCTGGCAGGCTTCCTCCTTCTGAAAGAAGGGGCCAATCGGCTTGGTGGGATCCTCAAAGGCCTCGTCTTGTTCGTCCACCACCACACGGGTGATGACCGTTGCTACCAGCTGCTGCATGCCCAAAGCACGCAAGTGGTGCATGAGCTCGCCCTGAATCATATAGCCCAGCTGTCCTTGGGTCATCGCACCGCACACATCCAACGGCATAGCTGGCACGTGCGCTCGCGCCGCCTCGTTCTGAATGAGAATGCTCCCCACCTGCGGCCCATTGCCGTGGGTGATGATCAGTTCATATCCTGTCTTAACCAGCTCAGCCATCTGCTTGCACGTGTTCGCGACGTTTTCTCGCTGCTCAACAGCCGTGCCTCGTTGGCCCGGCCTGAGCATAGCGTTCCCGCCCAGCGCAATGACCAACCGTTTCGTCTGCACGCCACGTTCCGTTATAACCACGTATCATGCCTCCCCGTCACGCTCACGCTGTTTCATGTTCTTGACCAGGAATGACGCCACTTCGATGCCCTTGGTACCGCGTCCAAAGCCAGCATCCATTTGACATTCCTTGGCCATGTCATTGGTAATCTGCGTACCGCCGCCCACCAAGAGCAAGCGGTTACGCACGCCCTTCTCAACGCACAGATCGTGGAGTCTTTGCATGTTCAGACGGTGTACATCGGCGTGTGTGATAATGGTGCTTATCAACACAGCCTGAGCATCGATCTCAATGGCAGCGTCCACCACCTTATCGATGGGAACCGAGGTGCCAAGATAGTGCGCGTCAATCCCAAACTTCTCGAGGCCGCCGTGCTTGATGTCAATGATCTCACGCATGCCCACAGAGTGCTCATCATCACCAACCGTCGCTGCCACCACGCGCATGGGAGTCTCCTTCAGCGCGCTACGAATCTCATCCTCGGACCATACGTCCTCTTTGACAGGGATCTCTAGCAAGGCCGGATCCACATCGATGTTGACCACACCCTTGATCTCCAGCAGTGTGCCTTCGGAGGGATGCATGACGCGTTTGTGAACGACCTCCGGTTCCTGGATGCCCAGGCGCTTGGCCATTTGCTGTCCAGCATATTCGGCCACTGCCGCGGGAGCCGGCAAGAAGACATTGAGGGTGACTACACCATCGGCATACCATTCCACTTCAGGCCGCAAGAGCCCCGCCGCACGATGCTCATCGAACTCGCTGAGACGACATTCGACCCGATCGTTTTCGTCGAGCTCATCAATATAGAAGACCTTCTCTGAATCGCATATTGTGCATCCACCGATGAGGTCACACCCCTTCTGACCTTCGGGCAGGCCCGGATTGTTGCCAAAATGCTGACAAACCGGGGCCAGATAGTCAGCATGACGCGGCAGGGTGGTGTCAAGTCCCACGCCACCGCCTAACTGGCGGACAATGCCGTCTTCCATGCGCTCGGGATAGAGCCCTGAATCCACGAACATGCCTGCTTCCACCGCCGAGAAGTAACCGCCACGCTCCACAATCTCTTCCATGAAGAGAACAGCACGCTCCACCAGCTCACGCACAATGGTACCCAACTCACCATCATAGTCCAGCTTGACCATGTCGGATAGACCATCCATGCCTACGAGGGTCTGGTTCACCGTGTTCAATGCGGCAATGTTGTTATAATGCCAGGGGACATTGCGTCCTTCATCGGGCGTAATGTTGCTTTGAATGTCGGCATGGGTAAGGCGGGTAATGAGCAGGTTGAGCACGTGGGTCACGGTGGCCTCGCGAGTGTCCGATTCCATATACCGGCTGTTCATCTGCGCTCGCATCTTGTATCCTTCAAACAACCAGCGTAATGCCACCGCATAAGGCAGATCAAGGCGCAAAGCCGGTGCCGGGGGTGCGGTAGGCGGAACCGTGGACAAGCAAATCAGTTCCTTGGGCATCCCACATGCTACCGAGTAAGCACAGTTGATAGCGTGCTGTACCATGAGTTCGGGCATGACTTTCCATGCCTGCCGGGCGGTGGCATTGGCGTTGTGTGCGCCATCAATCTGGGCGATCTTGGACCCGGCCAAGAGAAATTTCGCCTCGGCCGCATCCACAAATGAGCGAACCATGTTCACGTTACGATAGAGGACATTGTACTGGGGATCTTGGTGAGCACCATTTACCCCTTCTTCCACAAACATAACCGCTATTTCGGGACCGGCCAGTCCACTCACGTAGGAATGAAGGTTGATCGGCCTGCCTACCTCATCCTCGATCAAATCCAAAGCCTTGCGGGTCGCTCTGAGCTGCTTGCGGGTAATCGGAACACCGCCCACTCCCTCAGGAGTCCCTTCCATCAGGCCATCTATGTGACTCTGCCCGGCTGTGCGAATGACCATCATATGATCGGCACCATGCCAGGCCGCCATGCGCATACGCCTGAGATCATCCTCAAAACGACCGGAAGCGATCTCCGATGTCAGCACCATCTCTGGCTGGGGATTTATGTCTTCAAAATACTTTGCGGCCATGAGCGGCACACTTTGCTTGAGGTTCTCAGAGACCTCACGATAATCGAAAGGTCCGATCCGACGGGGGCCTTGTTTACGCCAAAGCCAACCCCGCCGGCGCGGGCGATATTGATCCAGATCAGCCAAAATGGCCTCGATATCCAGTTTATCATCAGCTCGTAACATCATGCGTCCCCTTCCTGAAAGGTATCCCACAGCTCGCCTTGCGCCAAGCGCTCGCCCGCCTCACGAATGGACAGTCCTTGCGATTGGGCTACCCGATAGATGATGCCCCCCGCACCCCGATCCAGTAGATCTCGCCGGATGCAATGGTTCACAATGGCATTGGCCTCAAGACTTGAGAAGCCCATCCTGAGCACGATGGATCTTTCGATGGAAGGGGAAGTGTGTGTCCGGGCCAGATCAACCAGCGGTTGCACAACCTGGTCAGCCAAGTCCCAGAAACGATGTTTCAGTTCTTCATCGCTCAGCTCGGCCAGTTTCGCTCTCTTCTTGGTGAATTCGTCCAAGGTCTCCACCTCCTATAGGTTCGGGCAGCTGACACCTAGTTCGGTCAGCACCCGTCGTACGTCTCCTACATCCCATCGGATGTCCGATGCCAAGAATGCCATCTCAGCCCGAGAAACATCGTCGAGACGGAAATGGCGTACGGCATTTCGCAAGTAAGAACAACCCGCCTCCTTCAAGTCAAACTCTCGCACCCTGAGCTGTTCCGGACACCGGGGGATGGCGATGACCTTACCCGGGACGTCTTCTGCCGGGTCACCCAGTTTCACCTCAACCCCGCTCTGGACCGCAAAGGTCAATTGAGGTGAGGGATGCTTTCCCGCTCCTGTATACTCTGTCTCTTGAACCACCAGGATTTCGTCTTCCTTCATTTCACGCGCTATGACCACAGCTGCGGCCAACGACGTGTTGCCCGCCGGTCCCCGTTCTATGCCTTCCAACTGGGCCAGAGCTTCGGTCATATAGAAGACCTCGCCCTGGGTAATCAGCACATAACGGTCCAAGTAGCGCAAAGGGCGGGCGGCATTACGCGGCACATCCGTGCGATCGGGCCAAGTGGCAAAAGGCACGCCAAATCCCGTATGCCCGGTGGTGAATGACTTGCGGTTGAAGTCGCGATCGCTGGCCATATGCAGCCCGGTCAGATCCACGGAGGCACCGATGATGCGTGTAGAAGCACAACCGGCCTTTATGAGACCTCGAGCCGTTCCCGTCACGTTGCCGCCACCAGCATGAGTAACTACCACCGCATCGGGAGGGCGTCCGCAACGTTGTTGAACCTGCCCGGCTATCTCGGAGCCCAATGTCTCTATGCCTGCAATGCCAAAGGGTGTGTAGAGGGAAGCATTGAAATAGCCGGTTTCTTCCAAGAGCAACAAAGCGGTGTAGAACAGTTCCGGTCCCACCGTCAACTGGACCACTTCTGCTCCTAGGGCCTCGCACTTTCTACCCTTCTCAACGATCTCGGGCTGCCCCACGCCCTTACTGTCGTACACTTCCTGAACGATAATGCAGTTCAACCCCTGCATAGCAGCTTGTGATGCAACAGCAGCTCCATAGTTTCCGCTTGTAGCTGCCAAGACTCCGGTGAAACCATTCTTCTTAGCATGATAGACTGAAACCGCTGCCCGCCGCGCCTTGAACGAACCCGATGGGTTGGCAGCCTCATCCTTGACGAAGATGCGTGCTCCATAGCCTCGGGGCGCGGTATCCCGGGCCATCTGGGTGAGGTTCTTCAATTCCAATAAGGGCGTGTTTCCCACGCCGACAGCGCGTTGGATCTCTCCCACTTCATCAAGGCTGTAAGCTGCGTTCTCCATCATGGCCTCATAATCAAACGCCATGCGTCCCTGGGAGAACTTCTCGTAATCGATGCCCACGGATTTGAGTATGATCTCATTCTTGCGGGACATAACTCCCTCGTAGCTGCGATCAGTCAAGGTCGGGTGCCCCCTTCCGGTTGCGGTAGCGCTGGCGCAATTCCCGAGCCACCTCCAGTAGTTCGGGCACCGGTTGTCCAAATCCATGCTCATAACCGGGATGAATGGCCACCAGTTCTCCGGTTACACGGCGACCGGCCGCTGTGACAATGGTCAACTGGCTGCCCACTGTGGCTTCGTACTGTGCGAACCCTTTTACCCACATTTGCATGGGGACCTGGGCCGTATCTTCAGGCACTCCCTGCGCCCTGTGTCCTGCTTCCAACACGATTCGGTGCACCTGTACCCACTGGCCTATCTTACACGTCTTGCGCTCGGGCAACGCCATCACTCTCCTTGCGCAATGCTCTAGGAACAGGAAAATCGACCATGGTACGCAACCCGGCCGTGGCTGCATGGACCAAAGGAATCATGTTCACCGCCAGGGCCGTTGTACCCAGTCCTCCCGGTATTTCGGGTTTGATGGCCATATCAATACGGGGGGTTCCCTCGATTGTGATGTAATCACCCGTGTCAACACCTTCCAGCTCCGGTAGTATCTGCTGGGGATGCTCAAAGCGGATGATTTCTTTATCATTGCAGTAGCCAACCGCTATATGACGGCACCCGGCTACCCAACCTGGTTCTACCGTCACATGTTCGGTCTTGCGAGCGACGTTGCTGATGATAGGCTCTTTGGTTTGCTCAATCCTATCGAGTCTTAGGCCCAGCGCCCTTGCGATCAGGCTAATCGACTCAGGGAAACCGACGTGTCCAACGATGGAGCCACTCTCAATGCCGGCCTGGAACTGTTCGAGGGTCGTTCCCACTCCTTGGGTTTCCATCACGGTGGGACCAAACGGCGATAAATCGTTTACCCGGCGCGCCACTACGCTCTCCACGTCGACGCATACGCCACTGAGGCACACGATCAAGAGGTCCAACACAAACCCGGGATTGATTCCGGTTCCCAATACGGTGACCCCTCGTTCCCGGGCAGACTTGTCAATGGCGTCGGCCATCTTGGGATGTTGGGCCCAAGGGTCGGCCATTTCTTCAGCAATACTGATGACATTGGCGCCATATTCGACGGCGAGCAAGATCTCATCCATCACCTCGCGAACAAAGGAGCGGGTCGCAATGACCACAAGGTCAGGACAGCATTGGGCCAAAGCCTCACGCCCGTCACAGGCTACCGTGACGCCGACGGACTCATGGAGCCCTACCACCTCACCAGCATCCCGGCCCACCTTGGCAGGATTGATGTCGACGGCACCGACCAGCTGAACACCGTCTTTTTCTTGAATCATGCGGGCCATGCCACTGCCCATGGCGCCCAGACCCCAAACGAGAACTCTGATGTCGCTCTCCATTTCATAACCCTCCTCACTCCAGACTGAACTCCCTATACATTCTTGCATAAAGCGAGAGTTTCCTGCTTATCCCCAGCGTGGGATATTATTCAGCTTGAGGTATATTGAAGCACACGAGCCAAATCTTCCGGCCGGCAAATTCTCGCTCCAACAGCCAAATAGGCCCGCAGTGGCAGCTTCATGACTTAGAATGAGGACAAACAATGGAATAATATGCGGGAATGAGTCGTAACCATGAGAATCAGGGGGAAAGAAGGTCAATCTTCACTCAGCTTAGCCCAGATGAGGACTACGGGTTCGTCTCTTCAACATGCCCCACTATAGGCAGAGTCCACCCGCATTGAGAGCATATTCGTCCCTCAAGCTGGCGTGGATACACCGCCAGCCCCTTACGAGCAATGAGCAACGATTCGCAGCGAGGACAGAAGGTGCTGTGATGTTCCCATCCCCATATATTTCCCACATACACATAATGCAGATACTCACGAGCGCTACGCTTCGCTCGCTCAAGAGATGCTACCGACGTAGCTGGCCTATCCATCTGGTAGGCGGGGAAGTAACGGGACAGATGCAAAGGCACATCTTGACCCACTGAGCTCAGCCACCGGGCCAGCCCTCGTACTTCATCTTCAGAATCATTAAGGCCCTCTACCAGTAAGGTAGTCACCTCCACATGCACGCCCCGTTGATGAGCGGTGCGCACCGCCTCCTTAACCGGGGCCAGAGAACCCCGGCAGATGTGCCGGTAGTAGTCCTCAGAGAAACTCTTCACGTCGATGTTAACTGCATCAAGCCAGGGCAAAAGTTCCTGCCAGGGAGCCTCCTGCACATATCCGTTCGTGATGAGGACGGTCTTCAAGTCGTGACCCTTTGCTAACTGGGCGGCCTCGCGTACATACTCGTACCACACCAATGGCTCCGAATACGTGAAGGCCAAGCCAATACAGCGCCGGTTCCTTTCCCTTTCCACAAGGCATCGCTCCACCAGCTGATCGACAGACAATCTGGCGGTGGGCGGCGCTTCCTCATGGACCAGAGACCAGTTCTGACAGAACTGACAGGTCAGACTGCAGCCACTAGATCCCACGGAGAGCACCTCACTGCCGGGATAGAAGTGATACAGGGGTTTTTTCTCCATAGGGTCCATTCCCATGGAGGTGATAGAACCATACGACGTTGCCTGCAACATCCCGGCTCGGTTACGCCGCACACGACACTTGCCCCCCTCACCATCCCGTAAGCGGCAGGAATGCGGACAGAGGTGGCACTGCACCACATCCTCAGCTGGTGATGAGTAAAAGAGAGCTTCTTTCATCTTCGACACCTACTCATATCGCATGACCTCAAAGCAAGAGATCTTCACGCAGGGATCATCAGGTGAAAGACCCGCCTTCTGGCAGGCGATGGCCAGCTGTTCATGGGCCGTTTCGACTCCGGGCAGTGCGGGTAACAGGAGACCTGATCTGGCTCCTTTTGTAACCACTACCCCATAACGCTGCGCATCCAAGTGCTCAAGAGCTGCCACGGGTTCGACCGGACCCAAAATGTCGACAGAAACATCAACATAAGGAAGTTCCTCACCCGTCAGCGCAGCAAACCGGGAATCCTGGGTGGCCGCAGCGATGGCATTGTGGACGATCTCATGGCCCAGTGTATCCTGTGCCGGTTCGACGGTGCCGATGCAACCGCGCAATTGCCCCTGTGCATGGAGAGAAACAAAGACCCCGGCCTTCTCAGGCAACGTATCGGACAAACGGGGTGCTTCTAGGACGACACCGTGGCGCACATAAGTCCATATCGCCCTCGTAGCCAACGCGACCACAGGATGCGATGGCTTGAACATCACCACGCCGTACCCCACACCAAAGGGAACCTCATAAGAAAGCCTCTGCCCCTTGACGGTATCATGAGCTAGAGCACCGCCTAACACCAGGAGGGGATTGAGGGCACATTGGCCCGCCGCCTCGATGAGATCGGGATCTATACTTGCCAAAGCCTCAAAATCGCCAACAGAAAGAGCCTCCATGACCGCCCGGTCAAATGCTGCACCGCGGCGGTGATAACCAGCCGGTGCGCCTTCTTTGAGCCGGTGAGACAGATCGCCGCTGGCCAACACCACGGTGCGTACTCCCAATGACCGGCTGACTTCTCCTATACAGACGCCAAGTTCATGCAGTTTTTCACGGGTCCAACCAGGCGCCGACAGGACCACCGCAGGGCACCTTATCCCCGCTTGGCCAAGAAAATGAAGAGGAACCAGTGCACCATGATCCAAAGCGTCAGCCGGCCCCTCGGTCAGGCTAAGATCTCTGTTGCCCGCGAGAGTCTTGAGCTGATGCAAGAACATGTCATCAGATAACCATTCCACGGCCGCATCCGGCGCGCCAAACATGGCCAGATCCCCCCACAACTGTTTCCCACCGTAGTAATAGCTATGCCGAAATGAAGTCGGTGCGTGGGGCGTGATCAAGACCAGCGTATCGGGAGCACTTCTTCGGATGATGCGGGCCAAGCGCTTCATGGCCCTGCGAGTGGAGCGGACACATCGCGCATCATCACCGCCAACCTCTGGAATCATGACCGGCGGGTGAGGTACCAGAGCTCCCAGCAACATTCCCATGGGTCATCCTCCTAATACTCTAAACTAGCATCAAGATGTCACCGAGGACATCATGTCCGGTACGATGAATATCAACAACAACAGTAATTCTTCCGGGGAAAGGCTACCCCTCCTGGACGGTTCGACCG
>SLSY01000036.1 GCA_007130145.1 Bacillota bacterium
ATTCCCAGCACCAAGGGAAGCAAGTAGTAGGTGAGCAGTGCTACCAGGAAGACGGACAATACACTCACACCAAACCCTGCCCGCGCCATCTGCGTAATACTGATGTAACCACTACCGAACACCACTGCGTTGGGGGGCGTGGCCACCGGTAACATGAAGGCAAAGGACGCAGCCACGCAAGCGGTGATCATCAGTGCATAAGGATGCACTCCTATCGCCAGAGCCAGGGATCCCATGATCGGCATCATCATACTGCCCGTTGCCGTGTTAGAGGTCACCTCGCTCAGGAACTTCACCAGGACAGTGGTGGCGAACATGAGTGCCAAGAGGGGCCAATCGGCAAAGGCAGTCAGTTGCCCCCCGATCCAGGAGGCCAGATCGGTGGAGGTGAATCCACGGGCAATGGAAAGACCACCCCCGAACAATAAGAGCAAACCCCAGGGAACCCGCTGCGCGCTGGTCCAGTCCAGGAGGAATTTACCTTCGCGCAGATTCACAGGAATAAGGAACAATAGCAACGCGCCAATGATGGCAATGGTGGAGTCCTCGATACCCGGAACCAAAGGACTGATCAACCACTGCCGGGTAATCCATGACAGAGCCACGAGGACGAACACGCCGAGCGTGCATTTCTCCTCCCGGCGCATGGGCCCCAGCTTGGCCAGTTCTTGGTTGATGATGGTCACACCACCAGGGATGCGATCCAGTTCCATGGTGAAAGCCACCTTGGTCAAGTACCACCAGCACAGCGCCAGTCCCAGCACGGCAACGGGGATACCAAACGCCATCCATTGGGCAAACCCCACCTGGAGGCCAAACATCTCGTTGGCGGCGGCGGCAAAGACCAGATTGGGCGGGGTACCGATGAGAGTTCCCACTCCACCGATGGAACAAGCATAGGCAATACCAAGCATGAGAGCCGTTCCAAACTGGAAATTTCCCTGCGACGTATCAATATTGAGATCATTGTCCTTGGCCAGTTTCGCCACCTGCATGATCACCGCCATGCCAATGGGCGTCATCATCATAGCGGCCGCGGTATTGGAAATCCACATGGAGAGAAATGCGCTGGCTACCATGAAGCCCAAGATGAGACGGGCCGGGGTATCACCCACCGTGCGAATGGTCAAGAGCGCGATGCGCCGGTGCAGTCCCCATCGTTCCACAGCCAGTGCAATCATGAAGCCCCCCAAGAACAGGAAGATCAGGGGATTGGCATAGGGTCCGGCGGAGTCACCAGGAGACATGACGCCCGTAGCCGGAAAAACGAAAAGAGGCAAAAGTGAGGTGGCGGGGATCGGAATGGGCTCAGTGACCCACCAAATCGCTATCCACACCGTCGATGCCAGCACGGCCTTGCCTTCCGGTGACAAACCCGATGGCTCCGGCATGATCATCAGGAGAAAGAATAGCAAGGGGCCCAGGAGAAAACCGGCTCGCTGCCGCCAACCGTAATCATTGGCAACATCCAAGGAAGATCGGGAAGACTGCTCCTTGTGAACTACATCTCGTGTCTTCATGCGTGGTTCGTTCTTCACCAATTCTACCTCCATTTTTCGTGTCGTACTCACTGCATGGAAAGCGTCTAACCGAGTGAAGGGAAAGGCTCCATCACAAACAGACTTTCATCATTTCTCGTCGCTCTCTGGATTTCTCTGCCTTCCCTATATGTCAAAGGTATTTTTGCTCACCTCATCTATGATGCCATGGATGGCTCTTTCAGGCAAGACCTTTGAGGCGGCTTGTCACCAGGTCTCGCTCTGTGAGCGACCCCTCCAACGGTTTGCTAAAAGGAAATGGGGATTTGGTGGGGAATTTCGCACGATAATAGCGTGATTGGGAGGTGAAAGAATGTCTCGTAATACTCTGGGGGCACTGCTCATTCTCATTGGCCTGTTCGTTACCTTAAGTAATCTGGGGCTCATCGGATCGGGTTGGATGTTGTTCTTTGTGGGAAGCGCCTTTCTCATCGTCTACAGCTTGCGAGGAGGTCGGCGCACCGGCTCTAACCTGGGATTCCTAATACCCGGGAGCATCATTGTCATGCTGTGGGCCTTTACATGGCTAGATAGCGCATTCGATCTGGGAGCCGCATCCGGTGGAGTGTTCTTTCTGTGCATCGGTGTAGCCTTCTTCTTCATCTACTTCATCCATACCCGTCCTGGGGGAGGGGCAGGGAACTACTGGCCCGCCATTACAGGAGGCAGTCTGTTTCTTTTCGGCTTGCTGGTACTGAGTGTAGAAATGTATGATTCACCCCTGGGGCGCTCCATCTTGCAGCATGCGGCCTCTTTGGGGCTGGTAGCAGCGGGTGTGATCATCTTGTGGAACAACCGCAAATCGCGCCCGTAGCGACGCCGTTTCCCGGGCGGGGGGAGAGAGCATCGCCCTCCCCCCGGGGATCAGAACATAGCTATGTGACCGTCGGTACGGTGATCTGTGCCCCCGCACAAGGTGCCGTTGGCTAACCGCCAGATGATCTGACCTCGACCAAAACCACCCCAGGGCATGCCCCAATTGATGGTGTGTCCCCGCCGTGCCAGTGCATCAGCCAAGTGGGGCGGGAAGTGGTGCTCGAGATTGACCCGCGTCCCTTCCTCCCACTGATAGCGCGGAGCATCCAGGGCCGCCTGGGGATTGAGCGAGAAATCCACGGTATTCATGACCACTTGCACATGGCCCTGGGGTTGCATGAATCCGCCCATGACACCAAAGGGCCCCATCGCTTCACCATTACGGGTCATGAATGCGGGGATGATGGTATGATAGGTCTTCTTGCCCGGCTCCAAGCAATTATGATGTTCTTTCTCCAAGGAAAACGTGTGCCCGCGGTTCTGCAGGCTGATGCCCGTGCCCGGGATCACCACCCCAGAACCAAAACCCATGTAGTTGCTCTGGATGTAAGACACCATATTGCCTTCACCATCCCCCGTGGCCAGGTAAACAGTCCCTCCGTCAGCCGGACGACCCGGTTCTGGTAAAAGAGCACTATCTCCCAGCAACTGCCGGCGGGTGTCAGCATAGTGTTCAGACAAAAGCTCCTCCACCGATACCTGCATGTGCTCACGTTGTGTGATGTATTTTAGGCCATCAACAAAGGCCAGTTTGGTGGCCTCGATCTGACGGTGGTATGTTTCCACATCATCCCTGGCCGTAAACTCAAATCCCTTGAGTATATTCAGTGCCATAAGAGCCACCAGCCCCTGCCCGTTGGGAGGAATCTCCCACACATGGTAGCCGCGGTAGTTGACGCCAATGGGGTCCACCCATTCGGGATGAAAGGCGGCCAAGTCTTCGGCGCGCAAATAACCTCCATGCTTGCGGGAGAAATGATCGATGATTTCGGCCAAGTCGCCCCGGTAAAAGGACTCGGCCTCGGTATCGGCAATATTTCGTAAAGCCCGGGCGTGGTACGGCGAGCGCCAAATCTCACCGATATCAGGCACTCGGCCGTCGGGGGCAAAGGTCTCAAACCATGAAGAAAACTCCGGGCCCTTGAGATTCTTTGCAAAGCGCTCACCGGCTAGGCGCCAGTATCTACCCAGGGTGGGCGAGAGCGGATATCCTTTCTCAGCATATTCGATGGCCGGTGCCAACACCTCATGTAAGGGCAGCCGGCCAAAGCGGCGGCAAAGAGTTGCCCAGGCACCGGGAGCTCCCGGCACCGTCACCGGCGCCCAGCCATGAGCTGGCATGCTCTCATGCCCCAAGGCGCGCAACGCCTGGCGAGATATGCCGCGGGGCGCCGGGCCACTGGAGTTGAGTCCATGCAAGTGCCCGTCAGTCCAGATCATGGCAAAGGCATCCCCACCAATGCCGTTGGACGTGGGCTCACATACCGTGAGACAGGCAGCAGTAGCCACCGCCGCATCAATGGCATTGCCGCCCTTTTGCAGAATGGTCAATCCCGCCTGGGCCGCCAACGGCTGCGAGGTAGCCACCATCCCGTGGCGGGCATAAGATACCGTACGTGCGGAAGGATAAGGATAGACAAGAGGGTCAAATGACAAGCTGCATTCCTCCTTGTGGAACTTCCTCCTGTAAGGTTTATCGATACCCCGCCGGATCCCTTGTCCTTTTTGACAATATGAAGGAAAAACTCTGCTGGGTCGGGAATCGATAAGATGGAATATTCTTGTCCATGAAAGGGAGAAGTGCTGTGTCTGATTCCCTAAAGAACCAAGTCATCGCCCATATTGATGAACAGCGTGAAGCGCTGGAAGTGGTCATGGAACGAATGTATCATGAGCCGGAGATCGGCTATCAAGAGCATCAGGCTTCGCAGTGGTTGTGCCATCTTTTGGAGCAGGCCGGATACGAGGTGCACCGCGGGATCGAGGAACTGGATACCGCATTCGTCGGCTACATGCCAGGATTAGAGCCCGGACCCCGCATCGCCATTCTGGCCGAGTACGATGCGCTCCCGGGCATCGGGCACGGCTGTGGTCATAACCTCATCGCCGCCTCCTCCATCGGCGCGGCTCTGGGACTGGCACCACTCATGCGGCAATTGGCCGGTGAAGTCATCATCGTCGGGAGCCCGGCCGAAGAGGGCGCGGTTGATGATGCCGGGGGCAAAATCGCCCTCCTGGAGAAGGGCATATTCAAGGACGTCACGGCCGCCATGATGGTACATCCATCCACTCGCACCAGCCTGGGGGGCGTATCCAATGCCCGGGTGGCTCTGGAAATGACATTCCATGGCCGCACCGCTCACGCTGCTGGGGCACCTCACGAAGGTATCAACGCGCTGGATGCGGCCATACAGACCTATAATAGTTGGAACGCGCTGCGCCAACACGTCAAGCCCGATGTGCGCATTCACGGCATCATCACTGAGGGCGGCCAGGCGCCCAATATTGTGCCCGACCTTTCCCAGATTCGCCTCTACGTGCGAGCGCAAGATGCGCGCTATCTCAAGGAAGTGGAAGAGAAAGTGAGGCTGTGTGCTGAAGGGGCGGCCATGGCCACGGGAGCCCGGGTCGAGTTCCGCTACACCGCCCGTCCCTACGACAACATGCTCAACAACCAACCGCTAGGACAGGTCTTTGCTGATAACCTCTCCCACCTGGGCTTGCAAGTGGAGCCCAGCCAAGGTGCTTCGGCCGGATCCACCGACATGGGCAATGTCAGCCAGGCGGTCCCTTCCATCCACCCCTATGTGGCCATTGCGCCCACACACGTCAACGGGCACAGCCGCGAGTTTGGCGCGGCCACCCTCTCCGAACAGGGCCGCAAGGCCATGCTCGATGCAGCCAAGGGACTTGCTATGACAACGCTCGATCTTCTCACCAACCCTGACTTGGTCACGCAAGTGCAAATGGCCTTCGCCGCCCAAACTGAGACATGATGCAATGGAGCCGGGGTGAGCATGACCACACCCCGGCTCACCGCCTTACCGCCCGC
>SLSY01000094.1 GCA_007130145.1 Bacillota bacterium
ATGGTTCACTCACCCATCGCCGCTTGGAAGTGGGCGATGGGGTAACCATAGATTGCGGCACTACCTACAATGGGTACTGCGCCGATGTTACGCGAACCTTTGTGGTGGGCAAGGCCGACGACAGGCAGAGGGAAGTCTACCAAACCGTCCTCGACGCCCAGTTGGCTGCCATTGAAGCCATGGAAGTGGGGCGTCCCCGCGGGGAGTGCGCCGCCCGGGGTATGGAGGTCATCTGCCAGCGAGGATTCGCTGACTACATGGTGCACGGCGCCGGTGGCCACGGCATCGGACTGGAGGTGCATGAGGCTCCAGCTACGCACGGCGATGAGCCCTGGGTAGCCGGGAATGTCGTGACCATCGAACCGGGTGTGTACATTCCAAATTGGGGAGGCGTCCGCATTGAGGATGACGTGGTGCTTACACCCCAAGGACCTTCTATCCTTACCAGTGTGAGCAAGGAATTGCTCGAAGTTTGAGGGGGACCAAGCAGCACCATCGCACGGGGTGCTGCTTGGCTTCCATAGCAAGTGTTCATTCCCACAGATTGCCCAAGGACAAGTAGCGCCTAGGTAGGTAACAGCCCACAGTGTACCAAGGGTTGACCAATTGGCATATGCGGACATCTGCCACTTGAGTCAACGCGACGTATGTGTCCAAAGAAGACGCACCTCGATCTCGGGAAACCAACGCCACCATAGACCTGACTGCCTGGCGGGCTGCCTCCTCCAGCGAAGCAGCGGAGGCGAGAACGGCAACCTCATCGGCCGTCTCCAACAGGGGCCAGGAGGCTAAACCTCCTTGTTTGGGTATGACCCGAGTCCTGAGAGTCACATCAGCACCTACCTCCACCGCAGCCCCGCAGAACTCACCGTATCCCTGCCGACCATGCACATCGCCCAATGAAAGCAAAGCACCGCTAACCTCCGCATTGAGGTAGATTCTGGTCCCTATGCCCAGATCAGGGCAGTCAAGATTGCCCCCATGTGGGCCCGGGGTAATGGAGGTTATACTCTTTCCTTGGGGAGCCACGCCAATGCAGCCCACCATGGGACGGACCGGGGCCTGAAAGCCTGCGGGCATAATAATCTGATCGTTATCGAGATGATGCAGTAGGGTGGCCTTGATATCGGTCATGTCGGGACAAAGGCCACTACCAGGATAGACGCTGGTTACGCCCACGGCCTGGCACTGTATGTCCACAATGTCTACGCATAACAGATCGCCTGGTTGGCACGTCTTCACCATGATGGGGCCGGAAAGGGGGAGTCCTTGTGGGGTATCAGTGCCGCCTAGCGGCGCCTTTTTGACATGTCGCTGGTAACTGTCGTAGGTTTCGACTCTCAGGGTCTCACCGGGAGCTATGCTCTGCACCGGTGAGATTTTGTGGTTGAATTCGTAGTGAAGTTTCTTTGCCGGTAAATACATGCCGGTTCCTCCTAACTGGGCAAGTGCTCGCTGGGAGTTGTATTCTCTCCGTCATGGTTCTGCCCCTGCCGCCATGAGGCGGGGGGTGAAACGGGAAGGAGGCCGGACGGTGAAGAGATGAAGAGGCCGATATCTGTCGCACGTTAAATCATCTCTGGGGGAATCTGTATAGCATGCGCTCGAACTGTCCACTGATGGCATCGACATAGATCTTGTCGACTCCTTCTACGCCGGTGACGGGGATGGCGTAAAGGAGGCGGTTCCCTGCAGCCTGTAACAGGGGGTCACCTGTGGCCTGCAGATGGGGGCTGAGGGTATTGATGGCTTCCGTCGCTGTGATGTGCGGACGAAGGTCCTCTATGGGGCTGCCATAGGCGTGGAAATAGCGACTGGCTTTCAGTTCCAGGGCGGGTCTCCCAACCCAGCGAAGGGTGAGATCAACCCGGTGATTCAGGTAGGTGATCCCATCCTTTTTCATGACCCAGGATTGGAGAAAGTGAGAGTCTTCTTCGTCATGTTCCTCCTGCAAAGTCAGATGAATGCCCTCATCGGCTGCCCATGTTTCTCGTATCTTTGTGGCCCATTGTTTGAGTTCGTCTTGGGAACCGACATCCTCCGCTCGCTCCTGCAGCTCTAGGTGCATGATGTGCCCGCCCACCTCGGTCACGGCGATGCTATACTTCCATTGGGTTTCGCTGTCCATGAGGGTGAAGAAAGTATATTCGCCCACGTCTCTGTCGCTTCCGTATCCGCTCGAGACGATAGGTGATGTTGCCGAACGTTCGCTGCTCGTTGGGACGGAGGTTCTTTGCTGGCGGGCGGTGAACTCATCGGTTACTTCGCCCTGAAAAAAGGTGGAGAGAAACTCCTTGGCCCGTCTTAGCCTATCTTCGTCGTCTAGCTCCTCTTCACCGCTGAAAGCCAGTCCCGCTCGTTCTTCTTCATGAACAGTTCGGGTTAGGGCTAAAAAGGCCTGATAGGATTGGTCATGAGTGCCCACTGTCTCTAGCATGCTAACCTTCATCGCCAGCTCATCGACGATGCGGGGGATGTGATGATCCTGTTCAATCTGTTGCCATCTAGGGTAACGAATGGTAGAGTAACCATCTCGATCTTTTTCTGTATACCGTACACGGCCCAAGAGTTCATTGAATCCGCTGAGCATAACTGCGGTAAACTCTCTGATGATCTCGATATTCTCTACTTCCACGGGAGTGAGCAGACCCTCGCGTTCTTCTCGGGCCAGAAAGTAGAGGTAACTGCCGATCTGTTCATAAGGGCGGTGCAGATCCCACCGGCCAAAAACCCGACCTATTTCTTGGTGGGGAGGATTACCCCAAATGGCCTCCCTGCCTCTATATGCCTCTTGACTCGCTTGGGCCATGGCTTCTCTCAGCAGGTGCACCTCAGATGCCACGAGAGCCTCGGCTATGGCCCGGTCCAAGCTGTAAGCCATCCCCCGCTGGGTTGTGATCCACTCCTGCAGCTGCAGAGTGCGAAACTTCTCCAGCTCTTCTACGTAGGTCAAGTGGCCGCGCACTCGTTGCCCAGTCCACCATATTGCGATGAGAAGAAAGACAAGAACCACAGCTAGTCGCTTCTTTTGCACTGAATTCACCACATTTCTGTGAGACTCAAGACATATGGACGTTGTGGATGAAAAGATGGTTCCATGTTTGCGTCAGCTTCACCGTTGTGATCGTATAACTTCTTCTAGTAACTCCAATAATGGTCCTTCATCCTCTTTCCCCATGCGAGCGATGATGTGGCAGGGCATGCCCACCGACTCGGGCCCTACGCGGTCCCAGCGGGGGTCATCTCCGACAAATAGACAGGTGTCAGGCTCGGCCCCAAGCAAGTTGAGTGCCCGGTGGAAGATGGGACGGGCGGGTTTGCGCCAGCCCACGTCGGTACAGAAGACGGCGTGATCAACCCACCGGTCCAAACCATGTCGCTTCAGCTCGCGACGCCAGAGCTTTCCCGGACTCCCCCAAGGAGTATTGGATACAATACTTGCACGAAATCCCATGCTTCGTAGCTCTTGCAAAAAGGGCAGGGTGTCCGGGTATAGTTGAGCACGGGAGAAGATGGGGGCCATGAAATGAGAACACATGGCCTCCAGGTTAGCCTCATCGTAAGGCAGTGCCCCCGGTGCAAAGATCCGGAAAAGTCTGTGCTGCAAAGGCCGGACGCGATGGTTGGATGATTCGTAGCGCTCATCTTTGACTCTCTGAGCGATGAGTGATTCTTCCACCAGGGGCCCACCTTCTTTGGTCAGATAGTCTCCGACGCTCTCGATACACTCTTCTAAGATGGGGCCAAAGTCTCTGAGATTATAGTAGTGAACGAGGGTGTTGCCCAAGTCCAGAAGAAATACGGGTCTTGTCACACGTGACACCTCCGGTCGATGATGCGGCAAGTCTGTGGTCCGCGGCGCAGCTTAGTATACCATTTCTGTTTATGAGCATCAGGGCTGAGGTAACCAAGGGCTGCATGTGTCGACGCCGGTGGCAAAGAAACTCGCCGCCATGGCGTTGCCCAGCGCATCCCCCGCTGTATCCATCGAGCCTAGGATGCTCGCGTGCCGCCGTCGTTTCCCCAGAAGCTACTACCAACGGCAGCTACTGGCGGAGCCCGCACTTCTTTGGCTTCACAAACAGGAACCGGGTCACTGGGTCCTCTTGGTCTCCTGAGCGCAGAAGACGGCGGCCATTTCCATGTCGCGCGGTTCTCTCAGAGAAGGCGACTCTCACGACGCGACTGTGGCAATTCCTCCTCCTTTGCACGGTTAAGCCCCGCGCGTTCACCCGTGTCACTAGTATGTTGTTCCATATGCCCGTGAGGTGGTGGATGCACCAAAGTCCCGGGCGATTTTGTTAATTGGCCAACCGCTTTGCTTGACGGGGTTCACCAGGACCTCCTTTGTATATGGATTTTCCTGACGGCCATGGTTACTTTGCCTCCCCTGACACCGTCTGCTGGAGTACCCAACGTCATCTACGCCTACAAACCCCGGGATCACCGGATCACAGCCGACCCCTTGTGGGGTGGAGCGATATCCTGTAATGGACGGGGGGGAATAGGAGGAGCTCCCAGGGGTTTGACCACGCATGGTGCCACCTCGGGGGTTACCTGTCAATTCTTTTAGCACCTCTGGACTTGAATGACACTGCTATAAAGTGCCTGGATTCTAGGTGTAGGCAGTTAAAATCACCCTTAACGTCAGGCATTGATGATGGTCATGCCAAACCCGGTGCGCATGTCATGTTGCGTGTGCCATCTCGCCTTGAAGAGCGGGCCCCTCTTTTTTTTAACACTCGCCATGTTATCAGCTGCAAGAGTTGACCTCGCCTTCTAGGGGGCATCTCTGTTGTTTCACCCCATGGATGCAGGGGAGAGGTGGTTTCTGGGCGAAGAAGGACGTAGGGCCTCTTCCAACTCTCGGCCTTGCCTCCCACAGAGGAGAAACGTCTTTATGGTAATCCCTACCGTGCAATATCAGTGTCTACGAAAGGAGAATTGACATGTTCGGTCTAGGACCTACTGAACTCCTCATCATTCTCGGCGTAGTATTGTTGATTTTCGGACCCAGCAGGCTCCCGGAGATCGGTCGCGCCATCGGTCGCGGGATCCGCGAGTTTCGTTCAGCAGCACAGGAAATCGAAGATATCGACCAAGATCCGCAGACAAAGGAAGGAAAGCCAGAGTCCTCTTAAGCCAACAGGGCTGGCTCCCATTTAATGAGACGTGGTAGCAGGGGGACCGCCAAATGGAAGACAAAGAAATGACACTCGGTAGCCATCTTGTCGAGTTGAGACAGCGCATCATTATCTCGTGCCTGGCCGTGCTCGTTTGCTCGCTGGTGAGTTTTGCGTTCTCCGACCAGATACTGGCGTATTTCACCCAGCACGTGGAGGATTTGGTCTTTCTGAGTCCTCCCGAAGCATTCATCAC
>SLSY01000014.1 GCA_007130145.1 Bacillota bacterium
GCGCTACATCCAATAACCAGATGGTAGCCGAGCTAAAGAAGCTGATTTCTGAAGTCATCGTGATAGGCGATGCCAAGGAACCGCGCGACGCTTTGGAAGCAATTCATGAAGGAGCCGCGGCGGCCCGCAAACTGTAAACACGAACATCACCCCTGTTGGTCCTGGATCAGCAGGGGTGACGCTGATCTCAAACCACCTTCCGAAAAAAGCGCCCCAGATCCATTGACATATCTTGTTTGAACGTGCTACAATTTCTTCTCTTTTCGTGACGCCAGCGAGAGAGGAGCCCCCGATGATTATTGTGGAGGATGTTTCGAAAACCTACCGGATCGCTCATCGCCCCAGTGGCTGGAGAGCCGCCTTGACATCACTCATCCACCGATCGTACGCTCACATCCAAGCCTTGGATCATGTGAGTTTCTCGGTCAACAGAGGCGAGATTCTCGGCTACGTGGGACCCAATGGCGCCGGCAAATCAACCACCATTAAGATCATGACAGGCATATTGGTGCCCGACGGTGGATGCTGTCGTGTCATGGGTTACATTCCATGGAAGCATCGTGTCGACTATGTCCAACATATCGGAGTCGTCTTCGGACAACGCTCCCAGCTATGGTGGGATGTACCGGTGATAGACTCCTACGAGCTGCTGTCAGACATCTATCGCATGTCTTCCACGGCCTCCAGGCGGACGTTAGAACAGCTCACGCAGATGTTGGACTTATCCTCTCTTTTGCATATCCCTGTGCGCCAACTCAGTCTGGGTCAGCGCATGCGCTGCGAGCTGGCCGCATCACTGTTGCATAATCCAAGCGTTCTCTTTCTGGACGAACCTACCATAGGCCTTGATGCTGTCTCGAAGCTAAGGGTACGACAGTTCATCAAGACCATAAACGAGGAAACAGGTGTCACAGTGATACTCACCACCCACGACATGAACGATATTGAAGCATTGGCTCACCGCATCATGCTATTGGGACGCGGCCAGCTTCTTTATGATGGCAGCATAGCTGACCTCAAGAGATCATACAAGACCATACAGACCATCACTGTCCAGTTTGAGAACGGCCCTGCGTCATTCGAGACCATTCCTCACACCACCATCGCCCAATCTTCGTCCGGACGAGCACAGCTGAGCGTGGATACCACGCGCATTTCCGTGTCTGACGTCATCAACCAGCTCTCTGGCTCCCTGAAGCTAACCGATGTCTATGTGGAGTCTCCTTCCATAGAATCGATTATGGTGCAACTCTATGAGGAGCACGACATATGAAAGGCTATATCTCGGTTTTTCGCTTGCGGGTCCTCAGCGGCCTCCAATACCGCACGGCGGCCGGAGCCGGAATCCTTACCAATTTCTTTTGGGGCGCCATCTCCATCATGGTCCTTGAAGCCTTCTATGCCTCTAGCGGGCTGGCTCAACCCATCAGCCTCGAAGAAACCGCAGCTTACATCTGGTTACGACAGTCCCTGCTCATGCTGGTTGTACTTTGGCTAAGAGATGGAGAAATAGCCCAATCCATTGTAACCGGCCAGGTATCTTACGAGTTAACCCGCCCCTACACGCTCTATAGCTACTGGTTTGCCAAGAGTCTAGCCTATCGCTTGGCCGCCGGAGCCTTGCGTTTTTGGCCCATACTTTTGGCTGCCCGTCTCCTGCCAGCTCCGTATCGATTGCAGCTTCCCCCCGATACGATGACCGCGGTTCTGTTTTTTTGGTCAATGACGCTGAGCATGCTCATCACCGTGGCACTGGCCATGATCATGTACGCCACCATCTTCACAACCATGACACCCGCCGGATCGGTGGCCCTGTTTGCCGGCATCAGTGATTTCCTGGCGGGCGGAATTGTGCCTTTGCCCTTGATGCCTGCCTGGGTACAGGCCCTGGCCTATCGGCTTCCCTTTTACACTACCCAGGATGTACCCTTTCGCATCTACTCCGGTCATCTTCCCTACCCACTAGCTCTTGAGAGCATCATGGCACAGGTGATGTGGCTCGGTGCAACGCTGGTATTGGGTCAATTCCTCTTGACGCGGGCTCTTGGCCGTATTTCTGTGCAGGGAGGGTAAAGCAAGTGCGACTGTACAGCAAGTATCTTGCCATCACGTTGAAGGCCCATTTGCAGTACCCAGGCTCCTTCTTCCTGCTTACTATATCCCAGACGCTTTTCCCCCTCTCCATGCTGGTGGGTGTACACGGTCTCTTTCTCCGCTTTGGTCGCTTGGGAGATTGGACCTTTCCCGAGGTAGCGCTATGCTTTGGTGTCATTCACCTGGTATTTGGGTTGAGCGAGTGTTTTTCCCGAGGCTTTGATTCCTTTTCTCTTCTGGTGCGCAACGGAGAGTTCGACCGTTTGCTGGTCCGACCTCAGTCAACGGTGGTGCAGGTCTTGGGCTCACGCTTTGAGTTCAACCGCATTGGCCGCCTATTGCAAGGCCTTCTGGTGTTGGGATGGGCCTTGCTCAACGCCGATGTTGCCTGGTCTGTAGCAAAAGGAGTGACAGTAGCACTGATGATCATCAGTGGCTACTGCCTCTTTACGGGATTCTTCATCTTACAGGCGACAATGAGTTTCTGGACCATTCAGGGCTTGGAGGTGGGGAATATTCTCGTGGATGGAGGACGGGAACTGGCGCAATATCCACTCTCCATCTACAAGGACTGGGTGGTTCGCTTCTTCACCTGGATCATCCCTTTGGGCAGTATCAACTACCTACCTTTGCTTTTCTTACTGGACAGAAGCGAAGGGGTAGCCCTGGGGCATATGCTGTCTCCTCTGGTCGGCGTCCTCTTCCTGATTCCCTGTCTCCTCGTCTGGCAGCTGGGGGTCAAGCACTATCAATCCACCGGTTCGTGACCACTAGGTCTTTGGTTCTTTGGTCGGATCGGGATAGGGGCCGCCGCCCTCCCACACCACCCGGCGTGCGGGTCCGCACCGGGCAGTTCAAAAAGTAGCAACGGAGTCAGAAGAGAATGTCTTGACTCCGTTTGTCTGCTGCCGTAACCAACTCAGCGCTCCGGCTCTAGCTCGGGGTTCCACCCCTACCTCAAGCCGGTAGCCCCGTTTTGGGTTGTCTGCCTTCCATTGGTCAACGAAGCATCTCGATCTGCTGTTAGCCCCCCCCTGCTGTTTGGCCCTTCAGATGATAACACTACCACCCTACTATGGTTTCTGCTGACGTCTGCCGGTTCAGCCACACATCTCGGTATAGCTTATCGCTGTGGGAACTTCATCCTGCAAAGCGATATACCCGGCAAACCTCTCCGGGTAGCAACGATAGCCTTCATCTCCTGTACCCGCCACCGCTACTGCCTCCGGTTCGGGTCGTGTTGGACCTCGTTTTGTCTGGCAAACTCGTCCGACTACGACAGCCTCCTAGGTGGTTCTTGTTCATCGCATCGAGCTCTTGCCTTAGGCTTCCGTCAGACCCCACCTCATCATGGACGTCCTTACCTTAGGCTCATGGTTCCCACTACCAAGCCCATAACAGACCTTCCCCGCCAAACAATCGCTCATGCCGGACACACCACAAGCGGCGGAAGGCATTCACCTTCCGCCGCTTGTGATGCTCTCGTTAGACAGGCAAGGCGAACAGATTCCTGTCAAATGTGGTGAAAGATTCCGCACCCTCTTCGGTGATCAGCACAATGTCTTCCACTCTAAGATAGTATTCGCCCGGGAGCCACACCTTGGGTTCCAGAGCCATCACCATGCCGGGTCTGAGATACACATCACTCTGAGGCTTTATCCAAGGATTTTCGTGGACATCCACCCCGATTTGGTGACCAAGGGTCCCATCGGCAAGCCGTGCCCTGAGCCGGTCTCCGTACCCACGCTCATCCAGCGCAGCTTCTAACACACCAAACATCTCATTGATCTTCATCTGATATGGCTTCATCTGACTGATGAGGTGGCATTGAGCTTCCTGTAATGCCTGGTACGCGCCGGTAATATGAGCGGGCGCCTCGCCACAATAGAAGGAGCGTCCATAATCTGAACAGTACCCTTCTAAGAGATAGCCAAAATCAAACGCCACCGAAGTACCCGGGACCAGACCTTCCTCGCGGGGATACACAAAGGGGTCCGGGCTCGGCTCGGTGCCGGATTTGACAAAGAGCGCAGTGCCCGGAAACGAGAGCCCCTGGGCTCCGTGGGAACGCCCCAATTGGGCGATGAGATCCTGCAGCTGAGGAGCGGTTGTGCCCGGCCTGATGTGCTCAATGAGATCCTCCATCACCCGGTCATTGATGGATGCGACCTTGCGGAGAAGGGCAATCTCCTCCGGTTCTTTGCATACACGAAGGGCTTCGGCCAGCCTCTCACCATCCACGCATTCCACCGAGCCAAGCGCCTCGCTGACCAATTGCTTCAGCATGGGAGCGGACTTGCGGCCGGTGCCGACGCAGCCACCGAGCAAGTACTTCCTAAGCCAAGCGATCTGTTCTTGTCGCGTGTCGGCAGTATCACAGGCCAGGAACGTGTCTCCCACCACTTCGGTATGCTCACCATCGAGGAGAATTCTTGCATCACCTTCCCGGGTTACCAGCAAAAAGCAGGTGGGCTCTTCGGGGCCTTCATCCCGCTGCCAGGGGATGATCACCCCACTGAAATACTGAAAACTGCTTCCCGTACCGTATACGATGCTGTCTATCTTGGTATCCTCCATTGCACTCTGTAGCCGCCGCAGCCGAGCCTTGTAATCCACTGTCATCCCTTCCTTCATCATAGCTAGTGTTCGCGTTGCCTGTGCATTGCTCTTTCCGTCCTGATTGCCGCCTCCTCTAGGAGAAGCAACGAGAGAACCAGGATATACCTTCATCCTGGTTCTCTTCAACATGCGCCCTACACGACCACCAGATCGTGGGTATATGTCGTTAGATTCTCTGCTCCCTCTTCGGTGACCACCACAGCATTCTCTATGTGGATCGGTATATCCCGCCATTGGTCCGGCACAAAGCATCCGGGATCGACTACGAATACCATGCCGGGCTTGGTAAGCATCGTCTCTCCTGCCTGCACCAGCGGTGCCTCGTGCACACCTCCCAGACCCACGCCGTGGCCTACCTTCCATACCTGCTTATAGCCATGCTGGGCCATGTAGTCCCTACAGACGGCATCGATCTCTTCGAGTGGGACCCCCGGTTTGATGATCTCGAAGGTGGAATCGAAGGCTTCGGCCGTCACACGCCACATACGCTCTGCTTCTTTGGTGACGGGCGCTACAAACACATTGCGGGCCGTGTCCGTTCCGTAGCCCATCCAAGTGCCTCCGATATCGATATCAATGATGTCTCCTCCTTGAATCTTACGAGGAGACAGGCTGCGAAAATGTCCCCCTACTCCCATGCGTTCGGAGCCGGCATTGAGCATGGCCTGGGCAATCTCCATGGCAGCCTGATACTCGGACACTCCTTCCCGAATGACCTCGGCCGCCTTCTGAAAGCCCACCCCGGATATATCGTTGGCTTTGCGCAGTGCCTCTATTTCCGCCGCATCCTTGATCATGCGCAGTCCGTCGATGATGAATGAACCGGAAATTACCTCAGCACTGGGAGCTACCTGATGGAGCAAGCGGTAATCTCCAAACCACATGCGATCATCTACGGCAATGCGTCCAGCACTAGCACCCAGCTCGCGCAGGACATCCCCCAGCTGTTCGCTGGGATCCTCCCCATCCAAGTGCGTACGTACGTCTGTGACCCAGGACTGTGCGTGCTTGAAGATATCGTAGTGCATCTGTGAAATAAGCAGCACCGGTTCACCATCAGCCGGCAGCAGGAAGGCGCTCAACCACACCGGCCAACCGCCGGCGTAGGCACTCCAGCCCGTGAAGTAGGTCATGTTGGGTCCAGCGGTTACATGAAGACAGTCAATGTCATGCTCATTCATGATGCAACGAGCGCGGGCAACACGACCCTTGAAATCAAAATCTGCCACGTGCTCACTCCTCCCCGTCAATTACCGATCCTAAGCAGATCAAACAGGAGAAACTGCATTCTGCCCATGAGAAGACCAACTCTGAAAATCACCGTATTCCCAAATGTTGCCCCCAAAGCCACAATGATGAAGTAGCGGCCTATCTTACTACCGTAATGAGTAACGGGATCTTTCACCGTCCACGTGAAGAAGAAATACATTAGCGTGGTGAGAATGCCCACGACAATGAGGAAACTGTTCACGCTGTTTATCGGGATGAACGAAGCCCGTATCTGCTGGATCAAAGGTTGAATTTGGTAGCTTATGACGAAACCTGCGCCATAGCCCAGCCAAAATGACATGGGGTACCGACTCACCCAGCTGAGTTGCGGTAGATAACGCAGGTATATCATGGCACCGAGAATTAGCGGAATAAGGACGATCGCCTCGCCATCGCGAATCAAATCGTTCAAAACTGCTGGTTTGACTTGGTTATGATACACCATGGCTACAGCATAAGCGGTATAGAAACCAACAAACGCATGTTCGATGGTTCGATATATCGGGTTGTCCTTCCAAAGATACGTATACAAGCCCAGTGTTACCAATCCAGCCACAATGATCTGCCATTGTGTCATGCCTTGTCACCTCCGCTTCAAGAAGATGTATCTTTTCGAGTCAAGATATAGCCAACATTGGCCATTATGACCAGTATTGTTATGAAGAGCACCATTGATGACGTCACATCCTGCCCGGCGGTAGCAGACCCCAGTACACCCACAAGGCTTTCGTACTCGGCTGCGCCCCGCATGCCCGGAATGTTAGCTTTAATGATACCCGCCTCAAGGAAAGGTATGAACTGTGGCACGGCCATCTGTGGCGTGCCCGATATGATGGGAATATTGCCCGGCTGCCCCACCGCAGCAAACCATTCATCCGGTGGTGGATCATGACCCACGAAGTGAGCAAGAACCGCCACGTAGTCTCCATGCAGCCGTGGCACTTCGCTGGCCAACGGAAAGTCGGCCAAACTCCGCCCGAAGATGTCCACACCACCGGTTGCGGACATGACATCATCGGCCAACGCTCGTGCATAGATCATCGTTCCCGGCCTGTAGCCTACATTGAGAAAATCCACTCCGTACTCCAGATCTGGAAAGAACTGACTCTTGATGTCTTCAAACATTTCTTGACCCAGCTGTGATCCTTCAACGCCGGTAGAACTCATGATCAGACGCAGATCTCGCCTGTAGGCTTGTATCAAGAACGTTCGAATCTGAGGACCTACCTCTGGTAGGTTCCCGGCACCAAAGCCCGCTTCAACCCATACTATGGAGCCGCGAGGAATATCCTCAACGAAATCGTAGAATTTCTCAGTTGTACTGCCGATTTGCATGGGAAGACCAATTGGTCGCAACAGGACCGCCGCAACAATCAAGAACATGGCACCCCACATGATCCTTCGATCCATATTCAAGAACTTACGCCAGAACGTCATATGTCACACCTCCTGTAGAGCAGCCTGATACCCATGTTATCTGCCGCCCCCTCCCATATGAGCTCTTTCCAGACCAAGAAGAATACGAATGGCTGTGGCAAACGCACCAAGATAGGCACCGATCTGAATACCGCGGAAACCAGCCATGTTAGGAACATCCAAAAGCCAGTCCTTCAGTCCACTCCAACCGGGAATGAGCGCATCACCAATAGGCGCGACTCCAAACATGGTAATGATGGCTACCAAACCCAGAAGGGCTGCCTCCCTACTTCGAATGCGAAACGCCCGAAACGCTGCAGAGAAAATGAAGAACACCACCATGCTAAACAGTGTTGAGTTGGCAGTCACCATAAACGACTGGAATATCCAAAGAGGTATCCCGGCACCAGTAGTCTGATGAATCGCAAGTGCCATGTAGCCATACATACATACGAGAAGGATCACACTTGACTGCCAGTACTGGGTTCGACGCATCACGTTCTTGGCATGAAGAATGGTCAGGTTTATCGCTCCAACACCAATGGCCATCCCCGAACTGAGCATGAACCATCTATCCCACGTGGTCAGCATACCCAAGTCTCTTCCTACCTGGAAGTAGCGGGAAAAAATGAGAATCAAACCTGCCAACGTGCAGATGATCATTGGACCTTGCTTTCGCATGCGTTATCCCCCCTCACTGCAACCATCGTGTGAGAAAGTGGTCGTTGGAACCAACTACAGTGCTCATAATCACGCCTAAGAGAATCAACACGAAACATATATACTTGCCAATGTCCTGCCCTACCACCGTACCGGTCATTACGGGCTCCTTCGACAAGTAGGCGCTCGCAGCATACATCTCATCGCCCAGAAGAGCATAATCACAACATGCGACAAACCAAGGCATCTGGTGAACCTGTGCCGTGGCTCCAATCTGAATCGACCCGATCAATGCTCCCTGCTCGATGATAATCATCGACTCTGCCCAGAAGTTACCGTAGAGAATTTGCGCTGCGGGTCGTTCTCTAACCAGCATTCCAACTACATTGGCACAATAGGCAAACTGGGCATCACTCATGAACCGGACATCATCTGGGTTGAATGAATCTGGTCTCCCTGCTTCCAGATAGCTTTGCCGGATAACCTCTTCCGCGATAGCGTAGACCACCGGGTTACGGTTAGTGCAAATCAAGCGAACATCATAACTGGCTGTCAAACGAGACACGAAGGACAACACGGCAAAACTGGCAATGGTCATAGGATCGCGAATATCCCCAAGGCCAGGGATGTAGTGAACCGGCTTGCCCATTTCCGTTGAGCGGCCGATTGCCTCCTCCAAAGCCTCAATACCCGGAAGACGCCGGATAAGTGGAATAGAAGCACCGGAGCGTGCCCGTTGGATCATGAAAAACACAGCCACAGCAACGGCAGCAGCCAGCACGAAAGCAGGGAAGAGATCGCGGGCGAAGATGCCCAATACGGGTTGATCGGCGACCAACATACATGTCACCTCCTGATAGGACTTGCGCTAAGTTGGTTGTGGGTGCCTAGCAAGGAATCGTCAACACATCACCTCCTGATCAATGAATACAAGGACTAGAGAGGCGACCGCATTTGTGACGTGAGCCTGCACCGGTTGTCGCTAGACGAAGAACCAACGATAGGTGGCCATAGTACCGTGCTAGGTGTGGCAGACACATAAGAAGGAGGAGACCGCGAATGTGATAACTCGCACGAGTGCAAACACGAGTACAAAAAGGGGTGCGACATGATCTTCGATTATCGCAAAGGTTCGCTTCACTGTGGTGAATTCCTTCCGGCTTTGTCAATCACCATGAATAATAGTTCTGTCCCGAGAAGGAAACCCTTCGAGACCCGACGAAATGACGCCCAGATGCCTCGATAGCCTGTGCAATGAAGGAGATGGTAGAATGTCAGAGGCCTTCAAAAAGTTGTGTGAGGACTACTTATCTACCGTGTGGAGATTGGACCCGGTTCGTTCCACAACTATCGGCATCCATCACTACGATGACCTGCTTACCGACTACACTCCAGCCGCGGCCAGTGAGGACTTGCAAGCCCGTCATGATCTTCTTTCCCGCTGTGGGGGCGTGGATACATCTGCACTGACACCAGAGCAACAAATTGACCTTTCACTGATGCTCGCTGATCTGAAATCAGCCATTGCTGAACACGAGTTGGAAGTGCCCCGGCGCGCACCCTACATCTATATTGACACGATTGGTCGAGGACTGAATGTTCTCATCGAACGAAACTTCGCTTCCCTAGAGGAGAGAGGCACGCTCCTTTTCAAGAGACTCCAGGCAGTTCCGGGCTTCTTGAAAAGCGCTCAGAACACTCTGGAGCCAGCAGTGATTCCTCCGATCTGGATGAACATTGCTATTTCGGGCGCACGAGGTTTGGGCGTTTTTCTCGCTGATACCATCAAACCCTTCGCTGAGATGACTCCACTTTCTGCGGATATAATCCGGGTAACACAAAACGCACAGAGCGCATTGGAGGAATTCCAAGCATTCCTGCTTCGAGTAGAACCTGATTGTAAAGGCATCTTTGCGGTGGGCCCTGATCATTTCAACTCCAAATTGAGAGATTTCCAGATGGTCCGTATGGATGCCCAGGATTTGCATGAGTTCGGGCAAGACCAAATCGCCTATTACGAAAAACGACTCGCTGAAGTGGCCCGTGGCATGGATGAGAGCCGAACCTGGGTAGAGATAATTGAAGAAATCAAGGACAATCATCCGAAAGCAGATGAGCTCGTCAGCTCTTACTCACACGAAATGGAGCTGGCCAGAGAGTTCGTCGAAGACAATGACCTGGTGAGCATCCCTCGTGACGCGCACTGTGTAGTAGACTGGACACCCGCTTACATGCAAGCAACAGTCCCTTTAGGGGTCATGTATACCACCCCGCCCTTCGAGCCTGGTTTAAACAGCAAGCTTCTCATTAAACCGGTGGACAGTAATGCCCCTCCCAAAGAGCAAAGGGAGCATCTTCGCGAGAACAACTACGCTTTCCAGCGTTCCATCGCTTTGCATGAAGTATACCCGGGACATCACCTTCAGAGGTCATACCACAAGCTGAGTGGTTCCAATGTACGTAAGAACTTCTCGGCCCCAATCTTCGTCGAAGGCTGGGGACTTTACACTGAAGATCTCATGCATGAAGCAGGGTACTTGTCCGAACCCCACCTGCATCTTCTACAGTTGAAAAATGCCCTCTGGCGGGCTGTGCGGGTTGTGATCGATACTGGGCTTCACACTCGAGGCATGTCGTTTGACCATGCTGTCGAACTCTTGCAGAATAAGGTTCGCATGGAATCGCATATGGCCCAAGGGGAGGTGCGGCGTTACACCACCCACTCCAATCCCACGTACCCTTCCAGCTATCTTGTGGGTAAGACATTGATCCTCAAGCTACGAGAAGACTATGCCAAGAGACAAGGGAACGCCTTCAGCCTAAAGAGTTTCCACGATCGCTTACTCAGCTACGGCTCTATACCGCTTCAACTCATTCGCCAAGCCATGCTCTCCTAGAATGGACAAAAAGAGCGGTGCGCCCGGCAGCTTCACCCGGGTGCACCGCTTGCCAGACGCAGTAATCACCGCACGTGCCCGCCCCGGCAATTTGCGGGAACTACAGTCTCAACCCCAGAAACAAGGAACAAAGATTCTTTCACTCCGCATCCGGGAAAGCAACTCCCTTACCCGGGAGTGGTCTGGTCATGTAGTCGTAGTGCCAGCCCCACCACCACACCTAACCTCATGATGCAAGTCCGGCAAAAAGGCAACCGGCTTGTCGCTGTTTTGTGCTGCTATCCCCAACAGTTAAGGAACCATCTTTGTCAGTGAGCGGCATCTCAATAGGGCTTCCCGTACCGAGTGCATGTGCAACAACCGCTTTTCAACCCGACCACACCGGAGACTCTCACTTGACTCTTTGGAGCGAATACATTCTTTATTCTATGTATTTTGAAGGATCTGGCTTTCGGAGGAAGAAGCCGTAGCAAAGACAAGGCAGGGAGTGGTGCAATGAACATCCAACGCGCAGCAAAATTCGTTGAGAAGACGGGAACGCAAGCTCAAAGGATGCGCTTGCGCTTCACTCTCGAAGGCGTCAGACCGGATGAAGAGCAAAAAGCCGTTCTTGTGGCGGAACAGAACCCTGATGGTGGTTGGCCACCATCCCCAACCGGCAGCGTGAGTTCTCTGGATACTACCTGCTACCGGCTGGCTATAGCCGAAGCCTCAGGCATTGATCTTGAACATGAAGCCATGCTCCGGGCGGCTACCTTTTTGAACCGCCGGCAAGAACCGGATGGCAGCTGGGAAGAGGATTCCGGTTTATCCGGGAGTTTTCCCCCCTGGATCCGGCCGGGAAGCATAGGCACCACACTGTATCTGACGGCCAATTGTGGGCTTTGGTTGGAGTTACTACGTCCCCGCCATCCGGGAGCGGCTAAGGCAGGCAGGTACATAGGATCTCACTTGAGTGAAAACGGAACTCTACCAACCTTTTTGCACGGCCACTGGTTGGCCGCCTCTCTCTGTTATCAGGTGGGACGAGCCGCTGAGGCACAGGCAATATGCAACTTCCTCAAAACCAAACTGGACACCCGGCTTTGGGCCAGTAACCTGAGCTGGCTTCTAAATTGTCTCCGGCTTGGCAACATCTCCCCAACCCATGCTCTGGTACAGCTGGCGATTGAACGCTTAGTGGCATGCCAAGAGAAGAACGGAAGATGGAGAAGCGAAGATGGAGCCAAGTTTGACGTCGATACAACGCTCGACGTGCTGACCGCTGTTATATGGACCCTCGAAGAACGGTGACCGGGCTAGCAAACACGGTTCCGTCAGCGCAAGGGCCCAAACCAAACCTCTCCTCTCAACTGAATCCCGATGGCAGCCCCATTTCCCGGGAAAACCTCATCGCTCCCAGCGCTAGTGCAAGCACAGATGATCCTCCTCCAATCACTCCTTCTCACACAGAACACACTCCCATGAGAAACGCATCTGCGCCGGTCCCTTCCACCACCGGGGCGAGAGCTTGCCTGCCTCAAAATCAAATATATGCCTCATGCCTGTTGGCTGCGCGACCACCCCTAAATCTTCGCCTGGAGTCGCAGTAACCACCGCAAGGACGGGGACCAAGGGGAAATGGGGTCGGTTGACATGGGAGGACGGGAACCGAAGGGGGACTTGGCATAACGAAGAAAGACGGGACGGTCGACACGCCCCGTCTCCCTCTTGCTTATCTATCGTTCACTCTACGGAGCCTACCCGGCTCTTGATGTCGACAAGAAGAGTCTCAGAGGCACGATAAAAGACGCGAGTATCCAAAAAGGTGCTCAAAAACTGCACACCCAACTTCGCCCAGCGCTCCACCGCATCCAAGTCATCGGCAAAACAACCCAATGCTACGCCTCGTTCCCGGGCCCGCCGGGCGACATCGGCCACGGTAGAAAGGACTTTCTCGTGAGTGACCTGACCGGGAATGCCCAAGGATTGGGAGAGATCGTAGGGCCCCACAAACAAGATGTCAAACCCCTCCAGTTGCAGGATGGCGTCGAGGTCTCTCATGCCCCCCTGGCCTTCCACCAATAGAGCGATGATGGCCTGCTCATTGGCTAAAGAGAAGTAATCCTCCTTCGGGATCTTCGAATAGCTCGAAGAGCGCGTGTAAGGGCAGATGCCCCGTTGGCCCTGGGGATGGAAGCGCCCGGCCCGCACGGCTCTTTGGGCATCCTCTATGCTCTCCACCTGCGGAATCAGCACCCCGCCCGCTCCTGTATCCAGGCCGCGGGCGATCCAGGCGCTGTTGTTCTCTGGAACCCGGATCATCGGGCAAAGTCCGGTCAGCTCACCCGCTCGCACGAGATTCTGTGCCTGATAAAGACCCAGACTACTGTGCTCCAAATCAATGATACTGAAGTCAAAGCCCACATGACCCAAGATCTCCATAGCAGCCGGGTCGGCAAAACGTGCAAATGGCCCCACCACTGTCTCACCCTGGGATAACCGCTGCCGAAGTATGGCCCCGCTCTTCATGGGTCTTACCTCCTTAGAGAAGAGGACCCCGCCAGGGGTCCTCGCTATGCACAAAGTCGCTTTCTAACGGCTGCCCAATGCCTTCGCGAGGCGCTCCATTCCTCGCTCGATCTTGTCGTACGATTCCGAGTAGGCGGCACGAAGATAGCCATCGCCGTACTCCCCGAACTCGGGGCCAGGAACCATGGCCACTCCTGCTTCCTCCAGGAAGAACCGGCAAGCTTCCTCAGGCGTCATGCCCAACCCCTGGATGTTGGGGAAGACGTAGAAGGCACCCTTGGGCTCCACACATCTCACTCCGTCAATGGAGTTCATAGCCTCTACAATGAGCTGCCGGCGCCGATCAAATTCCTGGCGCATGTTCTCCACGCAATCCTGCGGACCACGCAATGCTTCCAGTCCCCCATACTGGGCAAATGACGTAGCGGATGTCACCGTATACTGGTGGATCTTGAGCATACCGTCAATAGCATCTTGCGGTCCGGCGACATATCCCAAACGCCACCCGGTCATGGAGTAAGCCTTGGACCATCCATTCACCGTTAATGTACGCTCCGCCATGCCCGGCAAAGAAGCAATACTCACGTGCTCGGTACCGTCATACACGAGTTTCTCGTAAATCTCATCGGACACTACCAGCACATCATTCTTCTTGGCCCACTGGGCGATCTCTTGTAGAACCGGTCGGGGGAAACACGCACCGGTCGGGTTGTTGGGTGTGTTAAGGATCAGCATGCGCGTCTTCGGAGTGGTCAAAGCCTCTACATCCTTGATATCAGGCAAAAAGCCATTCTCCTCCCGAAGAGGCAAACGAACCACCTTGGCTCCCACCGCCAAACCGCAGTAAAAGTAGTGCGGCCACACCGGATCGTTCACCATCACTTCATCGCCCGGGTTCAAGAAAGTGATGACCGGTAGAAATGATGCTTCATTGGCTCCAACGGTAACGATGACTTCATTCGAAGACACCTTAATCTCATTGTCAGCGAGCAGTTTGTCCGCCACAGCCTGACGCAGCTCTTCAATGCCCGGATTGGGTGTGTAGTGCACATGTCCCTCATCCAAAGCGCGCTTGGCTGCTTCCTTGATGTGAACGGGTGTATCGAAATCGGGACGCCCAATGCACAGGTTGACGATCTCCTTGCCCTCACTGGCCATCTTGTTCGCCAGATCAAACACCTTGCGAATGCCCGAAGGTTTAATGCCAGTCATGCGGTCCGCTAGGCGGATAGCCATGGCTTACTGCACTCCTTTCAACCGCGAATCACTACGTTACGCCTGTCAACCAGCTTGTCTTCTGGCTTGCGGCCTTCACTATAAAGCTCAAAACGGTTGATCAACTCATCACGCAGCTGATCGCCCGGCACCACCATGTCAATGAACAGCTCGTTCGCCGGTCCCCACACCTGGATGTTGCGCAAATATTCGGCGCGCTTTTGCATGGTGAACTTCATGCGCTCGCGTTCATCCTCAATTTCGTTGATGCGACGCAAATACATGGCATTAATGGCTGCCTCCGGTCCCATGATGGCCGGCTTACCCTGCCTGAGGGCAATGCAGGCATCAGACTGAGAGGACGCACCCGACATGGCAACATAGCCAGCGCCGTAGGCCTTACGCACAATCACCGATATCCGGGGCACGGTGCAATTGAACAGTGCCGAAAGCATTTTGGCCCCCCGACGAATAATGGCCTGACGTTCCACCTGCGCTCCCAGCATGAAGCCGGATACGTCGGTAAGAAACAACAAGGGAATATTGAAGGCGTTGCAAAGCTGCATGAAGTGTGCGCCTTTGTCTGCCGAATTGGGGAACAAGACACCACCTTTGACCATAGACTGGTTGGCCAGGATCCCCACGACACGCCCGTTCATGCGGGCAAGACCGGTGATGAGTTCCCGTGCGTACAGCTCCTTGAACTCAAAGAAGGAACCTTCATCGATGATGCGGTCAATGAGCTCATACATGTCAAAGGCTTCGCTCTGGTCTTCGGGGACGATTTCGTCAATCTCCCTGCCCTCTATGGGAGCGTTCGGCTCAAGAGCGGGTGGTTGTCCCAGATAACTCTGGGGGAAGTAGGACAGATAGTCCTTAACCGCCTCCAATGCTGCCTTGTCATCGGGAACCAGCATGTCACCGAGGCCACTCTCGGCACAGTGCATACGGGCTCCACCCATATCTTCCATGCTCACCTGTTCGCCGGTGACCATGGCCGCCATACGGGGAGAACCAATGTATACGCTGGTGTTCTTATCCACCATGATGATCATGTCAGTCAGTGCCGGCAAGTAGGCGCTACCGGCAGGAGACGGTCCAAAAATGGCGGATATCTGCGGAATCACTCCGCTAGATACGCCAATATTATAGAAGATCTTGCCCGCGTGGCGACGATCCAAAAATGTCTGGAACTGCTCATCAAGTCTGGCTCCCGCCGAATCAATGAAATAGACAATAGGGATCTTCAGCTGAAGAGCCTTCTCCTGTGTACGCATGATCTTCTCGATGGTGCGTACACCCCAGGTGCCGGCCTTGACTGTCATATCGTTGCCCACAAATGCCACTGGGCGACCATCAACTTTGCCGATGCCGGTAACCACTGCATCGGCCGGCAGGCCGTCATCCAAATGGCGGGCAAACAGGCCATCTTCTACGAATGTTCCTTCATCAACAATGTAATCCAGGCGATCTCTGACGAACATCTTTCCTTGCTCTTTGATGCGAGCATGGTACTTCTCAGCACCGCCTGTCTTTATCTCAGCAATTTTTTGCTTGAGTTCGGCATCATTCATGCTGGTATCCTCCTACTCAATTACGATCAATACGTCGCCTTCCTGTACGAAATCGCCTTCGCCGATCTTAACTTCTTTCACAGTACCGCTCACAGGAGCAGGTACCTTAACGACCATCTTCATCGACTCCACGGCGGCGACTTGCTGGTTCTCCTCCACCTTATCACCAACTTTGACCAGCATCTTGTTGACGATTCCTACCATATCCGCCTTTACTTCCATCCTCTTTTGCCAGCTCCTTTCAGCCTTGCTTTGCCAACCAACGTTCCAAAAAATCCACATCAAATGCACCGGTGCGGAATTCCTCGGTATCAAGCACCTTTAGCATCACCGGAATGGTGCTCTTCACCCCTGCGATGGAGAACTCCGAAAGCGCGCGCTTGGAACGAGCTATCGCCTCGTCGCGATCGCGTCCCCATACCACCAGTTTTCCCATGAGTGAATCAAAGAACGGTGAAACCATCGATCCCTCTACCATAGCCGTATCAACCCGCGTCCAGGGCCCGTTCGGCACGCGAAGACCCGTCACTTTTCCGGGGGTAGGCCGAAAGTCCCGATCCGGATCCTCTGCGTTGATGCGGAACTCAAAAGCCCAACCCGTCCATGCTACATCTTCCTGTGCGATGCTGATGGGTTTACCTTGAGCGATGCGCAGCTGTTCCTTAACCAGATCCACCCCGGTGGTCATCTCCGTAATGGGATGCTCTACCTGGATGCGGGTATTCATCTCCAGAAAGTAGAAGTTTCTATCTGCATCGAGAAGACACTCCACGGTTCCGGCATTGCGATATCCTACGGCTTCGGCCGCACGCACGGCCGCCTCCCCCATACGCTGACGAAGACTCTCATCCACCACGACCGAAGGGGACTCTTCGATCAGTTTCTGGCGCCTTCTCTGTATAGAGCATTCCCTTTCCCCCAGGTGGATAACATTACCGTGATCATCGGCCAGCACCTGAATCTCCACGTGGCGCGGGTTCACCAGGTATTTCTCCAGGTATACATCACCTGACCCAAAGGCCAGTTCCGCCTCTTCTTTGGCCTCGCTGAACAGATCCACCAATTCAACTTCATTGCGAGCGGTACGAATCCCTCGACCGCCCCCACCAGCTGAAGCTTTACAAAGAACCGGATAACCGATGCGGTTGGCCCACTCTTTGGCTTCCTCAGCATCGGCCAGCACGGGGCACCCGGGCACTACCGGTACGCCTGCTTCTTCCATCAAGCGTCGGGCGGTAGTTTTGATGCCCATGGCCTCAATGGCATCTGCCGGCGGCCCTACGAAGATGAGGCCTGCTTCTTGACACTCACGGGCGAAATCTGCGTTTTCAGCCAAGAAACCGTAACCGGGGTGAATGGCATCCGCTTTGGCCTCTTTGGCCGTTTCCAAGATGGCAGCCCGGTCCAAATATCCCTTTCGGGTATTGAGTTCAAACACCTCATCGGCAAAGTCCAGATGCGGTGCACCCTGATCCACCGGAGGGTAAACAGCGATGCTGGTCAAACCCAGTTCACGACAGGCACGAAAGATACGCACCGCAATTTCACCGCGGTTGGCAACCAAGACTCTCTGCAACGACTCCCTCTCCTTCCCCTCTCCTACTTACGCAACGGACGAAACTTGTATCCGTAGCGCATCACATTCTCCTCAGCATAAATGCGCCGGATCACCATTTCTACTTCCAAACCTATCTTGACATCTTCGTCTTTGCAGTCGGCTAGCTGCGCCATGATCATAGCACCTTCGTCCAGCTGGACCAAAGCCACGGGAAAACTCGATACGACTTTGGCATCCTCATCAAATTCGGGCGGCGCAGCCGCAGCCGCTATTTTGGTGAACGAAAAGACCTTTCCCTTGCCGCTCAGACGAATTTCTTCAAACCCTACGGTACCACAGTACTTACAAGCAGCCTTGGGCGGGAAGTTGACTCGCTGACACGCATTGCAGCGAGCACCTACCAGCTGATAGCGCTGCGGCAAAGACCGACGGTACATAGGAACGGACAGATGAGCGCCCACTTCAC
>SLSY01000010.1 GCA_007130145.1 Bacillota bacterium
ACTCGGGTCATGGTGGCTATCGTGCCGCCCACCGAAGGCGAAGCTGTTGCGGTTACCCTAATCGGTGGAGCAAAGACAGCAATGACCGTCGCATCAGCGCTGCCGATGAGAAGGGTAGTTTGCGGGGAGTTCGCATCATTGACCGCGCCCTCCCAGTGGCTGAACGTCCATCCATCATGGCCAGTTGCCAGCAACGTGACGGTGGTATTCTCATCGTAGGGACCGGCCGGTGCCAGGGCAATGCTGGCCTCGGCTCCCGGCGGCTCGAATTCCACCACCAGCCGGTATTGGGGGAGAAAAACGGCAGTGATCTCCCTATCTTGGTCCATGTATACCGTGGTGCTCGCCTCCTGGGAATCAGCTACCGGACCTTCCCAGTGGCTAAATCGATACCCCTCTGTAGGTGTAGCATTCACTGTAACCAATGTTTCGTCAGGATAGGTATGGGGTTCCATTGCTGCTGGTGGCTCTGTGGTGCCCTCTCCCAAGATTATGACGGTCAGATCGTGGGTGGTAACTGCTCCTGCCGGGAGAGAGAGAACTCCGATGAATAGAGTCGTGGCCAAAGCGATGCTAAGTAAGCTACGAAAGCATAGAGGTGGTAAGCGTCTGGTCAGAACATCATACTCCTTTCGGTGCTACGTTGTCTTCATGTTGTCGATCAGCACAGCTTCTGCTCTGTCTATCAACGACGAGGGGGAGCGCTCTAGGTCGATGGACCGTTAACGTTATACCAGGAATAACGGTTCTTAGACGCAAGGCAATGGGATCCCCACCCGACGTTGACAGTCAAAGAAGAGGAAAAGAGGCCGCAGCCCCTTTAGGGTAAGGGTTTGCGGCCTCTATGAGTTGGCAGAAATATGTAGGGGATAGATTACTTTTTGCTTTCGGCCAGGATTTTTTGATATCGGCCCGGCGCAGTCTCTTTCGTGTGAAATCAATCCCAAGAGCTGCACCGATGGCGTCGGAGATCTCACTGCGGTGATCGAACAGATAGAGGTTATCTTGTTCATGGGAGCAGGCAATCTGATTGAGGCATTGGACCATCTTCTCGGGGAATGCTTTCGACCGGTCTTCCATTGTAGGAGTCGTAGGATGACCAGCGCCAGGAAACAGGCGAGGAAGTGGGCCTCAATGCGGTCGTTTCGGGATACGTAGACCGGACGTGCCTCCAGTGCCCCCTTGGTTACCTGAAAGGTTTCTTCAATTTCCCACAGCCCCCGGTAGGTGTCGATAATCTCCCGGTTGGACATATGCAGTTCACTGGTAACCAGAGCATAATATCCATCAAATTGCTCTTCTTTGGCGATCTGGTCCCAATCCAGGGCCATGGAATGTTCCTTCGAGAATCTCTCCGGTCTCGGGGTTGTAGGCCCGTTTCTTGACGTACTTCGCGGCAGCGTAGGTGATGGGTTTCTGATATTTCGCTGGTCCGGCCACCAGATCCCGGGCTTTGTTCACGACCTCTTCCCGTTCCGCTCGGGCTTTGTCGGCATACTCATTGGCCCAAAACACCACCTGTTTTTCGTACACCGTCTTTTTCGCCTTACGACCGCTCGTCATGGTGATCGGACGCTCAGCAAGCCCCGGGACTTGAGCCAGCCCATAAACTCACTCCACCTGTCCAGGGACTCGCTATCTCCCATCATGAGCTCCAATACCTCACCCAAACCCTCTTCGTTGACCCCATGGGCCAAGAGCAGCGCCCGTGATCGAACCCGAGGCGCTTCTCTGACTTTGACCACCAGGGCATCCATCACCACAAAGGGTTAACGCTGCCCACGCAAAGAGCGTTCGTTCCACGCCGAGACCAGGGGGTCCAAGCGCTTGCATACTTCCGATACGGTTGATTGGGAGAACGCGCTTCCACACAGCTTTTCTGTGATCTCGGTCACCTTACGGGTGGATACCCCTTGAAGGGCCATCTGCCGTGCTTCACTGATGATTTGACGGGGTCATTGCTAATGGATATCTAAGCATGTCATCTTGTACTATATGAAGACGAGGACATAGTTATACATTGACCTCATTGGTTTGTTGCAAAACTAGGGTGCGGCAGAAGATAGCAAAGGACTGAGACTGATGATTTGGCGGGGTCATTGCTAATGGATATCTAAGCATGTCATCTTGTACTATATGAGGACGAGGACATAGTTATACATTTACCTCATTGGTTTGTTGCAAAACTAGGGTGCGGCAGAAGATAGCAAAGGACTGAGACTATGCGGTGCTATGATGATAGCACTTAACACATTGACAGACCATACTAGGTTTAGACCAGTGGCCTGAGGTTTAGAGTGCTCGGCCTGGTCAAAGCCGAGCACTCTAAACCTCAGGCTTTGAACCAGTAATATGAGTATACGAGGTGCCTGTGAATGGACACAGGCTACTATGCTGGAGCGAATTCCAATACGTAGGAGGAGCTAACACCGTGAGTTCACGTTAGAGGTATAATGTCCCAACAAAGGAGGTTTTTCGATGAACACGTTTTCCACGGCCATCGGCAATGACGAGTTGGCAGCCAAAGTATTGGTTGAACTCAGCAAACTTGAGCTCCAGGACAAAGGTAAGTGTGAGATTACGGCTGGTACTTGCAACGTAACCCTCTCGAAGGACAGAGGCGAGATCGAAATCAAGGCGGATAACGGCTTCGTCATGCTCCTAGGCGAGGTCGACTCCTGTGAAACCAAGGAGGCAATCGCAAAAGCAGCGCACTCCGTACAGGACGTTCTCCGCGTCGACAATCAAGTCAAGGTGCAAGCATAGACTGGCTCCCGGGACCGGCACAACGGTCCCGGGTTAGTCCTCAGTCATCTGGTCAATCAATCCGGGTCACTCGAGGCGAGGTCCGGTTCTTGTGAGAGGCCTCTAACCACTCGATCGCCCTGAGCAGAGCTCCGACCAACGTCATCACCGAAGCCCGGTTAGAGAAAATGCGGCCGGATCTCTTCATTCAGGCGCTCCGGGGCGTTGGTGGTCGGTAGCCGCCGCGCCGGTACCTCTCCGGCAGCACCAAGATCGTCGTAGCATCATCACAACTGTTCTCCAGGCATTCCATGGCCCGGGATGCCTTCCTCTTATACTGGCTAGGCTTTTCTGTAACAGAAGGTGCGCGGTCTCCATCTCGGGGGCCGTCAGGATCGCGCGCACCGCCTGCTTGACCTCCGATCGTAGGGTCTTGAGTGTCTTGCCCAGGATGTTGCAGGCGAAGTGCTGTTCCAATACGCTTTATTCCTAATACTGTGAACTAGGATCAAGATGTCACCGAGGATATCACGTCGGGAAAGGCCATTGCTTCTGGACGGTTCGACCGCTTATACAAGACCACCCTTCCCCCGATCCTCTTTCGGGCCGCACGGATCATAGAGAGTCTCGCTTCGAGCGCCGAATACTTTCTCTCGAAGTAATGGTATTTTCATGCATCTCGCCGGTATCGATTGGGCCGATGACCACCATGACGTGGTGATCGTGTCCTCCAGCGGAGAAAGAGTCCATCCGTTTCGTATTCCCCATTCGGGCCCCGGGCTTAAGCAGCTCTCGGAAATCTTATGCAGCCTGGCTCCGGCGTCCGAGTTGGCCTGTATCTTGGAAACCCGCCACGGCCTTCTGGTCCACCACTTGCTGGAATCCAACTTCGCCGTCTATCCGGTCGGTCAATCCCAAGACCAGAACGGTTTTTTACGCCTCGATGCGACTGTGGTCATCATTGCTGTCCTTGTTGCTCTTGCCATCCCGGTATACGCACTGGCTTAGGACCATATCCGACGAACCGCTGATGGGGCTAAATCTGCGCGTCATAATAGAGTCTACGGAGAGATGGATGGCAGAAGACTTGGACAACCACAAGCCCGAGATTCTTACCACTCAAGAACTGCGAGAGGAACTGGAAGGCATCACATCGAGTCTTGGCATGGTTCATCGCCGAAGATTGGGGCTTTGTGAGCGACTGTTTCTGGTTATGACGACCAGCTGAAGGGGGTTGTCGTCCCGTTGCCGTTGACATACTTATGGTAGACAAACAGGAAGCTGGGCAATCGTATAGGAGGAGGGATCGGTCAATCCCGGGTTTGCATGTTCTTTCTTCAAAAGGCCCATATTGGCGAAGTGCAGGCCTCGGTGTGGCCCCCTGACATGGTAAGACAATGCAGAGCAGCGGGTGTGACCTTGCTGTAATCAGCTGGCGGGGCGAGAACGGCCGGGATAACTAATCGAGTACCTTACGGTGTTTGATAAATTAGAATACCCTTCTTCTTTTCTGGGGTACAGATCAATAGTCTGCTCGTCCAGTCTGCCTATAATCTGGCGTTGAAAAAGCACAAGCCCTACAGTGAAAATGCGGCCCATTAAGGCTGGTAATCCACCCTCGAACATTCTTTGGCTCCAAGCCCATGCCATTGCTCCCATACAGAGTGGGATGAACATCTGGTTAGTAATCATCATGCTGGTTACAAGGTGCTACGGTGAGCCTGTACCTGCGCATATTCCAACCTGCTGTTCTCCTCATCAGCTCTGCAGCCATTCTGGTAATCCTCCACGGCATGTAGCCTTCTTGCTATTGTTTAGTCAAGGAATGATTCCATCAGTTGTTGGATGATTACTGTGCGACTAGCAGTAGAAGGAGCCGCATATCATTTTCTAATAAACGTACTGAGCGGATTCAATCAGTCAATGCAACGCCACCGTACAGGATGGCCTCGAGTTTTGCGGCCGGTGTTCTAAATCCCAGAGCTTTCCGAGGACGTGTGTTCAGTCGTGAAGCGATCTCGTCCCGTTCTTCTTGCGTGAAGCGCGACAGCTTCGTGCCCCTCGGCAGGCACTGTCGCAACAGCCCGTTGGTATTCTCATTGCTGCCCCTCTGCTAGGGGCTTCTCGGATCAAAGAAGTAGATCTTCACGCCTGTTGCAACGGTGATCTTCTTGTGGTCGGCCAGTTCACTACCCCGATCCCAGGTCAAAGACTTCCTGAGCTGCTCCGGCAGGGTGGTGACTCGCTGCGCCAGGGTTTGGCTGACCACCGCCGCCTGCTTCGATTCCGTCCGGATCAGCATGAGGAAGCGGCTGGTCCTCTCCACCAGGGTCGCAACCTGTGAGTCTATTGTCCCCAGGAGCAGGTCACCCTCCCAGTGACCCGGCACAGCACGCTCCTTCATCTCCGCGGGACGTTCCCGGATGGAGACGGCGTCCTTGATCTGGCCCTGTTGGGCCTCTTTGGCAGCACCGCGCGGTCTCCTATACTTGCGCTTACTTCGCAGATGCACACATAATTCCTTTCACAGAGCCC
>SLSY01000246.1 GCA_007130145.1 Bacillota bacterium
CACCAACCATTTCTTAACGCCGTCGGGCACGGTCGTGTTTAGCGTGAGTGGCTCCGACTACCAGCAGGATTTCTTCGTGAGCCTGATTCCGGCGGATGCGGGGGTAGCCAAGGCGACCTTGACTCTGGACCGTCCCCTCCCCGAGGGTGTTTACGAAATCACTGCTTTCTACCAGGGCGATGGTTACTTCGGTTCGCTGTCCACCTTCCGCTGTACCCACGTTCCGGAAGTCATACCCTACCTTGCTGGGACAGGGAGTGGCTATGCCCTCACGTTGAACAGCAGCTATGTCTACGGCAGTTCCATGCTTGCTGCCCTCAGGCGGGTGGAGAAAGAGGATGGGAGTACCTCTTTTACCGATGTCATGGGCGATGTTAGCTACGTCGTGGTGGAGGAAGTCTGGGTTCCGGTCTACTACCACTGGTGGTGGGTCGTCTGGCTTCGCTGGGAACGGCAGCTGGAAATCGTCGATGGTTTTGTGGACGGTGATACCTTAACAGCTCGCCGCGCAGGCCAGTTCACTTTGCAAGCTTACGTCAACAATGATCTGGTTGCCTGCAAGGACTTCAACGTAACCCCGAAGCCGATCACCATAACCGCGACGGACCAAACGCGCGTGGCCGGCGATCCAACGTTGACCCACCCGGATGATCAGATCCTGACCGTACACCCCACCTCCCTCCCGTACGGTGATGCCATCGCCGACTTGGGTCTGGAGATTCAGGTCACCAATACCGCCGGGACGGAGGTGGCCATCCGCGGTAACTGTGAACACGAGGCTTGCCCAGATTGCCCAGCGCCCACTGATCCCGGTGCCTACGTGACCATTGCCCGGCCCGCTGTAGCGAGCAGTGTGCGAAACAATTACGATATCACCTACGTGCCCGGCACCTATATCCTCACCGGTCCCTTGTTCACGGTTCGCAGCTTTGTCCCGCTTCTCAACGACAAGGTGGTGGGGGCCATGGAGCTCATTAGCCCGCACCGCATCGTCGCGCCCGGTTGGGAAAAGGACTATCCTGACGGTGCCAATTTGGTCTTTTTGGCTAAACCCAACCAAGGATACGACGTGAAGGGCTGGAGCATTAACAATGAGCCCCGGGGGGCGGCATCCACCCTCTACTACACGATGTATGCTGAGGACATTGACGTTGTCGTCGAATTTCAAGTGGCCCAGAGGCAGCTGCACTTCCTGGTCCGAGGCGGACGGACGCCGACATGCGTCCCGGGTAAGGTGGAGTGCATTAGCAACCCCTTCATGCAAAGTGGCGATGTGGCCATGCTGGGAGCCGAGTTCACCTTCCTCGCCACTCCCTTCGAAGGCTACCATTTCAAGGAATGGCAGCTGGAAGACCTGTCCCAGGGCATTACCACCAAGCCCGCCGGCACCGAAGGACCGGATGGGACCAACACCTGCACCATCAGCATGGGAGTGGGCGAAATCAGGCTCTATGCTGTTTTCGAACGGTATAGCTACCAGGTAACCCTGGGCAACAACCTGCAGGCGCGCTTTTGGGCCGACGCTGATGTCGGCCAGGAGGAGATCATCACCTACTCTGGCAGCTGGATCATGGGCGATACCGAGGTCGTTATCGAACCCAAGCCGGGTTTCTTTATCCCCGATCATGCGGTTTGGACACAGAATGGGACCGAGGTCACAGCTGGGGTGAGTGGGGATAACCAGGCCTACACCTTTATCATGGAAGCAGACACGAGCATAAGCGTGCAGACCGAGATCGGGTACTTCGACATCGATCTCATCATCGCAGGTCCGGGAGCGGCTGAGAACACCGTGGCGGTGACAGTAAATGACGTCGCAGCCGACGGGGCCGAGCTGACCGACATTGCCGGAGGCTCTACTCTCAAGTTTACGGCCCAGCCGGCGTATGGCTACTTGTTCGATCAGTGGATCATCAACGGTGACGAGGATAATCCCGTTGCTACTATCAGCTACAGTATCAATGCCTTGGGCGATGACCAGGAGATCCGCGCCGTGTTCAAGGATAACGATGCCTACACGGTGACCGTTAGCCACAATGTCCGCGGCAGCCTAGCCTATGCTCTGAACCAAGGGCCGGCCACCAGCCTGCCTGCGGATGGAGTCATTCCCGTCTTTGGGGGCGACCAGGTGGTCATCACTGCTACTCCGGAAGCCGGCTTTATGGTCGAACAGTGGTGGGTCAACGGTGATCTTCACCAGACGACGGTGAAAAGCAAGACCTTTGCTCTGCCCGGGGACCTTGCTCCAGATTCGAACGATCTGGACGTTCAGGTGATATTCGGCGCGCAGACCTACTCCACCGTCACCTACTCCGCCGGTGATAACGGGAGCATCTCAGCGACCAGCGATGGCCACTCCTTCCCCAGTGGAGACGTGAGCGTGGGCAACGGCACCAAGGTGGAGTTTACGGCGCTGCCTGATGCAGGTTACATGGTGGATAAATGGAGTATGGACAACGAATTGGTGCTAAACGAGTGGGGTCAGCCCCTCCGGGATACCATGTTCGTCATCCCGGCCTTGTCCGGCTCCATAGACGTTGAGGTCACCTTCAAAGAGATCGTCACTCATCTGGTGGAGGTTTTCGATACGAACACCATTACTGAGGTGGTGATTGTGCCGGTATCTAGTGCGGTTGCGCCGGATGAGGTGCTGGAAGGGGCAAAGGTGGTCTTCACGGTGAGGCCTGATGAGAACCATGCCGTAAGGTCGGTCAGCGTCACTGGTAACGCAGGGGTTCCAGATCTTTCTGGTTTTGACAGCATCATCCAAGAGGCCGATGGCAGCTGGGTATGCGTAGTGAACGCGGTCACGTCCAACCTGGTGGTGATGGCTCAAGCCGATCCCCTCTACTCCATCTCTATCGGCGATATGCCGCTGGGAGGCAGCATTACTCTGGGTGCAGAATGGGCCCTTCCGGGTGAGAAAGTTACCCTCAGGGCTACAGCCGCATCTCAATATCGTTTTGACCGCTGGCATGTTGAGGACACCTCTGGTATGGAGGTTAGCGTTGACAATGCAACGGCAGCCAACACTCATTTCGTCATGCCAACAAACGATGTCTTAGTTACCGCTGACTTCACCTTTGTTCCCTCTCCGGGACCTGTGCCTCCGCTTCCTCCTCTACCTCCTCCCACTGATCGAGTCACCGTCACTTTGTCAGAGGACCAGACGACCCAAACTCTGTCCATCACCGCCGAGGCAATCCTGGGCGAAACCGGCCGCTACCTGGCGACCATAGAGGACGACTTGATGGAGGAATTGATGGAGCTAGCCCGTATCTTTCGGGCAGAGGGATACCAAGTAGTCATCGAGGTCATCGTCGACGCTCTTTCCGATGCGCAGGCAGTCGACGTGAATATCTCCGAGGAGTCCTTTGCTGCGATGTTGGAACTAGAGAATGTAGTCCTAAAGCTGGATACGGGCGTAGCCAACGTAACCTTTAACTCCGAAGCCCTATCCGCCATGGTGAAAGAGGGGGGCGACCTCAGCATCGCTACCGAAAGAGTGGATGCAAGGACTCTCTCCCCCGAAGCTCAGGCTACAGTGGGCGATTGCCCGGTATATCGCTTTGGGGTAACGACCAAAGACACTCCCATCCTTGACTTCGGTGACGGCATGGCAACGGTGAGGATTCCTTACACTCTCCAACCGGGGGAAGAAGAGAATGCCGTGGTTGTTTACTACGTCGATGATCACGGGAAAGTAAAGACCATCTGGGGACAGTATGAAGCCGCCACCCAAACCGTGGTCTTCCGCACCTCCCACTTCTCGGTCTTCGTTGTGGACTACAATGAAGTGAACTTCGTCGACGTAGCCACCGACGCCTGGTACATGGAAGCCGTAGGCTATCTGGCGGCAAGGGGAATGGTGCAAGGGGTGGGTGAGGACCGCTTTGCTCCCGCCCGTGACGTGATCCGGGCCGATTTCCTCATCATGGTCATGAACGCCTACGGCATCGAGGTCAATCCACAGGTGGAGGAGAACTTCGCCGATGCCGGAAACCGCTACTACACTGCGTATCTGGCTACAGCCCGGGCCATGGGGCTGGTAGAGGGAGTGGGCGACAACTTGTATCTGCCCGAAGCCAACATCAGTCGACAGGACATGTTCGTTATTCTCTATCGCATCTTGAGTCATCTGGACCAACGGCCCGAAGCGTATGGAGAAAAAGCGCTGGAGGACTTCTACGATGCCAGCGACATAGCTGACTACGCTTTTGAGGCCATGAAGCACTGGGTTGAGGCCGACATCGTAAGAGGTGACGGTACTGTGCTCACACCCATGGCTACATCTACCAGGGCCCAGGCAGCCCAGGTGTTGTATAATCTGATCTCAAGATACTAGAGGACGAGTAGAAGGGCCCCGGACGTCTTGGGGCGGCCGGGGCTCTCGCCTGTTTTAGCCAAAAGGGATGAAGGAACATGGGCGTTTGCCCCGTGACCGGGTCAAAGAACAACACGTTGCCATGCTCCTGCCGGTTTGAAATGAAGGGCCATGGTGCGTTTGGAGCGGAGCGTTCCGTATGAACTTGCTAGGTCCTTGGCCCCAGCGCCGAGGATCATCTTTCTTGTCGAGCAGGATCGCTTGCAGATGTTCCCCTTCGCTTTGTCTTTTGCTGCTTTATGAAGGCGCAAAGTTCTCCCCTTATCTGGGGATATTGCTGGAGAAATTCGTTGAGCAACTCCAAACCGGTCAATGCTTCTTCACTCAGGTGATGCTCAATGAGTTCGGTATCGGTGAGAAGACTCTTATGCACTCCCAAATGTTGCAGAAACTGTTGTACCGTTGTATGGCGCCTTAGCAAGAACTCGCCTAGCTTGTTGCCCTTAGCGGTGAGATGGATCGCACCATAGGGGCGGGATTGGATGTAGCCCTTCTGCGCCAGTCTTCGCAAGACCCGTGAAACACTGGGAGCTTGCACGTTCAGCATCTTCGCCAGACGATGTGCGCGAACACAGTGGTCTGACTGCTCTATTCTGTATATCATCTCCAGGTAGTCTTCCATGCCCGGGGTCAGCTCATGTGCCGCACGCCTCAGCAGCAAATATCCTCTCACGGTTCGAAATCCTTCAGAATCGTTCACCGGTCGTTACCCCCAGTTTCTCGTAAACTCTGGTAACACACACCAACACCGGGCCATAGATTGCAAGCAAACAGGTGTTGCTCACAGCTAACTTATGCCCTCGCAAGGGGCTCATAGCACCTTGCCAGAGTCTTTGATGGACGATAAGAGCTAGGCG
>SLSY01000249.1 GCA_007130145.1 Bacillota bacterium
ACGGGCAGGATGTGATAAGACGTTTCGCGAATCCACCACAGGACATGGATTCCTGTAGGGAGGAAGCACGGTGTATCTCATCCGCAAGCTGTTTCACCCCGAGATATTCCAGGGAAAGTATCGAAGCCGCAACTACTTTGAGGGCTGGTACTTCAAACTGATCAGCCAGGACCGTTTGCAGTCGCTGGCCGTGATCCCCGGTATTTCTTTGGGCAGCACAGCCAAGGATCGCCATGCCTTCATCCAGATGATTGACGGGTCGACGTGCCGTGTTGACTACTTCCACTATGAGGTGAGCGACTTTGCCTTTGATGATAGCCGGTTTTGGGTCAGCATCGGTGACTGTACGTTCAGCGATGAGGGAATGGAACTCAACATCGATCAAGACGGGCGGCGAGTCCAAGGCCATATTCGCTTTGAGAAAGTTCAAAAGCTGCACAAGAGTCTCACGCGGCCCGGTATCATGGGACCCTTTGGCTTTCTCCCGGTGATGGAGTGCTATCATGGTATCGTCAATGTTCACCACCATCTGACCGGTCAGCTGGTGCAGGATGGCGTGACCTGGGATTTTTCGGGCGGTCGGGGCTATGTAGAAAAGGACTGGGGCCGCTCCTTTCCCGAGGCTTGGATCTGGTTGCAATGCAACCACTTTGAAAAGGGCGATGTCTCGCTCATGCTGTCCGTAGCCAAAATCCCCCTGTTTGGGCGTTACTTCATGGGACTTATCTCTTTCTTGCGCATCGGTGACCAAGAACACCGGTTTGCTACCTACACCGGAGCCAAACTCACCGCCTTCACCTATGAAAGCAATGTCCTCACCGTGACCGTAGAGGATCGAAGATTGCGCCTAGCAATCACCGCAGAACACAGCCGGGCCGGGCTTCTCAAAGCCCCCAAGAACGGTATGATGACCGCTCACGTGCATGAGAGTATCAGCGCCACTGTTTTCGCCCGATTGACCAACCGCCAAGGTGAGGTGGTCTTCGAGGGCAGCGGACGTCAGGCGGGCATGGAAATCGTGGAAGGTATACTCCCTTACTTATCGGAAAATGGTAGGAAACAAAAGTGAAGTGTGAGGAGGGTTTGCATTGCAATACCGGCGTCTGGGTCAAAGCGATTTGGAAGTAAGCGCTCTCTCTTTGGGCATCCTCTCCATGGTGGGAGGCGGATCCTGGGGTGCCCAGGATGAGGGCGAGGCGCTCCGCACCATCGATCGGGCGTATGATGGTGGCATCAATTTCTTTGATACAGCCGAGAACTACGCTGACGGGGAATCCGAGAGGCTCCTCGGACGGGCCACGAAGACCCGTCGTTCGGAGGTCATCATTGCCAGCAAAGTGTCAGCAGAACATCTGGCTTATGATGATCTCATCAGGGCCTGCGAGGGTAGTTTGCGGCGTCTGAACACAGATTACATTGACCTCTATTACATCCACTGGCCCAATCCCAGCATCCCCCTGTCTGAGACCATGGCTGCACTGGAGCATTTGCAGCAGCAAGGAAAGATTCGTGTGGCGGGTTGCTCCAATTTCGGTCACAAGGATTTGGGGAAGCTTCTTCTACGGGGGCGGGTCGAAGCCAACCAATTGCCCTACAGTCTCCTGTGGCGTGCTATTGAGTATGAGGTCATGGCGTCATGCGCCGCTCATCAGGTGAGCATCACTTGTTACAGTCCCTTGGAGCAGGGCCTTTTGACGGGAAAATGTACCTCGCCGCAGCACGTGCCCGACCATCGGGCCAGAAATCGCCTGTACTCTTGTCAACGCGCCGGTGTTGAGCACGGGGGCCGAGGAGTGGAAGAGGAGATGTTCAGGGCCCTTGCTGGACTTCAAAGGTTGTGTGACCATTGGGGTATAACCATGACCCAGGCTGCGTTGCGCTGGACGCTGGCACAAGAGGCGGTTGGAAGCGTGATCGTGGGCTGCCGCATCCCGGATCAACTGGAGCAATCGCTGGCGGCACTGGAAGTGGAGCTGCCCCCCGAAGCATGGGCCGAAGTGACCGCTCTGACTGACGGCATAAAGGAGACACTGGGACCCAATCCCGACAAGTATTCGCCTGAGGACCAGTCCCGCTACGACCGGTATCCGGAGTGAACACCCCCGCGATGAAGCGGAGCTTGGTGGACGATAGCGCCTCAGAAGCGGGCGGTGCAGCGGACGTGGATGCCGAGGGAGCGCGCCGGCGATAGACGACGGTGCACGGGGTTTACTGCTGCGGTATGCACTTTGCGTCATTGAGATTGTTGATAGGGAGGGCCAAGACGATGCTAAGTTACGCTGAACTATATCGTAAGGGAATGGAGAGAATTGAGCAAGCAGGGGCCGAACACCTCTTGGATCTGGGAGCTGAGACCCGTTCCCAAAATCGTATGAATCGTGAGTTCATGGAGTCCTTAGCCTTTGAAATGCGCTTTCTGGGCTCGCACTATGCCAGCGCCAAAACCACCTTGCTCGGGCGTGAAGTAGCCCATCCCATTCAGCTGGCGGCGCTGTGCCCGGGACGACTTCTTAACGCTATTTCGGGATATTGGGAGGAACCGTACATGGAGTCCTTTGCTGAAGGGCTCAAGGACGCAGGCAGCTGGTTTTGGGCCGGACGGGTGGCCGAGACGGAGTTGCAACGTTTCATACGTATCGGGGTTCCGGTGGTACGTATCGTCAAACCCGCCTATAGTGAAGGGTGGGATGAAACGGACATGATCATCCGCCAGCTCAAAGAAGCAGAGGATCGGGGTTGCATTGCAGTTGGCATGGACATTGATGTGTTCTTCGGGGAGAAGAGCGGGGATGAACCGCCTGAGCGCTACTCGTTGGGACCCCAGACCATGGACCAGATGCACCGCTACGTTGAGGCAACCCAGCTCCCCTTTATCGTCAAGGGTGTATTGAGCGTTCACGATGCCCTCAAGAGCAAGGAGATCGGAGCCAAGGCCGTTGTCGTGTCTCACCACGGCGGGGAGTGCATTGATTACGCCCTTCCCATACTGCGCATCCTGCCCCATATCAGAAAGGCTGTACCCGACATGACCATCTTTGCCGAGACCGGATTCCAACGGGGCACGGATATCCTCAAAGCACTGGCTCTGGGTGCTGATGGGGTCTGTCTCTTGACGATCTTGATGATCGCCTACGCGGGTTACGGAAGACAGGGCGTAACCGATATGGTGCGAGTACTGGCCGATGAACTCGAGCGCAACATGGCCATCTGTGGATGTCGGAGCATTGGTGAGCTGGATTCGAGCATTGTTTGGCACCCTTACCCTGATTCTACCAAGGGCGAGTGACGGGGGAGGTCTTGACCAGGCTAAACCAGGAACGCCACTTCAGATGAAGTCGGGTAAAAGGGGCGTCAACGCGCCCCTTTCTGGTTGTGGCCAGTCGGAAACCTTGCCTACGCGCTTGGTAGCCGGGCCTTGGTCATGGTGACTCTATGGTCCGGCAACGTTCCTTTACCGGGCGACCGAATGTGAACGCGCTGGGGTGAAACCGCCAAAGCTTTTCCGTTGACCCGGGCCGCCCGCCATGACCGCAAAGACGGTGACCAAGCACCAGGCAAGGAGGGAGAACGTTGCGGCTATCAAACGACTTCTTTTGTCGTAAGCAGGAAGCGGTCAAAGAAGAGCTGGCGCAGAGAAACTGGGATGCTCTGCTCATGATGAATCCCTTGAGCATCTACTACACCATGGGAAACAAGGGGTTTCACCTGCACTGGGAGCGTCCGGTCTTTGGTGTGATCAGTCTAGATCACGCTCCCGTACTCATGGTTGCCAATGATGTTTATGGCCACTCGGAGGGGAAGGCGCTCAGCCCGGTGGTGTGCGAGGTCCGCCCTTACCAGGAGTATCCTTATTCTGGCACCATGACCACCATGGAGTGGGCCGCACGCATGCTAGAGGATATGGGACTCAAGGGCAGGACCATCGGGGTGGAGGATAACTTCATACCCATCCAGGATGGCGTCTGCCCTCCCTGGTACAACCAGATCGCTGCAGCCTTTCGCGGCACCGTACACCGGGGTGGAGACTTGGTGGCCAAGATGCGCATGATTAAGGATGAGGAAGAACTGGTCCTGGTACGCAAGGCCTGCCACTACGCCGACCTCATGGTCAAGACCATTTCGGAGTTGATCGAGCCGGGGTTGACCGAACAGCAGGTAGCCACCCGGGCCCGAGCGATCGTCGCAGGGCGGATGTATGCCGAACTGGAGGATATCGTGCCTAGCCTCAGCGGTGGTCGCATCGTTGGGGGGAGCCCCTACATGTATGCCCAGAGCGAACTCCGAGAAGAGCGGGTGTTCCGCCCCGGGGTGCCCATCATCATCAACTGCGGGGCGACGGTGGGAGCCTACCATGGAGAGAGCGAACGCTGCGGAATCATCGGCGACCCAACTCCTCGCCAAAGAGAACTCTTTGATATCGCCATGGAGTGTGAGATCGAAGCGCGCGATGCGGTGAAAGCTGGAGTGACCTGTGGAGAGATTGATCAGGTTGCCAAGGATATCGTCACGGGTGCTGGCTTCTCATACTGGTACGGCGTGGGTCACGGGGTGGGTCTGTTGGGACACGAACCACCCTGGGTGCGGGAGCACAACCCCATGGTGCTCGAACCCGGTATGTGCATCACGATTGAACCGGGATTGCACGTACACGGGGAGGGTAGTTTTCATTGTTCGGAAACGGTCCTGGTGACCGCCGAGGGCCACGAGATCCTGACTCCTTACGATGGCATCCATCGCCTTGATTTACCCTAAGCCAGCGATGGGGCGGTGAATGGGCGGTCGCTCTACCAGACAGGACAAAGGTCTAGAGGGAGGCGGCCCATGCCGCACCCCGGGGCGAGAATCCTATGTTTGGAAGGAGACTCGCTGCGAGAGGGGGAACGATGCTTCAAGCTAGCCGGGAAGACTGCTTGGCGATATAATCATGGTTGGAAGCGCTACCGAAAGACCCCGCTTGCGGGGAGAGGAGGAGAAAACATGGCGGCTAAGACTCCTGAGGCGTACGGTCAATTGCTAGAACGCTTGGGAGAGATCGATGATCTGAAACGGGCGTTGATGATCTTGGACTGGGACGAGAAGACGCAGATGCCCGAAAGTGGAGCCCCCGCGCGTTCTCAACACAAGGCCACGCTTGAGAAGCTCATACATGAGCGGCGCTCATCGCCCCAATTAG
>SLSY01000132.1 GCA_007130145.1 Bacillota bacterium
CGGGGGTATGCCCCGCTCTACCAGCTCGTATCGCATACGTACGGGACCGGTCTTACCGCCCGTTACTCCCTGCTGGGCCATCCGCTCAGCAAGTCTTCTGTCATCAAGATAGCCTCTGTCCTTCAGTTCGACCAGGAATGCCCTTACATCATCTTGGGAAAATCCGCGCTTCAGCAGCGATTTCTCCATTTCATGGCAGCTGCGATCCCGCACCGCCAGGAGTTGAAATGCGGTTCCCCGCAGAGACTTTCCCCTACTTCTCATCGCTCTTGGATGGCTTGAGGGCCACCAAGTTGCTGGCCTCGCGAATCTTGGTCTCGATTTCCTGGGCCATCTCTGGGTTTTGGCGCAGGAATTCACGGGCATTCTCCTTGCCCTGCCCCATGCGCGCATCGTTGTACGAATACCAGGTGCCGCTCCGGTTCACCAGCTTGAGTTCTGTGCCGATATCCAGCAAAGAACCTTCTCTCGAGATGCCCAGGCCATAAAGGATATCGAACTCTGCCTGCCTGAAGGGCGGAGCCACCTTATTCTTAACGATCTTCACCCGGGTACGCGCTCCCACTGTCTCGGTTCCTTGCTTGAGACTCTCCGTTCTGCGTACTTCCATACGAACCGTGGAATAGAACTTGAGGGCACGACCGCCCGGTGTCACCTCCGGGTTGCCGAACATGATGCCAACCTTTTCGCGAATCTGGTTGATAAATAGAGCGATGCAGCGAGACTTGGCCACAGCCCCGGTGAGTTTGCGAAGAGCCTGTGACATGAGGCGTGCCTGCAGTCCCACATGGGTATCACCCATCTCACCCTCGATCTCTGCCCGAGGAACCAGGGCTGCCACGGAATCGACCACTATGATATCCACGGCTCCACTGCGAACCAGGGCCTCGGCTATCTCAAGTGCCTGTTCTCCCGTGTCCGGTTGCGATATGAGCAGATCGTCCACATTGACACCCAACCGTTCCGCATAGGTGGGATCCAGAGCATGCTCAGCATCAATAAAGGCGGCAATGCCGCCAATACGCTGAGCCTCGGCTACCGTGTGCAAAGCCACCGTCGTCTTGCCCGACGCCTCGGGTCCAAACAGCTCAACCACCCGACCCCGGGGTAGACCACCCACCCCCAGAGCAATATCCACCGCCAGACACCCACTAGAAACGACCTCCGGGTTAAAGCGCCCGCCTGACTCGCCCATACGCATAATGGAACCCTTACCGAACTGTTTTTCAATCTGCGACATGGCCAATTCCAAGGCCTTGTTCCTATCTGACATACCTTCTCCTCCTACTACAAACCCCACGGCGCACCGATACATTCTACAGTCAAGTATAGCATGAGCTCGTTTGACCCGGCAAGCCAAGGGAAAAGGAGGCAAGTTCGTGATACACGGGCCCACTGGGCCTGAGCTCGCTCCTGTACAAGACCATCCTCTCTACCGCTTCCGGTTCCAGCCGCGAAGGCCCAAACTGCCTGGCCACTTCATCCAGTTCAATTCCTTCTCTTCCCCTAGCTCGCCCCAGGGTAATATGACTCGAAAAGCGTGCGTCCCGCCCGAACCCCTGGGCAGAGAGGACGTCATCGAGTCTTAGGCGCAGAACCTCCAAATCCTCATGATGGGCTCTTACGCAAACAACCCGTGCCCGCTTCAGGTTGGGGAAACCACCGATTCTGCCCACAGACATAGTGAAGCCCCGAGGCCAGTCCTCTGCTTCAAGAGCAGAACACAAGGGGGGGAGCGTCGTTTCAGGAATATCGCCCAAGAAACGGAGGGTCAGATGATAATTCTCAAGCCGCACCCACCGCACAGGAGCTACCCTCTCTTTGAGGGTGAAGACCAGGTCAGATAAGTGCTGACGCAACCGGAGCGACAGCGGTATGGCAACAAAGACTCTTACCCTCTGTCTGGTCTGTTGCATAGGTTCACCCATTCTTTTCCTTATCGCGCAAAAGCTGCCATAGCTGTACCAACGCTTGCTGAGCCGCCCGCTCTTGTATCGTTCCTCGGTCGCCGGTCAAACGATACTCTTTGACCTCTCCTCCCCCACCTGCTACAGCTACGTACACTAAACCTACCGGCTTCTCCAGGCTTCCTCCTGTGGGTCCGGCAATCCCGGTAATGCCCACCCCATAATCACTCTTGGCCAAAGCGCGTACGCCGTCAGCCATGGCCCGGGCCACATCCGCACTCACCGCTCCTTCACGGGCCAAAAGCGCATCTGAAACGCCCAAATCCCGCCTCTTGCTTTCGTCACTATAGGCCACGATACCTAGCAAGAAGAAATCGGAGCTACCAGCTATACCCGTGAGCCGGCTGGCCAAACGACCACCGGTACAGGATTCGGCCACACTCAAGGTCTTCCTTCCTTCGCGCAGAAGTTGGCCCACAACCATTTCCAGCGTATCTTGGTCACGGCCATAGACATAGGGGGCCAAGCGCTGGGAAACTCTTTGCTCCATCTTGTCAAGTTCTTCCACTCCCGAAGGCACATGCTCCGTCCTTACCGTAATGCGAACATACAGTTCACCACTACTGGCGTAAGGAGCCAGGGTTGGATTGTCGCTGGCGAAGAGATCATCGAGTCGTTCGCTCAACTTGGCCTCCGGAATCCCCACCATGCGCACGTAGCGGGATAAGATAACCATTCCATTGTGGGCCAATGAGGGTAGCACCTGTCCCTCGAACATGGGTATCAGCTCATTGGGTGGTCCCGGAAGAAGAAAGATGCGGTGTCCGGCGGGCCCTTCCACCTGCAGGCCAGGAGCCGTACCTCGCAGGTTGGGCAGTATGCGAGCCCCCGGCACAATCAGAGCTTGCCGTCGGTCGTGCTCTGACGGCGTACGATCTCGCTGAAGAAAGAATCTCTGGAGCTGGTGCCACGCTTCTTCGCTATGCACAAGCTTGCATCCCAGGGCGCACGCCAGAGCTTGTCTGGTCAGGTCATCGCTGGTAGGACCCAGTCCGCCAGAGGCAATGACCAATTCGGCACGATCCATAGCCGTCCGAAACGCTTGGGTCACACGCTCCAAATTGTCTCCTACCGTTACCTGCCAATGCACCGACACGCCACAGGCAGCCAATTGCTCACTCAGATAGCGGGCATTGGTGTCAACGATTTGACCCAACAACAGCTCGGTTCCCACAGAAATGATCTCGCCTCGCAACACAGCCTCATCCTTGCCTCAGTTTGCCTAATGTTTCTTCTTCGTGGCTTGATAATCCTCTGCCTCCCCCGGTGAAAAACACCGGCGGAGGGCCATGCTTAGCTTCTAGGCTCGCTGCCATTGCGACGAGATCGTGCGGCTGCGCCGGCTCTTTCTCCAGGTGCGTCGGGATGGAACCATTCCTTCTGGGCGCTGGAAACCTTCCTGGGCCAGCAATCGTCGGAGTTGCTCGCCTCCCATTTTTTCCTGTTCCAGGAGCACCGCAACGGTCTTGGTCAGGGGCGCTTGGTGGCGGTCCAAAGCCCGATGGGCTCGAAGTTCCTGCGATTTGAGCAGCTCATTTACCGCCTGGTTGATCCGCTCGGGCGACGTGCTTTGCCGGTCTACCACCCCGATACTAGACAGACCCATGAACACAATACGCCGGGCCATACTTACAGCCTGCTCAAAGTCATTGGCCGAACCACTACTGCGCCCACCGGTAACCAATTCCTCAGCCACGGCACCTGCCAGCAAAATGGCAATGTCGCTCTCCAGCCAGTCGCGCTCATACACATAGCGATCATCAGGCGGCGTATGCCGCACATGGCCCAGAGTGCCTCCTCTGGCTACCACCTGCACGATGGCAACCGAGCCGGGGCGGGCGATTTCTGCCATAAGCGCATGGCCTGCTTCGTGTATGGCAATGCGCTTCATCTCTTCTATGGCTGGCTTTCGGTCCATTTTCTCGCCAAGAATGACTTTGTCAATGGCCTCTTCCAGATGTGCCTGCCGCAGGGAACAAAACCCTTCACGCAAGGCCAAAATAGCCGCTTCGTTAGTCACGCTTTCCAGATGTGCACCTGAAAAGCCGAAGGTGACCTGGGCGAGACGGTCTAGATCGATGTCATCGCCCAGGGGTTTGTTGGAAAGATGCAAATCAAGGATTCTCCTGCGTCCTTCCCGGTCAGGCAAGTCCACCCGCACAATGCGGTCGAACCGCCCCGGGCGCATAAGAGCCGAGTCGAGAAGATCGGCCCGGTTGGAGGCACCGATCAAGAGCACACGCACCGGGTCGTCCACACCCATGCCATCCATCTCGACCAGCAACTGGTTTAGCGTCTGGTCGTACTCTAGGTGGCCCGAGTGCTTACCCCTCTGGCCACCTAAGATCTCGATTTCATCCACAAAAACGATTGCGCTGGACTTTTTGGCCTTACGAGCACCCTCGCGGGCATTCTTGAAAAGGTCCCGCACCCGTTGTGCCCCAACTCCGGCGTAAATCTCAATGAATTCAGAGCCGGACGTGCTGATGAAGACCGAATCGGTATGGGTGGCCGCGGCCTTAGCCAGCATGGTCTTTCCCGTGCCCGGAGGGCCGGTCAACAGAATGCCCTTGAGGGGACGAATGCCCAGTTCGCGCGCCTGGTCATGCTGCTTGAGAAACTCCAATGCCTCGCTAATCTCCCTTTTCGCCGTATCCTGACCCCCAATATCGGCAAAGTCTACGCTGGTGCGCGCACCGGCTCCCAAGAGAGTGACGTATTTGCGCTGGTGCGTTCCTCTGAGCCCAGTGTTAAGAAATAGGAAGTAGAGCAGGATGCCCAAAAGCACCAACGGCCAGAGATTGTAACCAAGATACGTTAGGTATATTAGGAGCCCTGCTCCCGCTCCCACCAGCATTTCTTTCGCATGTTGCTTCATGCGTCACCCCTTTCCGACCGCCGCCTTATCACCTCATAGAGGCGATGTTCGCCATGTCTAAGATCTAAGAAGATGTAATCGTTATCAACCTCAAGACGATGGTCATCCAGCTGTGCTTGCCTGCCAATGTGCGCCACCGCCTCAGCCATCATGACAAAACTGCCATTCGTGGCCGCTTCCTGCAACGCGTAGTGCATGCGGCGGTAGGCCGCGATCAGCACTTCATCACGGCTGTCCTCGATCTCTAACTGAAAGGGCCTCTCCCCCATAACCTGCCGGATGTCATCACCCAGCGCACG
>SLSY01000165.1 GCA_007130145.1 Bacillota bacterium
GAGCACCAAGCGGTCCCGTAGGGGTCGAGTAGACGACAGATTACGGCAACGGGTACTGGAACTGGCTAAGACGTATGCTATGTACGGGTCCCGCAAGCTGTGGGCGTTACTGAAGGACAAGCGGAACCAAGTGAGTCCCAGTACGGTGTATCGGTGGTTGAAAGAAAAGAATCTGCTGTTGGCTCCCCGTTATCAGCAGCAAGTCCGGCGCCGGGCCCGCGACGCTCGACGGAACTGCTTGTGGCAGGTGGATATCACCTGGGTGGACCTGGATGCCTAGGGGATGTATTACGTGACCAACGTGGTGGACTACGCGACGCGTTTTCCCCTGGCCAGCGTGCTCAGTCCCACCCGTACCACCCAAGACGTCATTGAGGCAGTAAAACAAGCCGTGCAGGAAGCCGAACAGCTGTCAGAAACTCTCCCGTCAGAGGTGGTCCTGGTCAGTGATAACGGTCCCCCGTTCACCAGCAAACGCTTCCGCCAGTGGGTGAAACAGGCGGATGTCCCCTTCCGGCACATCCAAGCTCGTGCCCATCATCCGCAGAGTATCGGTATGGTGGAGAGATACCATCAGAGTTTGAAGTACGAGGCAGTCTGGATGAACGACTATGAAGATCCTATCGAAGCCCGCCACCAAATCGAGCACTATCGGAAAACATATGCCTACCATAGGCCTCACCAGGCCCTGGGATACCGGACACCGGCAGACTACTATGTAGACGAGCAACACGATGAATCTCTACGAATAACAGCGTAAATCTGTTCAGCTTTCATGAAGCAGGACAACTGATGTCAATTCTCTCTAGCATACCAATGAGAACTAGGGGGTGGTATATGAACCAAAGGACCCCAAGTAAGAACCATCCCTTAAACCAAAGGTGTCTGCTACCAATTACTGGTATCAAGAAAGCAAAAATAATACCCAAAGCCCCTGATATCATCAGGTCAACAGCAGAAGAAAACAATTTCTCGGCTAAAGCTTTTGGGACATGACCAAAGGGGTAACATTCCGGCAAAATCGGCCAATTCCAATTCTGCCAGTTTGAAGTGTTTTGCGGCAAGACTCATCGGACCAGTTATTAATGCGGCTATGATTTGTGCCATAAACCCGTTAATGAACTTATCATCAAATCGTTTCATCCTTAACCTCCCTTACTGATATCTGCTTATTATGACCTCCTCTTCTTCTTTTGTCAGGGAAGAGCGTGGAGTTGGGGGAAGGTATCGAATTTCTCCCCATAACACACATTATGGACAAGGATCGGGTGTTGCGTGCGAAAACACCATGCCATAAGTTTCCATTGCGTATAGATTAGTTTAGTTCTATATTCAGGACAATGTCGTCCTCGTTCTCCTCGGTAAGATAGAAGCTAGTCTCATAAATGCGCCCATCAACGCGAAGGCTGTAAACTACTTCCCCCGGTTTCGTAACGTTTCCCCAAAAATCGAATTCGACAGCGTGCTCATCATAAGAACCCTGTGCACTCATCCAACGACCGTACTTTTCTTCATGATAGGCACCCACGAACTCGTGAAACAAGTTGCTTATCCATGAACCTGGGGGATTCACATTGTTCTGGGGATAAAATTTCTCCTCTCGTGTGTCGCGATGCACATAAGGTCCGAATCTTGCTGATGTCAGTTTTTCTCCCTGACCACGTGCTCCCTCATAGATATCGAATTGTACCAGAGCCGGACTTCTATTACTCTGAGCATAATACTCCTCATTGATCCAAAGTCTGGCACTGGTGGTCCGTAAGTGGTACTCTTGACCATCCACATAGATGATTGTGCTGTCCACTAGGGGTGCAAACAGCTCGAATAGCTGCTTATCTACTGCTTTTACCAAAGCTGCTTGTTGACGACTGGCCATACCTCTAACCAATAAACCGACAACTAGAAGCCCTATTACGATTCCAATAACTACGACACGTTTCGTTTTCAAGGCTCCCCTCCTCAATTTCAGCATTCCTGCGTTCGTCCGTATGTCTTCAACCATCCGCCCTACTCTCCGGCTCTACCCCAGCTCTGTCCAAAAAGGCCCAACCCCTACATCGCCAACGCCGCGCCTTACCTTTGTCGGGGTCGGGGCATAATTGCCAGGGTTAGCAGCTAGCTTTGCGCGGTATACCGCCAGTCAGTCGCAGAATTTCTGCCTGTAGTAAAGGTATGAGGCCCAGTACACAGTCAAAGATACAGCAAAGACCGTAAACTCAATGAGATAAGCTGTCCGTATGCAGCACACCATGCAGTGACCACACCATGAGAACGACTGTGGTGAACTGGAGTTATCCCGGTTGTGTGGTCACCCCGGCGGCAGTAGAGTTGCTATTTGTGCTCCGTCATCCGCTCCAGTACATCAGGATATTTCTCACTACCTTCATATCCGCATACACCCGACCGGGGGGAATTCGGTGAATCTACCGGCAACTCTTCGCCGTATTCATCACACAACATACGTATCGGATTATTTCTTGCCAGTATCATGATCTTATCTTTACGTCGCCCACCGATCCTATGGCCAAGTACTGTTAATGTTAATTCCGTCGTAGAGCCAAAATCATATTCATGCGCAAAGCGCTTTCCTACATCCAAGACGCTATTTACCTTGTAATTCATGGCTTTTCTCAGGCGTCCCCACGATTCCATCGGTTCCACATCATAATGCACTCCGTCAATCAAGAAAGTGCTCAAATGGCCGCAGCATTCCAACCAAATCTCCCTCAGAAATGTGTCCACATCGCTTAGCGTTGCATCTTCACGGACCTCAAGCAGCAACCAGTAATCCTTAAGATATGTCCCTTTCACTGCAATGGTAAAATAACCCGCCTGCTTCTTGCTACTTTCTTGCTCCAACCAATTGTTCCGGTGCTTACATGATGAAATATGTTTCATCATCCCCGATGCCGTATATTCCTTTCCACAAAACCGGCACATTCCTTTACTTCTGGTAGCCATTACTCTCATTCCTCTCTTATATATTTGCTCCCACATCTCTTTCCGCAACAGAAACCGCGTGGTGCATCACTTTGCATGATAATCCACTTTCGGCACCCGGTAGCGAGGAGGAGTCATTGCTAACAGTTCATCGGTGGGGTCAGTGCGCCCTCCAGCAAAGGTGGATGTTCTCGGATGGGCCCAGCACCTGCAGAAGTCGCGGGACCAGCCTGAGATTGTTGGGCAACTGGCGCTTCCCTTCCAAGAGAACCACATTCACGCTGAGAAAGTGCTCCGAGAGCTGCAGCTACCGGGCTCCAGAGACTCCTGCGGTCATATCTCACGATGAAGTCCCCGACTCCTTCAAGGGTAGGCGAACCCCCGGTTCCATGATGTTGTAGACCGACGCCGGAGGAACAGCGCCGACAAAACCGCATAGCCAGGGCAGCTGTAGATTCCGCGACAATTCCCGTTGCAGGCTCTCGATGCTGGGATGCTGATACACCACACCGCCCGCAGGGATAGTCATTGCGACCGTTGCCGCGACGTTTCTCCAACGAGCGCATGAGTTTTTCATCGGGCAGGTGGTCTAACACCAGCTTTAATCGCTTGAGAGCGCCTAATTCTTCGATCTCATCATGCCAGTCAAAGAATCGTTTTTGTGCTATCGTGGCCATGCGGGATCCCTCTTTCTTACTGGTCTTTCGTTCAACATCTCAAGACTTCGCCATGAAAGAATGGATCCCCTGTACTCTATGGGGCCAATTTATCCCCAGACCCCAGTTTTTGGTCTCTTCTTTCCCTATATGCTACGTCTTTGGGGTAAACGCCTCTTTTTGTCTCCTTCAACTCCCTGCGTCACCGGCCTTTTCAGTGTAACACAAATACCTCAGATAATTATCACCAATTCACCATTGTCTTATCTCTTCTTTCTCTTCGCAAGGGCGCGGAAGACGGGTCATGTGTAGGTCGGTTTTGCTTTAGCTAAGATTTTCATTATCCTTCAGATTCACTAGTGAAAGGAGGTGAACTTGGACATGTCCTTACCCATCCACGACTTGCTTTTGCGCAGGATTGTCGCGGCCGGAAGAGCATTTAACATCATCCACGAACTCTGACCGTTGGTCAGTTCGTGAGCATTGCTTACGGATAAAGGAAGGAACTGCACTTTAGCGGCTCCTCTTCAGCTGATGTCCCTCATCTGTGTTTCGTCCTTCTCCCCGACCTAACTAGAGTAGGAATCCCCAGTCCAGCCCCTACATCCTCAGCGATGCGCTCTACCACCTCGACTTTACCGCACCTCTAGCTGTAGGGGCGTTGAGCTGGCTTTCCATCGGCTTCATATAGAACACCCTGAGTAGATGGCTCTGCTCCAACCCTTACCCAGCCCGTCCTAACGTGTTCCCTGCCACGACGTTTCCAGGTGCTCATGCTGTGCTGCTTCATCAAGACGAACATGTTTGCGCTGATAGTAGTGGAAACTCATCTGGTTGGCAGACGATGTCATGACAGTTTAGCAGGCGGAGAAACCACGCAGACATCCCACGAACCCCCAAGAAGAAAGAAACCGCCGAGCCGACGGGTTTTATGTTTCGATTCGACCGAAAGTAGAGGTCCAATGCCTTATCTGGTTTCACATCTCAAGCGCTTCAACCGGAAGGAACGTTTCTACCTTATTGGTTCGGCTCTTGGAAATGCCACCTTTCGACTCGGTGATGACGTTCGCCATCGGCTTTCGAAACTTCTTGACCTGTTCATCCCCGCGGATGCATTTGTGGCGATGGACTATCCCCTTGACTGGCTCCTTGCATCCATGCATCTTGCGGTCACGTCGGGAACTGCCGCTCCCATCTTCGTGACCCCCGGCTTATTACCGGCACCCAAGAGGACCTTGATCGACTCGTGGCGTTCGATTCTGAGCACAGTTCCCATGTCACTCTCCTGGAGGCCAAGGGTGTTACCGGTTACTCTAACCGACAGCTCAAGTCTAAGGTGGAGCGGCTCGCCGTAGCCTTCATTAAGCCAAAGGCCGAGGTAGTAATCCCGCACTTCGTACTTGTATCACCTACCCGACCGCAGAAACTCGAGCATGATGGCCCATCC
>SLSY01000209.1 GCA_007130145.1 Bacillota bacterium
CCGGGCCTCAAGGTCATTGCCCCGGTGCGGGAATGGCCCATGTCCCGGGAGGAGGAGATCGCCTACGCCCGGCAACACAACCTCTGCATTCCCATCACCGAAAGCTCTCCCTACAGTCTGGACCAGAATGTTTGGGGTCGCAGCATAGAGTGTGGGATCCTGGAGGACCCCTGGGAGGAACCCCCGGAAGATGCCTTCGTGTGGAGCGCCCCGGCCTGCCAATGGCCCCGGGAGCCACGCTATGTAACCATCACCTTTGATCAAGGTATTCCGGTGGCACTGGACGGGCGCTCCCTGGCGGGAGTGCAGCTGGTAGAGACCTTGAACCAGCTGGGTGGTGCCTATGGAGTGGGCCGCATCGATCATGTGGAAAACCGCCTGGTAGGGATCAAGTCCCGCGAGATCTACGAGTGCCCTGCCGCTGTCATGCTGCTGGAAGCCCACCGCGCGTTGGAGACGCTAACCTTGGATGGGCACGTGTTGCGCTGTAAAGCCGAACTGGCTTCCAAGTACGCGGAACTGGTGTATCAGGGACTTTGGTTCTCGCCACTGCGCGAAAGCCTCGATGCCTTTATGGCGCATACACAGCAGTACGTTTCGGGTCAGGTGCGCATGAAGTTACAGGGGGGATCCTTGGCCGTGGTGGGGCGAAGATCGGCCCACTCTCTCTACGACTACGGTTTGGCCACCTATGATCGTAACGACCAATTCCAACATGACGCTGCGACCGGATTCATTAACCTCTGGGGCTTGCCCAGCCGGGTATATGCAGCCAAACACCGGAGAGAGTCGGCTCAGTCCCTGGCAGGTGAAGACTCATGAAGCTCTGGGGTGGGCGCTTCGGCACGGCCGGCGGCCGGGCAGCCGAGCGATTCACTGCCTCCATTGGCTTTGATTGGCGCTTGTACCGCGAGGATATCGAGGGCAGTCAAGCTCATGTGCGCATGCTGGCCATCCAAGGCATCATCACCCGCGAGGAGTCCGACCTTATGGTAGCGGGTTTGGAGGAAATTCGTCAGGATATAGAGCGCTGTCAGGTAGAGTGGCGGCGCGAAGATGAAGACATTCATATGAATATTGAGCGCATGCTTCTGGCTAAGGTGGGGCCCGTGGCGGGTAAGATGCATACGGCTCGCAGCCGCAACGATCAGGTGGCGTTGGATTTGCGCCTTTTCTTGCGGCGCCGCATTGACGAGCTGGCCACAGGCGTAGCTCACGTGCAAAGCGCGCTCCTGGCTCAGGCCGGAGACCATATTCATACCATTATGCCGGGCTATACTCACTTGCAGGTAGGTCAGCCCGTATCACTGGCCCATCATCTTCTCGCCTACTTTGACATGCTCGAGCGGGACCAGGAGCGACTGGCCGATTGTCGCCGCCGCACGGATGTATCGCCCCTGGGCGCCTGCGCTTTGGGCGGAACCTCCTTTCCCATTGACCCCGAAGAGGTGGCGGCGCAGCTCGACTTCAAAGGGGTGTTCTCCAATAGCATCGATGCGGTATCCGACCGCGACTTTGTCGTCGAGTTTTTGGCCAGTGGCAGCTTGGTCATGGTGCACCTCTCCCGTCTGGCCGAGGAACTGGTGCTGTGGTCCAGCCAGGAATTTGGCTTCGTGGAGCTGGATGAAGCGTGGACAGGTGGTTCGAGCATCATGCCGCAAAAGAAGAATCCAGACAGTCTGGAACTGGTGCGAGGCAAGACAGGAAGGGTCATCGGACACCTTACCGGCATGCTCACGGTGCTCAAAGGTTTGCCCTTGGCCTACAACTCAGATCTGCAGGAAGACAAAGAAGCTCTGTTTGCCGCATGCGATACACTGGAGGAGTGTTTGTCGGCCATGGCACAAATCATCGCCACCACCATTTTCTGCACCGAGCGCATGGCAAGGGCCGCCGAGAAGGGTTACTCCACCGCAACAGAACTGGCAGATTTCCTCGTAGGTCAGGGCCTGACCTTTCGCGATGCCCACGCCATGGTCGGGAGTCTGGTGGCTCTGGCCGAGAGCAGTGGACGTTCTCTTGACCAGCTGGAAAAAGAAGAACTCTGGGGGGTGTCGCCGCTTTTGGGCGAAGAATGTCGGCGGCTCCTTTCGGTCCAAGCAGCGGTGAAGCAGAAACGATCGCGGGGGGGCACGGGGCCCACCCAGGTGACCCAAGCACTAGCGCAGGCCCAGCTGAGGCTGGAACAGCGCGTCAGGTCTACGTAGGGTTGTGGGGCGCGATGCCCAGGAAACAACCCGACCGGTTTATCTTGTCGGGGTCCGATAAACAGGAGGGGCGGGCCCACTATTGCATCAATTGCACCTCATATCCCTTGTCGGTGAGCTGGGCTACGATGCTGTTAGCGCCCACCAAGTGAAGGGTGCCTACGGTGATGAAATAGGTTCGCTCATCCCCTTGCGCCAGAATACCGGCAATGGTTTCGGCCATGGCCCTGTCCCTTTCGTCCAGTGTGGCTTGGTGAAAGCGTCTGAGCGATGCGGTCTCCGCTTCCGAGAAGATGTGGGAGCGAAGCTCACTGAACGCTTCAACATTCCCGTCGCGCCAGTACTCTACCATCTCATCCAAGTCTTGTTCTGCCTCGTCCATGTCTTCGAGCATGCGGCGGAGGTAGATTTCTTGTGACTCATCCGACAAAAGAGCATAGGGGGCCAGCTGGTCCGAAAAGGTCTCGAGACTCATGGTCTCCTTGTATCCATATTTGTCAAGAAGGTAGCTCTCCACCCCCAAAGCCGGCGAATAACGCGTGTTCTTTATGACCAGCTCGTTAAGGAGGAGCGCGGCATACCAGGGCCGGAAGTGATTGAGAATGTAGCGGGGCAAACCGATGTTAGATACCATTTGCGCCAGCTGGTCAAACAAATCCTGTGAGATGACATCGGTCATCAGCGTACCGTCGGTATACATGGCATGGGCCATCACTTCTTGTGCAATTTCCTCCTCCAGCATAGTGGAAACGTCGATCTCCAATGCGATGACGTCGGATTCTTCCAGGGCCTGTTGCACCCGCTCACAAAGAGGATACATACCTCTATGGCCGATGTGTATGGAGCCAAACAGGTAGACCGTGGTGTCACCGCCTGCGACGGTGTAGAGAATACCCTTGGAAGGAGTGGCCGCTTCTTTTGGGCCACACGCTGCCAGTAACATGAGCAACAAGACGAAAGATAAGAGCTTCACAAGGTTCGGATTCATCTTTGGTAACACGTACGTTCTCCTCTCGCACAGGGCAGGGCCGCTAGCGTGAATGATAGTTTGCAAGACAACTCTATCACATTCTCGCCTGCTTGTGTCAGCCCAGCTCCTCTTTGTGAACGCAGCGTTTTGACGGTTTCTTGCGGACGGGCGCATGCGAGTGGTCACTGAACCTCCTGATTTTGCGTGCTATGATAAAGGGAAGGCTCAGCCGCAAGAGTCCTATGTCATCGCGGAACAATGACCGCATTACCAGCACAATACCTGCCTGCTAGAGTAGTAAGGAGACGGACATCGGTCCTGGCTTGATGTTAGGAGAACACCTACGGCTCTTGCCGGTGGTGAAAGGATAGCGTTGCGTCTGTCGGTGAGATGAACGCTTTGATCGCATCCCAGGCCCGCCTGCCCCGTGCCTGCGACGAACAAGAGGCGGGGTGGTTGGGGATCGTTTTTTATCTTGAGCTGAGCAAGTAACGTCGGGAGGTGCTTTCTCGTGACAAGAATCGTCAGCATAGCAGTGGCACTCATGATGATGGGCGTTTTGACACTGGGCTGTAATGGGTGTGATGAACGAGCCATGGATGAGCCCCAAGAGGGTGATATCGTCGTCGTGCTGAGGGCCGATAGGGGTCAGTTGGAACCGGGACAAGACGTTGTCTTCCAGCTGGAGCTTCACAACCTTGCCCAGACTCCGGTTAGGCTTACGTTTGCTTCGGAGATGGAATATGACGTGGTTGTCAGCATCGAGAAGACTCCGGTCTGGTCCTGGTCTTTTGACTACGAGTTTGAGTTTGTAAAGACCCAGCGCGTGATGGATGCCGGCCAGATTCTTACGTATGACCTAACTTGGCCTGGTACCGCTCAGGAGGGTCATGAGGTAGAACCGGGTGTCTATGAGGCCCGGGCCATGCTGCTTGCTACCAATGTCACAGTGGAGGAAGCCTTTATGGAGTTGACGGTAGTCGAGTGAGGAAGGTCAGGGGGCGGCGGTTCGGCCCCGTTTGGCTCTTGTCCCTCCGTTGCGTGCGCCTCACGGCATGTTGCTGCCGTGGTCGCTTCTAACATCCCATAGGTAGGCGGTCACTGCGGCAAGAGCAGGACTTGGGGCACAATGATAGAAATAGTCATGGGCAGGTGATGACATGTTCCCATGGCTGATTCTCGCGTATACTTGGGGCTCCATCCTCCCGGGCGTGATCATCGCCAGATACCGGTTCGGTCAGGATATAAGGGAGAAGGATAACCCGGGTGCCTCGGGTAGCTGGCGCCAGTACGGGCCGGCGGTGGGCACTCTGGTGGGGGCTCTCGATGGGGTCAAGGGCGCTTTGGTAGTGCTGGGCGGATTGGCGCTTTCTCTCTCATCCGGTCAACTCGTGCTCATGGTGACCGCGGTGATCGCAGGACACAACTGGCCGCTCTGGTTTGCGTTTCGCGGGGGTGGGGGGCTTGCTACATTGGCCGGGGCCTTGTTGGTGCTCTCGCCCGTGTATACAGCTCTTGGCATTGGCGTCAGTGTGGCTTTGGCCCTGCTGTATCGCCTGAGTCCCCTGAAAAGGCGCTTACCGTTGGCGTCCTTGCCGGCCGGGGCTTGCCTGGGCATACCTTTGTTTCTATTTCTGACTTGGCGCTCCGACGAGAACACTGTCTTTTGGGCAACGCTTATGGCAGGAAGTCTCATTGCCATACGTGGATTGCAGATGCTCAACACGGAGAAGAAAGGCTGAAGAGGCGAAGGAGGCAACACATGTTTTGGAATCAAGGAGTATGGCTCTTCCTGGTGCGAACAGCGGCCTTTTCTGTGATCATCGCCCATTTCTTCCACGTGCCGGCGTGGCTTAGCGCTC
>SLSY01000093.1 GCA_007130145.1 Bacillota bacterium
GTGCCCTTCTCATTAAGACCCTGATTGATGAGGGTTTGTTGCACCGTCTATTGCTATCCCACGATGTCTGCCAGCATTCTCATACCCAAGCGGGCGGGGGACGCGGATTCTGTCACATCTTCACGCACTTTCTACCCCGCTTGAGGAAGTGGGGAATCAGCGCAGGGGAGATTCACACCATGATGGTAGACAACGTGGCCCGCGTCCTGACACCGGGCTAAGCAACGACCGTACCCCTGCTTCTATCCTGCTCACCAGCTGTTTGACCCCACCTTCATCTTATATATGTCGCTTTGTTCTGTATTTTCTCGAATTTGGGCAGGAGCTGTCCCCCCGGGGAGCGAAGAAAAGGGACGGCAATGGGCAACATGTATGTGCGACAGCGGCTGGCGTTCAACTCCAGAACCTGCAAGTCACGGATGAAGGAGGGCACTAACTTGGCCAGGATGCGCGTGATGGTAGTGGATGACAACCGTGTTTGGGGCAATCTGCTGGTGGAGTATCTCGAAGGCGAAGGATGGCACGCCCAGTGCTTCGACCGGCTGCAAAGTATGGCCGAGGTGAAAGCCTATCGCCCTGACATCGTGCTCATGGATCTGGACATGCCGGTTGTACGAGGAGATGATCTCCTCAGGGATATGAGACAATGTCCCGAACTCAAGAGCATCCCGGTCATCATGCTGACCGGTGCCACCCGGCTGGATGATGATATCGTCGCCCTCTCCCAGTCCTGGTTGACCAAGCCGGTGGATCTCAGAATGTTGAGCCGGCGCATTCATGAACTAACGGCCGCTCCCCCCGGACAGAGCTGGGTCCGGGAGAGCGGTAAAACCCGGTGGGAACGAGACTCCACGGGTCACTCGTAAGATTGCTTCTCTACCCGTCCCCATATGCCCCCGGTACAAAGCCGCTCCCGCTCACGTGCGGAGAACCGGTTAGAACCGTCCCCTCCTTCTTGAGCATCCGGCGCAGGAGATGCTCGTAAACAAGGCGAACCCTAGCCGGGGAGGTACGATATGATACTGCATTACCGGTCTCTTGCCAGCAGCAGTCGCTACGGCAACGCCTACCTTGTGCGTAGCCCCCAACGGTGCGTCCTCATCGATTGCGGCATGCCCTGCCGCCGCCTGGAAGAGGCGCTCAGCGCCTGTGGCGTGTCACCGGTCTCCCTTGATGCCATCTTCGTTACCCATGAACATGGCGACCACATCCGGGCGCTGGCCCTCAAACGTCCCTTTTCCCACCGCCACCAGATCCCGGTCTACGGCCCCAGCGACTTTTGGCGACTATGGGCAAACAAGGGGTGGTGTTGCCGTTACTCCCAGGTAATAGAACCCGGACAAACCCTTGAACTGGGCGATATGGAGATCAGCTGCTTTGGCAAACCGCACGATACCGTCCAGCCCGTGGGCTACCAAGTGCAGACACGCCATGAGCGCCTTGCCATTCTGACCGATTTGGGCCATCTTCCCGCCGCTGTGGTTCCGTGGCTCCGGGGAAATGAACATTTGGTGTTGGAGAGCAACTACGATCCCCAGCTGCAGGAATCTTCGGGCAGACCGCGCTCCTTGATTGAACGTGTGACAGGTGAGCGGGGCCACCTCTCCAACCCGCAGGCCGCCGGGGCGCTACTGGACTTGGTCACGAGTACCACCCAAACGATTCTGTTGGCTCATCTTAGTTTGGACTGCAACACGCCCGGGCGAGCGGCTACATCAGCCCGCAGGGCATTGGATCAGGTATCATTCTCGGGTCGCCTGGCGGTAGCGCCACCAGCTTGTCCTTCCCCGTGGCTGTCATAAGAGCTCTCTTTTTCCCCTGATCCGGCCATCCCTTGACCATCATGAGACGCCAGCGCCCCTCAAGCCGACCCCTAGCCCTTGCCCAGGCCGTTCATTACCCTTTTTCCCGCGCCACTGTCTTTCCCGAGCGGTGATGTGAGCGCTCGCCCGGTCAGCATCGTCCGGCCCATGCGCCCCCCAGACATGAAGACCATCCCCCAGGACAATGCCAGTGGCATGAACGGTGTTCTCACGACAAAAGGAACCGGCCGGAAGAATAGGGAGCTAGTGACATCTATACGGCGGTTTGCTATCAAGATGAATCGCTCAGCTGATGTCGGCAGAGGAGGGAACGTCGGAGAAGAAGGTGCGGATGTCATCCACCCCGAGGGCAACCAGGCCCGTCTCAAAAGGGTATGATGGCTTCGATTTAAGCCCCGTTATGACTCAGTAAGGTCCTGATTCTCCATCCTGCTTCGTGAGCACCCCGTAGAGCTCCGGACGGCGCACGCCCACGTTCTGATCATAGACCCGGGCGCGATGGATCTCTCCGTAAAGGTCTACACCTGCTGTGACCAGAGCTTCTTCATACCCGCACTCGGCCACGGACTTTCCCCACGGCGACACGATGCGGCTGTTGCCAAAATAGCGACTGGCGCCGGGTGCGGGGGATTGTCCCACCTGGTTGGATTGAATGAGCCACATCTGGTTCATGGATGCCTGGGCATTGGCATACGTACGGTAAAGGTAGGCATTATAGTCTTCCTCCGGCGTCCCCGCTTCCATCATGGGGTAGGCTGTAGACATGCTGCCAATGATACCGCCCTTGACCGCTATCGAGCGCAACGATTCGGGGAATACCAGGTCTGCGCAGATGAGAGGTCCCACGCGACCCAAGCGGGTTAAGAAGACGGGAAAACACAGTCCGGCTCGAAAGGGTGGGCATTCAAACAACGCATGGACTTTGCGGAACACTCCCAGAACGCCCTCGGGACCCACGAGCACCGCACTGTTGTAGATGGCGGTCTCTGGTTCATTGATTTCGGCCATGCCCACCTGAACGTACATGTCGTACTTATCGCAGTACTCTTTGACCATAGCGATGACCGGTCCGCAGACTTTCTCCCCTTCTTCCCGGTAGTAGCCCACCTGTTCCCGGATGGAACCGTAACCTTCAGGATGGGGTTTGCGAATGTAGCCCTGCACCGATACCTCCGGGAAGACCAGAAAATCCACGCCCTGTGCACCCGCCTCGTCCATAAACTCACGATACCGCTTCAGATTGGCCTTTTTGTCGTGGACCACGGACATGCACACAGCACCCAAGGTCACCTCGGTTTTGGACATCACGTCTCTCCCCCCAGTATGAAAAGCCCTGCACCAGGGAGAGCGGCTACCATGGCAAGCCACCCTCCCCTCATGACGGACAAGCGAGCATATACCGCAGCGGCTTCGGAGCCGGCGGCTGTATCACATCACCGCGCCGTGCCACCCATCACACGGATGAGAGGCACGGGCGATGCCCTTTTCAATCCTTGAGACGGGGATCCAGCGCATCGCGCAAACCGTCACCAAACAAGTTGAATCCCAACACAGTAATGGTGATGGCCAACCCCGTATAGGTCGTAGTCCAGGGGGCCACGCGCAGGAAACGCCGTCCTTCGGCCAGCATGCTACCCCAGCTAATGGTGGGGAGCTGAATGCCCAAGCCCAAGAAACTCAGGGACGCCTCCGAAACGATGGGAGCGGATAGACCCAGTGTCGTATAGACGATCAGGGTGGATGCCATGTTGGGTAGCAAGTAGCGCGTCATAATGCGCTGGCTGGAAGCACCCAGCGCCCTTCCGGCCTCCACGAACTCCTTCTCTCTGAGGGCCAGCACCTCGGCTCTCACCAGACGGGCATATTGGGGCCAACCCACCAGTGACAAAGCCAAGATCACGTTGTTGAGTCCCGGTCCGAATACGGCCATAATGGAAATAGCCAAAAGAATGCCGGGAAAGGCAATAAACGTGTCGGCCACTCGCATGATGAGACTATCCGTACGTCCGCCCACGTACCCGGCGATCAACCCCAGCGGGATGCCGATGAGGGCACGAAACGAAATGGACAATACTCCCACCTGCATGGAAATGCGAGATCCGTACATCAAACGGCTCAATACGCAGCGTCCCAGGTGATCGGTACCGAGGGGAAACTCACCCCCGGGTGGCTGGTTGGAAATGGCCAACCTCTGATCAAAGGGATCATTGGGCACAAGCTGCGGGGCAAAAAGAGCCGAAATCGCCACAAGAATCACGATGCCCAACCCTACCATGGCCGCTTTCTTGCGAATGAGGCGCTTGGCTCCGGCTCTCCACAAACTATCCGGCATGTAATTGGCTTCTGTTTTCGCTGCCATTTCATTCACCTCCTGCCCTTATCTCAGTCATAACGGATACGTGGGTCTACCACGCCATACATCAAATCCACCAACAAGTTTACGATGCAGAACATGCCCGCAAAGAGCAACAGGTTGCCCATGATCATGGGCAGATCGCGCATGAGCATGCGCTGGTAGGCAAAACGCCCAATGCCCGGCCAGGCGAATACGGACTCAACAATGACCGTACCACCGAGACGAAAGCCCAGCTGCAGTCCCACAATGGTGATGACCGGAATCAGCGCATTACGCAGCGCATGCTGGTAGATGACCACCCGCTCATTGAGCCCCTTGGCCCGTGCGGTGCGAATGAAGTCCTGCCCCAGAATGTCCAAGATACTCGAGCGGCACATGCGCGTGACGATGGCCGCGCCCGGAATGCCCAAGGTGAGGGATGGCAAGACCAAATGAGCGAAGGTACCGCGCCCACTGGGCGGCAATATGGGATACTGCAGGGCAAAAAAGAGCATGAGCATGATACCCAACCAGAAGTTGGGCATGCAAATGCCCACCAAAGCTCCGGCTCGCCCCAAGTTGTCGATAACCGTGTCTCGTTTGACAGCTGTGATGATCCCGACCGGTATACCGATACCCAGGGTGACCACCATGGAGACCATCACCAGTTCCAAGGTGGCCGGCATCAGTCCCATCAGCGTGGGGAACACCGCCCTCCTGTCAATGAGAGAATCACCCCAATTCCCGACCAGGACGCCACCAATCCAGTTGAAATACTGTTCGTGCACCGGAAGATCCAGACCCATACGGCGGCGCAATGCCTCGAGTTCTTCCCGCGTGGCCTCTTCTCCCAA
>SLSY01000114.1 GCA_007130145.1 Bacillota bacterium
CGGATGCATGAGCATGTCGGCTGTGTGCTTTGCTCCCGAAGCATTTCAAGCAGCCATTCCTCACGGGGGTTATGCCGATTGGGTCCATATGTATTACGAACAGGAGCTCAGGCACGTGCAGCTATTGCGGTATGAGCTGGGTACGCCAGAGGACCATTCTGATGTCTACCACAGATGCTCCCCCTACTACCACTTGGAGCAAATGGAAACGCCGACGTTGGTGTTACATGGAACGGGCAAGAACCCTGAATCCGCTGCGTCCAAGAGGTTCTATGAGGAGGCACGCAGGCTCTATAAGCCGGTCCGCTACAAGGCATATCCAAAGGAGTGCTACTACGTCAACAGCATGGCTGGTGTCAAGGAAATGCTCTGGGACATGCTGAAGTTCTTCGACGAACAGCTAAAAGGCTTATGACGTATTCCTTCATGCGAGGGCTGTGCACCCCGGATGTTCACATTGTGGACAGACGAACGTGCCAGGTGAGCATCCTGGGGTGCTTGAGACAAGAGACGTAACATGTATATCAGCATGGGAAAGAGCCCGGACATTTCTGCTGCGGGTCCGCAGCTCTCTATTCTGCTTCGCTTCGGAGTTAGGGGAGGAAGAAACGGTAGGAGAGGTATAGAGCCGTAATAAACATGATGATGAGAAGCCACCGCCCCGCCTCGGGCGCTTCCAAACGGTAATGCTCATAGGTGAGCGCTCTTGACGCAATGCGTGCTGATATGAGATCGTTGAGAACGAGGTACACTAGACCAACACCAAAAAACACAAGGAATACGCCCAGCTGGATACTTGCCAGCGGCACATAAGAGGCCCGGAGGGTCCATACCACGCCCCAAGCGAAGAGTGCGAGGCGAGCCAACCAATGGTATCGCTCATCAATGAGCCTTCGCTCCTGGTCAGGGAACCGTTGCAAGTAAGGTGGTTTGAGTACCTTGCTTTGCCAGGTGTCGATCTCTGCAAACCACACAGCAGCCGGTAAGAGGGCGATACCGAGCAACCTGCCTGACCCCAAGGCTAGCAGGGCAAGAAGGCCCGTGTAGAATCCTGTGTAGAGTAACGATATCTTCAGTAACCAGCGTGCGTACACCATAACACTTCTCCCCTCTTGGGTAGGATGATCCCCGGGATAGCTAGGGCTGACGTCTTGGCATGAACGTGCGTACGACTCTCCCTATCTGCATGTGTACGCCCTCTCGTACTAGACGTCGTCCCCTGGGTTTTTGTTCCTGCCTAGCGTCGGAGAATTGGTACCACAGAAGCTTTTTCTAACCGCGAGTCAATTACATGCTGCTTGACAGGCCTTTTCAATCGTGCTATCATAGCCGCAATTGAATAGCGTGGGAAAGATGCCTCATTCCACCTAGGTGGGGTGGGGTAGAGGAGCGGACATTGAGAGTACGCTGGTGGAGAAGGGCATTGAGGAAACCAGCCGAAAGGGATTTCCGCCGAAGATCGAACCGTTGCTTCCCGGTTCGTTCTGGGGTCACATTGAACAGGTGTGACACTGTCACCGTAGCGCCAACGCGCGGTGGAGCGCTATCTCACCAATCACCTGTCAGGTATCGTCATCTGCGACTGCGATGCGCTGCGGTCGCTTTTTGCTTGCATGCCTGGCCGCGGGAGGAGATCATGATGCAGAATAGTTACCGGCACTTGCAAGTCAATGAACGAGGCCATCTCACCATTGAGGGGCAGGAAGCACTGAGTCTGGCCCGGCGCTTCGGAACGCCCCTTTGGGTCCTGTCGGAAAGAGCCATCAGAGAGCGCTGCGGCGCCTACCGGCAGGCTCTGGCTGACTTTTGGAGTGATTCTGCCGTAGCCTATGCTGGCAAGGCCCTGCTGCCCCTGGCCATCTGTCGGCTCATGGACGAGGAGAATATGTGGTTGGATGTAGCCTCCGGCGGTGAGCTGTATGCTGCGCAGGCAGCAGGCTTCCCGGCAGAACGGATGATGTACCACGGCAACAACAAGTCCATCGAGGAGATCCGCATGGGCCTGGTAGCCGGAGTGGGCCGCTTCATCTGCGACAATTTTGAGGAACTAGACCGGATCGACGAGCTGTCCCGCATTTGTGACCATCGCCCGTCGGTGCTGCTGCGCATCACGCCGGGAATTGATACCCGCACTCACCGCTACATCGCAACCGGCCACAGCACCTCCAAATTCGGCTTTCATTTGGCCGATGGCCAGGCCCTGCGCGCAACAAAAAGAGTCCTGTCTTCTTCCCAGATGCGCCTGGCGGGCTTTCACTGTCATCTCGGCTCGCAACTGACCGATGTATCGTCCCTCCTGCACGGAGTGGAGGTGATGTGCCAATTCATGGCCGAGATCCGGCAAGTGACCGGTTATATCGCCTCAGAACTCAACATAGGGGGTGGGCTGGGCATCGCCTACACTGAGTCCGACCGCCCACCTAACATCAGGAGTTTCGTCCAGCGCCTTACCTCTACGCTCAAAACTGCTCTTCATCGCCACGATCTGCCGGCACCCCGCCTCTGGCTGGAACCGGGGCGTTCAGTCGTGGGTGAAGCTGGCCTCACTCTCTACACCATTGGTAGCATCAAGACCCTGTCAGCGGATCTCACCTACCTGTTGGTGGACGGTGGGATGGCCGACAATCCCCGTCCCGCACTCTACCAAGCCCGGTACCGGGCGGCCCTGGCCCACAAAGCCGCAGTAAAGGGCACTGAGACGGTACACGTGGCCGGCAAGTGCTGCGAAAGCGGGGATGTCCTGATTCACAATGTGTGCCTGCCCACAGCCCAGCCCGGGGATATTCTCGCCGTCTTCTGCACCGGTGCGTACAATCATTCCATGGCCTCCAACTACAACCGCCTACCGCGCCCGGCCATGGTTTTGGTGAATGGAAAAGACGCCCAACTCATCGTGGCCCGCCAGAGTTACGCCGATCTGCTGTGCGGTGAGATCATTCCTCACCGTCTATCGGCTCGTAACCAAGTCGCAGCCGGTCAGTGACTGGCGAAACTGAAGACGCCGTTACAGGAGCCTATTTGAGACATTTTCGTTGCTCTGAAATGGTGGTTGGAGCAGGCACTTAATCAAGACACAAGAATGTGTTTGCCCCATGATAAAGAGGTTTTAAGGAGGTTTTGAGAGCTAACTTCGGTCATACCATCAGTTTGGATGGGAAGGCTCTGCACTCTTATGCCCCGGGGAGAGCGACAGAATAGGCGACCTAAAGCGACTGCAGTTGGTGTTGGACTACCAGGGCACCGTGTCATGCCATTGTCCACAGACAAACACTCAACGGACCATGGCTTATGGGGGGTTTGAAAAAGGACGCCAGAGCCTCAAGTATCGCTGTCCGGCCCGGCATTACGGGTTGGTGTGTGCGGGACAGGAGAGGTGCCCGGTGAAAGGAGCCCTTCGCATTCGCTTGGAGGAGAAGCCGCGCATCTTCACCCTCCTGGCGCGGTCGAGTTACCGGTGGAGGTAGGTGTATGGGAAACGAACGGCGGTGAGGTGAACAGCCGGTTGGACACCTCCTTTGGATTTGAGAACCATACCATTCGGAGGTTGGAGAAGATGAAACTGCGCTGTGGGTTGGCCTTATGTGTGATGTTGGCCATGGCGCTGGGACGAATTCGGACCAAGGAACCGGAACGCATGCGGAGTCTGGTGGCCTAAGGGCTCCGAAGTCTGCACCAGCCACGGAGGAGGCTTGTCTAGCATGCGCACATCGGCCTATTGATGGTCAAAAGGGGTGGATGATAGAATAAGAACCAGGAAAAGTGAGGGCTGAACCCGTCCTCACCCCATTCTTACTAGCAGCCTCGCTTGCTTTTCGCTCCGAGAATGGGGACAACGCAAAAGGCTCCGAGATGGAGTTCGTTGATTTTTCGGGAAGGCTATGCTAGAATGAATGAGATGTCGGGGCGTGGCGCAGTTTGGTAGCGTGTCTGAATGGGGTTCAGAAGGTCGCAGGTTCAAATCCTGTCGCCCCGACCAGTAAACTCTAATCGCACAGCAGGCTAGAGTCACTTTGGTGGCTCTTTTTGCGTCTGACCCGCTCGTCTCCACGTCTCGTCCAGTGCTCCCGACCTTTGCCTCACAGTTTCTCGCATGAGGGAAACAACCCACCCGTCCCTGTTCGATCATTGGTTAGTCCTACCGCAAAACAAGTCGTACACCAGCCTTGACGCGTTGGGCAGAACGATTTGAGCTGTATTTGTACACCGTAGGCTTGAGCTCCGTGCAGTTGTGGCTGAATAGCGAGGCAGCAGTGACGACATTCCAGCGGCAGTGGAGAACACCCGGGGATTGGTGCGAGCGTATGATGACCACATTGCGCTTCCCTATTTCAGCTCCATTTCTGGCGGTATGACAGCCTCTTTGCTCGGAGCTCTTCCGGACAGCCCCCACTATACTCACACCTAGCATCTGTCCCCAGTTGAGATCACCAGATCGCCCCTGACGATTCGGCAGACTGGAAGCCCCGGGTTACTCGCGTCCGTTTGCGTTCCCTTCAGGGTCCCCGGGCACTCAACGCGTTTGAAGTATCCGTGAGATTCTGGGTGAGCGACCGTAATCTGTGTGGGGCGAAGGTTGGTGCTAGCAGCAGAGCTTCGCATCCGCCTGCGACCCGAGGTGCTTCGTTCCCCTATGATCACTGCCATCACCGTCGGGAGAACTCACGTTACCCTCACGGTGTGGGTTGGGGACACGAGTAGGCCTAAACCAGTAGGGAGCCGAAGCCATGGCGCGAGATGGAAGCAGTTATCGCGAAATCTTCGAACACTTCTTTCCTGGGACATGACTGGTTCGGTTATGGGATCAACTTCCCTGACGCGGCACTTCATAAAGCCCGTTTCTATCTGAATATTCCCTTGATAGCAGCAGGAGCCAGTGATGACCCTGGCGAATGTGGCGGTAGTTGCTGCCTGTGATCGGAACTGGAAAGGGGACTTGCAATGGATTACCGGGTTGTCAGATGCAAGGATGCTTATTCGCATATGGAAGCGCAAAGCGAAGTAAGC
>SLSY01000031.1 GCA_007130145.1 Bacillota bacterium
CACTCTCGACGCGCTCAACATATTCTTCTGGCAGGGCTTTTAGGACCAACTCTTTCTCCGTGGATGTGATCCCGTCAGCATGACGGTGTCCGTAAGAGAAATTCAATCCGATCTTTTGGGGATTCTTCGCTTTCACGAAATTTCCCAGACAGGTCCACTCATCCTCCTCGGTATGATCCCAGACATTCTCGAAAAACTCCAGCATATCGTCACGACTCTGCACCCGCGCCCAGGATTCTTTGGGCACGCGTGCCAGCGTATTGCGCTGAATGGTGCCATCGGCCCTACGGGTGAAGATCAATATGGTGCGGCCCCAGGCGTTGATCAGGTTGGGGGGTAACATGGTGCTCAGAACCGGATCTTCATTGTATTCCCGTGACAAGAGAATCCACATATCGAACTGTTCCCGCTCCATCAAGTAAGGAATGACTTCTTCAAACCGCACGGTGAGCCACTGGGTCATGATCTCGGACTGCTGGCGCAAGGAAAGGATCTTCTCCTTCCACGCCATGGATGGAAGCACTCCACATTTTTTCATTTTGTCAATACCTCCCAATACATTGTAGCGCTCTCACGCCATGATTCTCTGCGGCCGGCCAGGACCTCATCTTGGTCTCTTTAGAAGGAGAAACCTCTCAGTAACAGCCGCGCAGATATGATGGCCAGGAAGAGAAAGGGGGCCAGCTCGTCGCTTCACCAGCCCCCAATCACAGAGTATGAAATATGGTTTCTACATAATTGCGCAGTTCACCTGCGCCCCTAATCCTTCAAGCGCGGATCTAACGCGTCACGCAAACCATCGCCCAAGAGATTATACCCCAGCACAGTGACGGTAATGGCTATACCCGTATAGGTTGTGGTCCACGGTGCAAAGCGCAAGAAACGCCGTCCTTCCGATAGCATTCTGCCCCAGCTCACCGTAGGCGGCTGCACTCCCAAGCCCAAGAAACTAAGGGATGCTTCTGCCACAATCGGAGTTGCCATGCCCAACGTGGTGAAGACGATGAGCGTCGATATCATATTCGGTAGCAGATAGTGAACCATAATCCGGGAGACGGGTGCCCCCAGGGCGCGGCCTGCCTCCACGAATTCAATCTCCTTAAGCGTCAGTGTAGCGCCGCGCACCAAACGTGTATAGGTAGGCCACCCAACCACCGATAGCGCCAGCATCACGTTATTGAGCCCCGGCCCGAATATGGCCATGATGCTAATGGCAAGCAGGATGCCCGGAAAAGCGATGAAAGTGTCGGCAAGGCGCATGATGACAGCATCCACTCTTCCTCCGGCATACCCTGCGATCAAACCCAATGGAATACCGATGATGACCCGGAGGAACGTCACCATGATCCCCACCCACAAGGAAATGCGGGAACCGTAGATCATACGGCTGAGCACACATCTTCCAATGTGATCTGTGCCCAAAAGATACCCGGCCTGAGGAGGTTGGTTTATCATCCGGAAGTTCTGCTGGGTGGGCGGATACGGTGCCAGCCAGGGCGCAAAGATAGCCATGATAATGACCACGACAACGATAAATAGTCCAACCATAGCCGCGCGTTTCCGCACCAAGCGGCGGAGAGCGATCTGCATCAAGCTCTGGCTTTCTCTGGACATTTCAGACTCCATCGCTCGCATGTCCTGCACGAAAAACACTCTCCTTCCAACTAATCATAGCGGATGCGCGGATCGATGAAGCCGTACATCACATCCACAATGAGGTTAACCAGGCAAAAGAGCCCGGCAAATAAGAGCAGATTGCCCATAATTACGGGCACGTCTCTAGCCAATAGCCGTTGGTAGGCAAAACGACCAATGCCGGGGTACGCAAACACCGTTTCCACAATCACGGTGCCTCCCAGCCGAAAACCCAGTTGCAGGCCAATGATGGTGATGACAGGAATCATGGCGTTCTTCAAGGCATGTTTGTAAATGACCGCCCGCTCGTTCAGCCCTTTCGCCCGCGCCGTACGCACGTAATCCTGCCCGATCACATCCAGCATGCTCGAGCGGCACATGCGCATGACTGTAGCCGCCCCGGGAAGACCCAGGGTGATAGCGGGTAGCACCAGGTGAGCAAAGGTGCCACGACCGCTTACGGGTAATAGCGTGTAGCGGTGGGCTAGAAGCAACATCAACATCAACCCAAACCAGAAGTTCGGCATGCAAAGACCAATGAGGGCACCGGCCCGTCCTACTTGGTCCACCAATGAATCGCGCTTCACTGCCGTAATGACCCCTATCGGTATGCCGATGCCTACAGTAACTACCATAGACACCACCAGAAGCTCGAAAGTGTTTGGGAAAAGATGCAGTAACGTACCCAGTACATCGCGATCATCAATCACCGAGCGTCCCCAATCACCGACCAATAACCCTCCCACCCAGCTGAAGTACTGTACGTAGAGGGGCCGGTCCAGACCCATGGACTCACGCAAGTGTTCGATCTGGTCAGTGGTGGCGTCCGGACCCAAAAATATGAGAGCCGGATCGCCGGGCGTGGCGTGTACCAAAAGAAAGACGATGAGGGTAACGCCCCACACGACCGGTACGATCTGCAACATCCTCCGCAGAATATAGCTGAGCAAGGGTTCACCTCCTGCCTGATTTAGCGGGGGGCCCAAAAGCCCCCCGCTTTACTGATTCTCTGCTACGGCTCTAGTCGGCGCAAACACAAACCGCGAACATCCTTCGCTTCATTACTCCAGCCAGGCATCCCATAGATCCATGTAGTAGAAATAGCCGGTGTAGCTGAAGTTTTTCAACCGGTTGGAATGGGCGGCTAAGACATTGGGAGAGCAAATGAAGTTGAAGATGGCTTGCTCGGTAACGGTCTGCTGGATTTCGCAGAAGAGTTCGAACCGCTCATCCATGTCAAAGGTCTTGTTAGCCGCTTCTATCAGAGCGTCAATCTGGGGGTTGGCATAGCCCTGGAAGTTGCTTCCGTCGGTTGCTTGGCCCCCTCGAGTATGGAATTGACGGGTAATGCCCCGGTCCGGGTCAGACTGCCCGGAAATGCCCCACAGCAGCATATCCCAGTCGCCAGCGCGGCTTTTATCCAGCCATAGACCCCACTCATGTTCATGTACGGTGATGTTTACGCCTAAATCAGCCCATTCCTCCATGAGAATCTCGCCCACGTTGCGCCAGGTTTCTGAGGTGCTAAATTCCAAAGACGCCTCTAGCGGATTCTCCGGGGTGAAGCCTGCTGCTTCGAGTAGTTCTCGAGCCTTCTCCCGGTTGTGATAGTACTTGGTGACGTTGTCACAGTAGGCCCAGGAAACCGGAATGATGGGACTATGCATCTCGTCTGCCCGGTTGTACCAAATGATCTCAGTCAGCAACACGGCATCCGTGGCATAGTTCAAGGCTTGACGAACCCGGGGATCGTCGAAGGGAGGACGCCGCTGATTGTAGAGCAGATAGGTGTAACCGGTACCCGGCTTCATTTCCACCGTGATATCCGGGTTATCAACCAAGCCTTGCACATGCTCATGGGCTATGCCCGATATGGCATGCACACCACCGGTTTCTAGTTCTATCACCCGGGTATGCATATCTTCGATTTGGCGAAAAACGATGCGGTCGATTTTCGGGCGGCCCAAATAGAAGTTATCACAAGCGATGATACTGATGTATTCTTGCGGCACCCAAGTCTCCAGCTTGAAGGGGGCAACTCCGATGGGGTTTTGCTCCAAATACGTGTCACCATGCTCTTCCCCAATGTGTTTGGGCATAATGCCCTCGGCTAGATAGTAGAGGAGAGGAGCATGGGGAGTGTTCAAACGAAACTCAACCGTATAGCGGTCTGTGACCACAATTTCCTCAATGGGCCGGTAAAAACTCTGGTTAATGTAACCACGGCCCTCCCGTGCATCAGGATCTGACATGGTATCAAAGGTGTACTTGACATCTTCTGCCGTCATCTCCACACCGTCGTGGAATAGAAGACCCTCATGCAATTCAAAGACGATGGTGAGATCATCAGGAAAGTGCATATCCTTGGCTAAAACCATTTCAAATTCCAGATTCTCATCCCACATGATGAGCGGCCAAGCAATCAAGTTGGTAATGTCCTTTTCTGGCACCCCGGTACCTGTCCAAGTACTCAGCGAGCTGGGATTGGTGCCGGTACCAACGACCACTTCCATGGGTTCACGCGGGGTTGGAGCTGCTGGATCGGTAGGCGCGGGAGTTGCTCGATCACCACAAGCAGCCAAAAGACTTGCAATACACAGCATGGTTACCAGCAAGAACAAAGAGCTTCTTCTCCGTACCACTGTCTTTCATCCCCCTCTTGAATGTATAAGAACTCATTGCCTAGATTGAACGACCCCGGTGCATCACCCCCCAGGAAAATTTCTCCTTTTCCGGGTAACCTGAACAACACTAAGAAAGGTGCTACTCTGGGTAGCGGAGCTGAGGGCATCCCGTAACTCACAGGCCGGTCTTACAAAAACAAAGGGCACAGAAGAGTATGATTGTGTGCAGGTCTTCAAGTGTATATAGAATACTATTTCACTCATGGTAATTCAACGATTTCAGGGTAATCCCTTCCTCTGGCATCGATTACTTCGGCATTATAAGAAATGGCGTGCTAATGAAAATTATGCATGATTTCCATTAAATCCTTCGCATGTTTCCGCGCAGGAATCCCCTTGTTCAAGCCAGAAGAAAAGGGAAATTACGAGGAGGGGGAGTCCTTGGTGGCAAAGCGAATGAACGAGAGAGTAACGGTATTTATTGTGGCCCCATTTCCCACCGACTGCGTGGAACGCATCAAGGCAGCCGATCCACGTGCCGACATCATATACGATGACACACTCATGCCAAAACTACGTTATCCGGCCGATCGTGTGGGCCATCCCCTGACCTTCACCGCTGAAATGGAAGAGAAATGGCGAGGGTATCTGGCCCGAGCCGACATCTTGCTAGGATTTGACCGACCCCGCCTGACCCATTTGACCGAGCTGGCCCCCCGCCTCCGTTGGATCCAGGCC
>SLSY01000037.1 GCA_007130145.1 Bacillota bacterium
CGGATGCCAAAAGAGTGCCAAGAAGAGCACGCTAAGCCCCATCCCCATCCATAGCCAACGGCGATAGCATCGTTCCCTTCCGGGGTTTGGCGAGAAATAATTGCGGGCCAACGGCTCAGGCTTCATATGCTCTCCTTCGTCGCAGTATCAAGGCATCAGCGTTCGGGGCGCTTACACTCTGTCACTGGCATGCTTCGTCCCCCGCGCCTTCAGTAAGGTTGGCCTCTACGGGGCATATTGGGCCAGATCGCTAATGGTGCGAATCTCCCGCTTCTCTGCATCTTGGGCCCGCATGATCAGTCCCATACTGCTGTTGGCGGGAGCATAGTTTAGCCATAGTAGCCCCAACGGCTGGTCTAGAGCGCGAACTTGCTGATAGACCTCATCCCCATCACCGCCGGGTTCCACTTGGTGGTGGATATCATGCCAGGCTTTGAGCGTATATTCCCAATACATATGAATCTTACCTTTGATAAGCCCCATCCGGTTAACCTGCGTACCCCCCAGATCGGTATGGTCCTCCACCGGTATACCCGCGTGCCGCAAAGCACATAGCGTGATTTGGCCCAAAATGCGTTGCTCGACAAATTCCTTGGAGCCAATGGCAACCGGTTGGCTCTCACGGGGCTCTTGGGGTTCTCCGTCCAACAAGCCCTGCTCTAAAAGCCAGTTTTCGGCGGCCTCCTGCGGCAGCATCTCTTCGATGTCAACCTGGTAATTGAGCTGGATCAGGCTATCGGTATCGAGCTGGGCACTAATGCTCTCAAGGATGTCTTCAACCTCGGGGTACACCTGCAAAACCTCTTCGCGAAGCACGGGGGCGGGGTGATTGGTACCAAAAAAGCCCTTATCGTCTTCCAGACACACCAAATCCATCTCCTTGATCTTGCCGTCTGTGGTGTAGCCCAAAGCTACATCCACATCCTGCGCTTTGAGCGCTTCGTGGGTCAGACCAATGACCATTCCATGCACCTCGGCAAATTCCAGATCATAGAGTTCCTGCAACTCCCACAATCCGTGCTGGATGAACTCATGGTCGGCGGCAAGCCGAAGGCCCTCTTCTTCGGAAGGAACAGGCTGTCGGTCCACGCAACCAGACCAAATACATGACAACAACACCAACAAGCACAGCTGTCGTATCGTCTTTCTATCAAACCTGTTCACCGCTTCCTTGCCCCCTTTCCGTTTCCGGTTCTAGGTCGCCGACTCCCAATTCCCTTCGGCCCGCTCTGTAGCTTCTGTAGCTATAGTACCATAATACCCAGGAGCGAAGCGTAACCGGCAAGTAACATGAGAGGGGAATCCCAGGTGTGAGGCGATACAGCCTCAGCTGCCGTCATGGCCAGAGGAACAATGGCCAAAGCCCACCCCAGCTGACCGGCAGTGAAATAGGCCTGGTGCGCGAGAACAACGAGCAAACCCGTGACCCACACGCACGCGCTTCCCTCGAGGCTGCGGTAATACGTGCGGGAGGAAAACAATGCCCTCACACCATACTTGTGCTTGCCGAAGCGGACCCCTACCGGCTCGGCCAGTCCATCACCAATGCCATAGATGAAGATGGGAATGAGGATGAGATGTCGCAAGTCGTGCTGCACCAACATCATCCCCATGGTGATGATGACCACGTAACCCACCGCCGTCTGCGTGGTAAGCCACAAGAGTGTGTGCGGGCGATCCTCGGGGCGGTCAAAGGAACGAAACATGGTGCGGATCAATGGAACCCGGTCTCTTACCGATTTGGTGTAGAACACAAACTTGAAAATGGCCAGAGCCGCTCCCAGGATCAGCAAAGGGAGTGAATCCTCGTGCAAATATCCCTGTCCCAGATAAATGGGAATGAAAAAAAGGGCAAAATGGTTGATCTTGCGAGTATAATTGACTTTCACGTTCTTTCGCAGGACGAGCAGACCGTTGCTGTATTGGATGGAAATCAACAAGAACAGCTGCAAGATCTGCCGGTATACATAATCGGGCACCAATAAGTCGCTGAGCACTAAGACCGCCCCCGTTTCTTCGTCGCCGTAACGCAAGAGACCGAAGATACTCCGGGCGCTAAGTCTCCAAGCCCATGATGATCCATCAACTGTACAGACACTGGCCTCCCGAATCCTCTCCCGCGCACAGGGTCTTACCCCATATCGGTATCAACACGGTTCTTTTAGCATCATAGCACCCTAGAAGGTACCGGTTACCATCACCCTACCAACTTCGACACGAAGCGAAAAAATCCATCCTCACCGGGAAAAAGGAAACCATTGCATGCATTCCCAGCGGCCGCGGGACCATGGTGTTCAGACGTCCTTTCTTTTGAGAAGCTTCTTCCATGGTTCATGCGCCGCCACATCGCGGAGACGCGAACGCCAGTTTACATCGGCGCGAATCAGGGGATCGGTCAAAAGAATCTCCCATGCCCTCTGCACTCCAAAGACAAACTCCTCCTTCAACAGCGACATGTCCTGGGCTTGTACCAAGGGACAAAGGTGCAACCCATCCTCATCGAGCTGAAACTCCAGCTGGCCTTCAGCCGTCAGATGAGGCGTCAGCGGAAAGGTGCGGCACTCCACCGGCCGGTGCTCGCGTGGGCACGGGGGCTTGCAAACAATGAAGGTCAGTTCACCGTTCCACTCGGGGCAGAACTCATAATCGGAGGTACGGTGACGTTCGTAAACCAACCAGTCTTCGTCTCCAGTGAACATGGCGTCTTCCCCGGGATACAGATACATACCTACCCCCTCATCCCACTCTGTACAGCATTGCTTCCCACAAAGAGTGCCGCAATCAAAAGGAAGTGGCGTGGCGCAATCGAACCACTCATATATCCTCGCGTAATCACCCCGGGTCAGACACGAGTGCATGTGCTACCCTCCGCTGCTTGCGGCGCGCATTCCTCACATAAGACGCCAACCTGACACTTAGCACATCCGTAACGTGGCCAAAAGCGAGGCCGGATCTGTTCATCCAAATAGTTGGCACAAAGGGCCACGTCTTTCCCCGCTTCACTAATGGCCCCGGCCGGACAACGGTCCATACACTGGCGACACCGGCCCCCTTGATGCCAAAGGCAGAAGTCGTAAATGCCGGTGGCCTTACGGTCAGTCACGGGCAAGAGCAATGAGGTGACCAGACTACCCAGCCTCCCGGCACTGCCTCGGGCGGTAATGAACGAGCTGCTGAGGCCAAACGTGCCCAGGCCGGCTACAAAGGCCACATGACGCTCCGACCAGTTGGCCCGTCGCTTTGAGATCGCAAACCCTTCTTCCAGGGGTGGGATCGCGGCCTCTTGGCCCCAGGACCGGATCAAGTCCCGCAGGTATTCCCGCAGTGTCTGGTTGAAGGCTTCCCCGTCAATACGCGCCGAAGTCCACTCCTCCGAGGGCAAGCCCTCACCGCGATTGGTGCGCCGGACCTCTAAGGTGAAAGGCAAAAAGAATGAGACTACGCGTCGCGCACTGCACAGCCACTCGCGCGGAAGACAGTGATGAGGTCCCACCACCGTTTCATCCTGCAAACGCTCAAATAACGGGTCACCGGCATCGGCCACCGCCATCAGTGGCGCATCGTATATTCTCATTCCGCCATGGGCACCCAGGGCATTCTCCGGGTGCTCAGCCACAAAGGTAGAAGCCGCCTCCAAGAGCCGTTGGGCTGTAGCTTCCATGGACAGATCCCCCCTCAACAGGTGCTATGATTTCCCGTTTCGCGTTCGTGCCCCTTGCAACCTGCCGTGGACACCCCTTCATTCAACGTGACGAGCATCTTTGGCATCCAATTCGACCGATAGCTTACGGGCAATGCCGCGTCCCAAGGCAACATGACTGCCGCCCACTTTCACCAAAAGCGGCCCACCCATGGGATGCACAGCCAACAACGTGAGTCGCGTACCGGCGTGAATTCCCAGATCCATCAAGCGCTTGCGCGCCTCCCATCCCGCCGCCAGTTCGGTAACTTCAGCTTCTTGTCCCTCTTTCAGATCCACTAATAGCACAGCATGACCTCCTATGGCAGGATCAGGTTCAACAAGAGTCCCACACCCAATGGTAACGCCAACCCCACGCTAATCAGCATGTAAATGGCCTTCATACCCATCTCCTTGGCCACCAGTACCAGTACGGGTAAGCAGGGCCATGACAGCGCCACCATGGTGGACGCGATGGTCGCTTCGCGGGCGGTGAGAGCCAGATTCAACAGGACCATGGGCGCTACGTAACGCTGGATGATGGTGGCAGTGATCCCGACCACCGTCTCCCCGCCCAGACCCCACAGGGGACGCGTGAAGGGGCTGAGGGCTTCGAGCCGAACCAGGACATCGGTTTCGATGAGGATGCGGACAATGATACCAGCCAAGAGCAAGATGGGCAGGACATGCAGGAAGAAGGAGCGCATGCGCACCCAAGTCTTCACCACGATATTCCCCATATGCGGCGCACGGAGCGGTGGCACCTCTAACACCAAATCATAGGTCTGGACCTTGAGAATGCGTGATGCCACTATGGAGACCGTGAGGAACGCTAGCACCATGCTGCCCAGGATCACCCAGAGATTGGCACCGAACTTAGCAATGACCGCCGAGAGGATACCCAGACTGGACGCGCAAGGGATGACCAAACCAATGGGCAACAAGGCCAGCAAACGCGCATCCCTGCCAGGCAGGGTACGGGTGGCCAACACGGCGGGAGCTCTGCAGCCAAAACTGAGAACAAAGGGAACGATGGCCTGACCCGGAAAGCCGAGCGCTTGCATGCTGCGGTCCAATGAGACAGCGATGCGCGCGAGCATCCCCGTATCCTCCAGCAATGCCATGAGCAAGTATACCGCCAACATGGCGGGCAGAACGACCCCGATGGGAAGCAATAGCCCCTCAGGAACGGCCTGGGACAGAACATCGCGCCAGAACGACGACAGTGGCAACCGCCCCAACA
>SLSY01000168.1 GCA_007130145.1 Bacillota bacterium
CCTCTTGGCTGCTGAACACCTGTTACTCACAGAAGAACGAACGGCACGAGCTCTTTTTATGGCTCATGCAGTAAACCTTTATATCAAAGCTTTTGCGGGCTCTCTTAGCAGTCTTTGCGGCGCCGTATGTGCGGGGGCGGGTGTGGCTGCATCCATATGTTGGTTGCTGGGAGGGGAAAGGGCACAGGTGGAAGGGGCGGTGCAGACGGTACTTGGAAGCCTTTATGGCATGATTTGTGATGGAGCCAAATCGAGCTGTGCCTACAAATGCTCTGCTGCCGCCGGTGATGGCGTAAGCGCTGGCTATATGGCCAGCAAGAATGTAATGCTCCAAGGAAGGCAGGGCGTTATGGGCGAGACGCTGGAGGAGACGGCGCGCATGATCAGGCTGATGGCTGAAGAAGTTTTCTCCCGGGCTGATCTTGTGGTTCTCAAGAAGGCTCGCCCCGATGCTTTTTGCTGTGCGCGACGCCGGGGGGAGTGATGAAAATGCTGCCGCTTCCATCATTCGCAAGATGCCACACAAGACTGGAGGAATGAGGTTGTGTGACCGAGAAGGTATTTCACGGTGTGTCCAGAGTTGGTGAACTTGCACCCCTCGTTTTGTGTGGGTAACGGGTCGAGAAAACGAATGCGGAGGTTGTTTCCTTGGAGGGACAGAAGAAGATTCGTAAGAAGTGGTATCAGAAACTGCCCCATGCTTATGCGTTGCTCTTTTTTATCATGGTTCTTGCGGCAGTTCTTACCTGGGTTGTGCCTGCTGGGGAGTATGCCAGGCAGGAAGTGGACGGGCGCAGCGTAGTGGATCCTGAGAAATTCGCGTACGTAGATCCCTCTCCTGTGGGTGTGTTAAATCTTTTTCGAGCCATACCCTTAGGTATGAGGGAAGCGGCGGACATCGTCTTCATGCTGTTCATTGCCGGGGGATTTCTGAAAGTCCTTGATTATTCGGGGGCGTTGAAGGCAGGTATATCCAGGATCGTCTCAGGCTTGAAGGACCGCCCACAAGCAGGGGTTCTGATGATCTTTATCATGACGTATGTCTTCGGGCTTTTGGGAGGCACGGTGGGCTTTGAAAGCTGTATTCCCTTTATTCCCCTTACCTTGATGGTGTCGGCAAGTATGGGATATGATGCCGTGACCGGGGCGGGCATGGCCGTGGGTGGAGTGGCTGTGGGTTTTGCTACCTGGCCCATCAATCCGTACACCATCGGGGTTTCGCAGTCCATCGCTGAATTGCCGTTGTTCTCAGGATCGGGCCTGCGCCTTGCGTATTTTATTACGGCTTTGGGGGTTTTGGCGGCTTACACAGCGCGTTACGCGCAGAGGGTGAAGAGAAATCCCGAGTACAGTCTCGTCAGTGACGTGGAATCAGAGGTCGAATCCATGACCCAAGACCTTATGGAGTATGAGTTGTCTGGTCCGCGAAAAGTCGTGCTTGCCATCTTCGTGGGCATGCTCGGGACGATCATCTACGGCACGACGCAGCTGGGTTGGTTTATCGTAGAGATCTCCATGTTGTTTATTTTGGCTGCTGTTCTCATTGCTATGGTAGAACGGTATGATGTGGATAGCTTTTGTAAGAAGTTTGTGGAAGGCATGACCGAGATGACCTTTGGTGCCATGATCGTGGGTTTGGCTCGGGGGATCACCGTCACGCTTGAGATGGGGAGCATTAATGATACCATTGTCAACGCTATTGTCTCTCCGTTGGAACACTTGCCGGCCATGGCTTCGGCCATATTGATGAGTGTGGCGCATTCGATCATCAATGTCTTCATTCCTTCGGGTAGCGGACAGGCCATGACCACCATGCCCATCATGGTTCCCATTTCTGACTTGGTCGGGATAACCCGCCAAACGGCCGTTCATGCCTTTCAGATTGGCGACGGCGTGATGAACCTCATTGTGCCGACGCTGGGCGGTCTTCTGGCCATGCTGTATGTGGCCGGTGTGGCATATGAGCGTTGGGCGCGTTTTATCTGGCCGGTAGTGATACAATTCATCTTGCTCGGTTGGATTTTCACCGTCGTGGCCGTGCTCACGGATTACGGACCTTTTTAGCTCCCACGGCGCAGCAAACTTGTTCAGGCGCAGAGTGACGAGAACTCCGCCTGGGAGTGAGCGGGATGAGGGCCCGGGATTTCCGGGCCCTTTCGCGTGTGGCGAAGCCGATAGGACTGTGCCGCTTGTCTTAGCAGGTGTATTCATCATGCGCTGACTAGCTCGTCTTCGGCCATAGCAGCTCCGTATCTAAGGTCTGTAGCACTCGACGATGAGCTGCGGCGACAAGGACGGTTTCATGGAAATGGATCCATAGCAGCTGACCGAGTTGCTGTGGGGTGGAGGTCATTCAGAGCAACATGTCCCCACTGGGTGTGTTTTTGTCCAGCTGGTGCTGGAGCTAGGAGACGTTGGCCAAACCCATCCGACCTGAGGAGATGATAGTGACGTTTTCCGCTTGGCCTCAGCTAGAATGGGCCGGGCCCAGCTGTACATATCGCTGGTTCCACGAACCTACGCCTATCTCGCAGAAGATGGCACGGCTGCCCATCAGAACGCCCAGCATGTGAAGGGTCATCTTGGCGACCTCCTTCCTGACGGTTCCCTCTGGAAAGTCGCTTTCCCCACAGAGCATCGTACATGATACCCACCTCTATGAGGGGTCCCATCCGCCCTTTGCCCCGTGGCCGGCCCTGCCAGGAAAATGTGCTGCCACGCTACTCAAGCCGTCGCAACATGGCCCATACGATGCCAAGAATGGCCGCGGTTCGTTCCCTCTTCACGTTCCTCCTTAGGGTCTCACTCTACTAACACAAAGAAGGCAGTAGACAGCTTCTTTAGGTCGTTATTTCGCACTATATGGGTGGAGCTGTAAGAAAGCAGGCCACGGTAATGAAAATGGGGGGTGTGAGATTACTCCCGAGGCGTGCCTCCCGCTTCGTTGCATATGAAGTAGTTTACGGTTGCGTCTTTTGGTGTTGAGGGCAGAGAGGCTCTTGGACAAGGTATAGAGCCCCAGATCTTGGGTAGCGTCACAAACCGAGCATGAGAAGAATCGTCAGATGAATGAGCCGATTTGTATTACTGCAAAACACCGCCAATCAACTTAGACGCTGCAGGAATCTACCAAATCAGGGCAGGAATTGGAGGGGGAAAGTGGAATGCCAAACAGGAGATGTGGCACAGCATTTCATTGGAGGGAGGGAAGCGGAATACCAACCAGGAGATGTGGCACAGCATTTCATGGAACCATTCAGACGAGAGATAATGCTAATTATGTTCCATGGGTCTATAGTGCCATGTCCAGATGTATCGACAGACAACTGCAGGACAGCAAACTATCCGTAGATATAGGCGAAGGTCGGTACGAGGTTTTGAGTTGTATTACTAGACAGTCTTGGGGAGGCGCCTTGGTAGGACTGTAAAACCGTACGGCCGTACGAAACATGTTTTGTAGGATGCACTAGTGCAATTCGAGGAGGCATTTGATGAGGAAGTTATTAGCATTAGGTTTAGCGATGATGATGGTGATGGCGTTGAGTAGTGTGGCGTTGGCGAGTGGCTCTGCCGCCTGTATGGTGACGTTCACTATTCTGAATATGGATGAGACCGACCACAACGATGCGACTCTGGACATACAGGACTATGATGGCCCTGGCCACACTGGCTCAGACGACAATACGTACATGGCGGAACTTCAACAAGACCGCCATTACGATGTCCATGTCCAAGGCGCGCACCCTCCGTACAAGGGGTATACCATGTTCTTCACCGGCAGTGAAGCCAACATGGACGTCACAATCTACGTGGCCTATGATGAGGGAAGCGATACTAGAGTATTCTTCGAGGTGACCGACGCCGTAGGCGTGAGTCTGCATGCCCACCAGAACCGTGTCTCGATACGCACCGGGGCAGCTGACTTCCCTGCAATCAAGTTCGATGCTCGAATTGACCACGCAGGGCCCGATGAGGTCTATGAGGGAGAAATCACAGCCTTTACGATGGATAACGATGGCGATTGGACCGTAGTTCCTGCTACCCCAGAAGCGGGTCAAATCGCGTTCGAATTCAGCCCTGATGATAGCGGCTATGTCCCGTTCCACCCCGCAGGGCATGATCTGTCGGACTTCGTCCACGACGAGAATCATGGCCATCAGCAGGACTTCTGGCTGAAGGGCATTACAAGTACCGACACACCGGCGAACACAATGGGTAATGTCTACTTCAGACTAGAGGTAACCCTGATAAACGACTGACCTTAGGGTTCGGGGTGCCTCCCCGTAACCTTTTACGTTAGTTCTACCGGACACTAGGAACAGGAAGGAGAGGTCATGAGCCGGACACTGTTTATCATGGTAACCGCAATGATGCTACTTGTATTCAACTCCGGTCTGGCAACAGCCAGTGCCGACCTCATGGTGGGCCCTGGTACCATCAAGGCCTCTCCCGCCATCCATCCGGGACAGACGGTCAAACTGCCTACTCATGAGATAACCAACAATAGCTTTCGGGCTCTGGAGATGACCGTCTCGGTTTCAGACCGTGCTGATGATGAGCGTCTTCTACCACCAGCCGAGTGGTTTTCCATCACTCCTGATGAGTTGATAGTGCAGGCCAGGTCATCGGCAGAGGTACAAGTTGAGCTTGTGTTGCCTGACGATGCGCCTCCTGGTGAGTACAAGGTGTGGTTTCTGTTCGATTCTATGCCAATCGGATCACAGGGTGGTCTGGTAACAGCTGCGGCCATCAATGTCTCCTTCACCTTCGATGTGGCTGAGGTCAAGCATTCTCTCACCACCCAGATCAAAGGCCAAGGAGAGATGGAGCCTTCCGTAGGAGAGCATGAATACCCTCGGGGTACAGTGGTGGAAGTACGAGCCATACCATC
>SLSY01000189.1 GCA_007130145.1 Bacillota bacterium
AGACCGGCCCTACTGCTTCCATGCATCCAGACGCCATCAATGGCCACGCCGGGTATGCCGCCATACTGGCCGGTGTGCATCATCTGCACCCAGTTGCCTTGGGGATCGACGATGCTCAGCTCGCAGCTGTCGGTTTCACCGTCGGACAGCCCCGCCGCCTGGGCTCCACCTTTGCCGCCGGTAATGCGGACATGCTCGCTGAGATCGATCTTGGGCCGGCTGTTGAGAAGGATCTGGGCGACGCTGCGGTGGTGATCCTCATCGCCCCATTGCTCCACTGGAACCCGGAAGACCTCCGGATCATGGAGCAGGTTCAACTCCCAGCTAACCCAGCGCAGGGCATGAGCCAGAAGATAGAGACTCTGGGCGGATTGGCTGTAGTGGCCACGCTCAATCATATCCATATGGCGGAGCACGCCCAGGGCAAACCGGCAAAAGACGCCCGCTTGGCCCGGCGGTGCAAGCTGCACCACCGTGTTATCGCCATGTCGGTAACGGATGGGCTCCTGCCAGCGAGGCGGGATGGCACTCAGGTGTTCCAGCTGGATATCCCAACCTAGAGCATTGGCCTGGCTCACAAAGTTTTGCGCCCACAGTCCCTTGGTAAAGTATTCGGGTCCTTCTTGGGCCAATGCTTTTAGTGTCTTGGCCAGAGGGAGGTTGCGTTGCATCTGGCCTACGGGGGTCAGAAAGCCATTGGGTGTGTAGATTTCTCGTCCTTGTGGAAAATACGTGCGTGTCTCAAGCCCTTCGGTTAGCACACCGTATTGCCAGGAATACATGGGATAGCCCTCGTCGGCGGCGATGATTGCCTGCTGACAAAGGTCTGCCCATGGTTTTGATGCAAAGGCATCATGCATGGCTCCCAGTCCCGGCATGTAACCGGGCACCGTGGCGCACTGCTTGCCCAATCTGTCCGGTAAGGGAGACCAGGGAGCAAGACCCGGTACCATGGTTCCGGTGCTGGTCAACTGATGGGTTTTCTTGGTTTGGGCATGGTAGCAAAGAAAGGATACGCTGCCTCCATGGTTGGTCATGTGCGGCTCAATGGTGGCCTGTAAAAGGCTTCCTGCGATGGCAGCATCGATGGCGTTGCCTCCATCCTTCATCACGTCTAGCATCGTTTGGGTGACCCACGGATGAGAACTGCTGCAGGCAGCTTCTTGGCCTTCGGCCACCACCTTGGGTCCTTGCTTGGGCAAACTGTCTAGCGCTGTCATGTCATGGCCCCCTTCTTGGGTTTTGCACAGTAGATTCCTGGCAGACTCCTACATGCATGAGAGTGTTTCACGTCGCCGGATTCGGGCCCGCCTCCCTCGAGATCGCGGGGACAGATGTTTTCGGTGAGCCAGCACTGGTCTGGATGTGCCCCGTCGACTCGTTGATCGTAGCTTTACCGTAGGTCGAGGGATGTCGAAGGTAGGAGGTGACATCGGATTTACATGCAATCTCCTTCTATAAGCAGGGTGGCTTTCCTGCTCAGCTGGAATCAAGCCAAAGGAGTACGTGTTTGGACATGTGAAATGGTCGTGCCGGCATAGCAAAGATGTTTGTACATCGCTATGAGTTTGCTAATACGACTCTCTTGCCAAACTAAGCTTGACCCGGTTTGCCCGATTCCCTAAGATCAAGGGGAGGCAAAGTGACGCGGTCCGATCAGGGAACCGGTTACACCAGGGAGTTATGCACCGAAGCGGTGAACTTGGTCACGGTCTACTGCATCGAGTACAGATGATATTCAACCGTCAAGGTATTGCCCGAACAAGAGGCGGGCAGGCAGCAATGGTGTTGGCAGGCTTATTATTACGAGCAAAGGCCGGACCCTGTCAGGCCCTTTCCCATCGGCCACAACTTACCATGGAGGAATAGTATGCTTTTCATTCGCAAGACATTGGCTGTTTCACTTATTCTAGCGGTGCTGATTGTTTTGGGGGTCTTGGGGGCTCTTTTGCTGGGGCGACTGATGCCGGAGACTCGATTGCAGCAGTTGATTATGAGTGTCTCTGCGGTGGTGTTTTCTCTGGCCTTGATTCTGGCAGTTTTCAGCTTCTATGTCAATCACGGGTTTGGTTACCAGGGCGATATCGTGCGCCGGGTTAAGACCGATGAGAAACTAGTGGCCATTACCTTTGATGATGGTCCGACTCAGGAATACACCCCAAAGATTCTCGACGTGCTCAAGGCCTATGATGTGCAAGCCTCGTTCTTCTTGGTGGGATCTCACGTAAAGAAGTATCCAGAGATCGCGAAGCGGGTCCACAGTGAGGGACACGATATTGGCAACCATACGTATACCCACATCAACGTGCCCACCAGCCCGGCAGCTGCCATGTCATCGCAACTTCTGACGACCAACATAGAAATCATGAAAATCACAGGAGAAAGCCCCATCTATGCGCGGCCGCCGCGAGGAATGTATGATGCTCGCTTTCGCCGCTTAGCTGAGCTAATGGGAATGCAGGTGGTGCTGTGGAGCCTATCCAGTCAAGACTGGCGGGAATCGGTAACCCCCGCCCGCATGCACAGCCAAATTTTGAAGCGGGTTCAACCCGGTGATATTATTCTGCTTCATGACGGAGGGAATTTGCTCAAGGCCGAAGGTGCGAGTCGGCAGCGCACAGTTGATGTGCTGCCGGGGCTGATTGAAGGGTTGCGGGAAAAGGGCTATCGCATTGCGCCTCTCTCTCGGCTTCTTCGCTATCCGCATGTCGACCACATTGATGATCTTGAGGAGCAAAAGCCGTATTAGCATGACCGGAGACCACCGGGGTCAGGCTTACAAAGGTAAGGAAGTAGCTGGTGGGGGATGTAGTTATTGTTCATGCAGCTTGCCGGGTGAAGATGATGCCGCGAAACGTCTATCCCGCCCGTTAGCCGTATCTTATGCAAGAAGTTCTAACCGGTGGCCCTATCCTCGTTGCGAGAGCGGTCGGATGAAGCTGGCGCATGAACCAGGAAACGGTCATCGGGACAGTCGACAGAGTTAATACGGTGGGCACACTGATCCGACCGGTTTGGTGAACGTACTCGCCAACGATAAGCAGTGGGCGTGGCGGTGGACAGATGGGTGTTTCATCAGAGCCCTTGCCAAACCCAGCGGAGTAGCTGCTGCCAGCAACAGGGGATAGCTGCGATTTCCTTCTCTTTACCGCGGTTCTGAGCTATTGCCGTCACCCCTTGTCCGGTTTCTGAAAGGAAACCATCCAGAAGTTTCCATCCAGGAGCTCTGCTTCCTTCACGTCCAGCATGTTATCGGGAATAAGGGTGACAGGAGGCTTGAACACGTCTGAGTCGGGCAAGAACCGGCTGATGAGCCTTGTAAGGATGCCCGACTTTTCTCTGATTCTTGTATCCGATTCGTCGATGATATGCAGATTTGCACCGGATTTGCCTACGCGGATCATTTCATTGACAGCTGCTTCCTTGTCGTTGAAGAAGTTAAAACCTCCCACCTGAAATACTACATCAAAAGCCTCATCACGAAAGGGAAGAGCTTCGGCGTTCGCCTGTACCAGCCCGGCGCGAACCCCCCATTTCTCCAGGTTCTTCCGGCATTTACGAAGCATTCCATAGGAGATATCATTACCAAAGAAGTAACCGTCAAACCCGTGGTTCCTTAGGTTCAGTAACTGCTGCCCGGTTCCTACCGAGGTCTCCAAGACATAATCACCGGTTCTTACCGCCATCATTTCGGCAATTTCAGAGAGCCATCGCTTCGCTAAGCCAAATTTGTATAGTAGGTCGTACAAATAGCTGCCCCAGTCATACGCCTTTTGCTGCTTTCGGTTCCACCCGAATACATCTTCCTTGCGCAGCATGACCGGTATCCCGTCTCTTACCAAAAAACGTTCGCCGGTCATTGTATCCTCTAGGGAACTGTCATCAAATTGCAGCCGGTTGCCGGTGTTCGGATGGCGTAGCAAAGAGAGCATTTCTTCTCGTTCCTGTGCTGGGTTAATCATCATTTGCCTCCCTGTCATTCTAATCCTCTTACAACAAGGGCTGACACCACACAGTTTAGACTGGTGGAGGTCAAGCCTGAGAGCAAGTGTAAGAAGGGGACGGGTCATGAGCCTACCTCACCAGGATCCGGGCGCCCGTGGTCTAGGCGCTTGTGGGACCATGTTCGGCTCATTGGCAGCGATGTCCTCTCCATTCCATGCTTGGCTTAGCTAGTGTAACGGTGCTTGGTTATCGCGGGCCGAGTGTCGTCGCGGGCTGCTATCGTAGTGCATGTGCGGCTCCATGATCTCCTCGAGCTCTCCTGGATCCTTAGCCTCCGTGATCAGTAAACCCATGTTTGTTCTGATTTGCCCCTACATTGACTCCACCCAAGGGTTATGTCTGGCTCCTCTTTCCGAGTAGGACACACCAAAGCAGTAGCGCTTGCAGCCCGTCATAACGGGTATAAACCGAATCCTGATCCTGGTGGGCGATAAGATCCTCGACCTCTAACGGGAGCTCTTGGGCGGCTTGATCGGTCCGCCGCCCGTACTTGGCGCCAGCTCCGGGTTCCGGCGCGGACCCACGGCCCGGCTAGGAGCCCACTTGCTTTCGATATCTACCATGGTCATGAACCAGGTCTTCCGGATGTAGATCGTAAGGGGCGCGATTTCGACCAAGGGCGCAGCTTATGGCAAGGGCTCCATGACGACGGTGAGCTTGACATCGGGACTATGCCGGTCTCCCCAAAAGACAGCGCTACCGATGGTTCAGCTCAAGGGGCGCAAAAGTCTTGATTCTCGAAGCTTTTGCCCGATTGCTAGCCCCTGCAGTCTGGGGAAGAAAGATAGCAGGTTTTGCCCTCCCCCGTACTGGCAAGCGACACCACCCCCGGCCGGGTCCCCGCTCCACGAACGCAG
>SLSY01000166.1 GCA_007130145.1 Bacillota bacterium
CAGACATGAGATCTCTCCTCTCTCTTGACGGGGATGGACTGTCTTTACGACAACCTCTGGAGAGATCTCTTTCTATCTCAACACTCTCACTGCCTACTGCCTACCTAAACTTTACACGCTCAAGAACGTACGCATCGGGCTGAAGGCCCCAAAACCCGTTGCTGTTCTGGCAGTGTCACCCCCCTGAAACGCGGGCATGGATCACCAAGAGAGGCATAGTATTGTAGAATGTGGCCTAGGCGGGTGGGAAGGGCTGGCCCTTGGTACGAGGCAGCCCAAGGGGGCGAGCGCCCCCCTGGCTATAAATCAAATGTTTTTCAGTTTCGGATCCAGCGCGTCGCGTAAGGCATCGCCCAAGAAGTTGATAGACAAGACCGTGACCAGAATAGCAATGCCGGGAGGAACCCAGAGCCAGGCACGCCCATCCAGAACCGATATAGAAGTAGCCTGATGCAGCATGCGTCCCCAACTAGGAATGGGTTCTTGCACACCAACGCCCAGGAAACTCAACGTCGCCTCCATCAGAATAGCATAAGCCACGCGCAAGGTTGCATCAACGATGATGGGAGACATGGCATTGGGCAGAAGATGCCGGGCAATAATCCGTCCCGGCCTGACCCCCAGGGCAACGGCTGCCTGGCTGAACTCCATCTCCCTCAATCTGAGAAACTCCGCCCGCACGATCCGCGCCGTTCGCGTCCAGTAGACCAGCCCGATGATGAGCATCACGTTCAAGATGCTGGGTCTAATCATGGTGGCCAAGGCGATGCATAGAAAGATCACAGGGAAGCACAGTATGGTATCGGTGAATCGCATCAGCACAGTATCGACCCAACCACCGAAAAACCCGGCCAGCGAGCCAATGATGATACCGATGGTGATGGTGATGACGGTGGCCACTAAACCTACTGACAAAGAGACCCGACTGGCAAAAATGACACGACTGAGCACATCCCGTCCAATGGAATCAGTACCAAGGATATGGCGCTCGGAAGGAGGCTGCCAGCGTCGGCTCCGTCCCTCAGGGGTGGGAATGGGCAGATTCGGATCGTACGGTGCAATGTATGGGGCGAAGATGGCGACCAGCACCAGGATCAACAGGACGCCCAGCCCGACCATGCCGTAAGTGTTCTTGCGCAAGCGCCGGACGACACCGCGGTAATAGCTCTCGCTTTGCATGGTAAATTGCTCTGAACTCATGCGCACACCCCCTATTTCAACCGGATCCTGGGATCAACCCAAGCATACATGATGTCGGCGATAAGATTCCCGAACAGCACCATAAAGGCAGTGACCAAATTCACGGCCATGATGATGGAGTATTCGCGATTCCGCACGGAACGTACAGCCAACGTGCCCATTCCCGGCCAATCGAAAATGTATTCCACAACAAATGCTCCCCCAAAAAGCATGGGAAGAGTCAACCCAAAAAGGGTGATGACAGGAATCAAGGAATTGCGCAGCGCGTGTTTATAGATGATGACGCGCTGAGAAAGACCCTTGGCTCGTGCTGTACGCATGTAATCCTCGGCCATGACATCAAGCATACTCGAGCGTGTATAGCGGGCGATCCCGGCCATGGAGGGAATGGCCATGGCCAAAGCCGGCATGATCAAGTAGGGGATCCGGTCCATCACCAGGGCCAAGCCGGTCAAAGAAGAGCCCAATTGACCGTATCCCGACGTGGGCAGTAGTTCCAAGCGTAGTGAAATCACATATACCAGCACCAGGCACAAGAAGAATTGGGGCACAGAAATGCCACCGAAAGACATCATGGTAACCAGTCGATCCATCCAGCTGTAGCGTCTGAGGGCCGATATGATGCCAGCGGGAATGGCCACCATGAAGCTGAGGATGATGGCGGTGACGGCCAATACTAACGTGGCCCCCAAGCGATCGCTGATGAGATCAAGGACGGACCTCCCCGTCAAGTAAGAAAAGCCAAAGTTCCCTTGGAAAAGCTGTTGTACCCAACGAAAATACTGAATGATCAGCGGTTGATTGAGTCCTAATCTTTCTTCAGCTGCCGCGATCATCTCTGGAGTAGTTATCATCGGATCCATCATCACGTCTAAAGGGCTACCGGGAGCCAAGTGCATGATGCCAAAAGTGATCAAGGTCACTCCGAAGACCAGGGGAATCATCTGGAGAATTCGTTTTATGACGTATTCGTGCATGAACCAGCCTCCGCTTCGAAGAAAGAGCCCGGCGCAGGCCAAGCCTGCGCCGGGAGCTGTGATCATTCATCAATGTACCAGTTGAGCACGTTATTCACCCGCGAATTGATGGCCGCATCAAAGCCAACAACCCGGTTGTTGACAGCAAAGAAGCGCGACGGGTTGAGAATAGGCACAAAGGGCATCTCGTCATTGATGTAGGGCCACAAAGTGTTGTGCCAAAAGTCCCTTCTCTCGTCGAAATCCATGATCTGCGACTGCTGTTCAATGAGCCGGTCCATCTCTTCATTCTGATAGAGGAAATAGTTGATGCCGTAAGGTGGTACCGTGGTGCTGACCAAGTAGCGATCCACCCAGTTGGGATCACCGCTGGTGATGGAGATACTGGCGATCATGAACTCATAGGCATCCGGATCAGCGGCTTCGCCCCGGGGCAGCACCGTGGGCCAGAGGGAGGGAGAATCCCAGGCCCGCAAGCTGACATTGATGCCCACAGGTTTCAGTTGGGCCTGTACCAGAGCCGCCAGATCGGGCTGGTAATCCTCACGATCCGTCACATACCACATTTCGATATCAAAGGGGATGCCGTCCTTCTCCCGCACGCCAGTGGACGTGTTGAGAATCCATCCGGCATCATCCAGTAGCTGTCCGGCCTTGTCAAGATCCTGTTCCGGCACGGGGATGTTGGGGTTGTAGGCCCACATGGTGGCCGGATGGTTCTGTGAAATGGGTTGCCCATTCCCGTCAATCACGATGTCCACGATCTCCTCGCGGTCCAATGCGTAGGAGAGGGCCTGTCTTACCCGGACGTCGCTAAAATACACGCTTTGGCAGTTAAGACCCAGATAGGTGGGCCGCTCAGAAGCGTGCTCATGCACGTAGCCAAAGGCCACTCCTTCGGCCACGTCCAGCTCAGCCACAGGCAGGCTAACGATGTCGATCTCCTGGCGCAGCCAGGAGGACAACAGTGCCTCATGGGATGCGATGCGCCAGATGATCCGGTCTATGTTGGGACGGCCTCCGAAGTAGTCATCAAAGGCTTCCAAGATGACGTGACGGTCGGGCACGTATTCCACCAATCGGAAAGGTCCAGTACCAATGGCATTATAGTTGAACTCGTGCACGTCTAGCTCGGGGATGGGCACATCGCCCAGAATGTGTTCGGGGATGATGCGCATGGTAAGTTGGGACAGCGCCGGAGCATAGGGTTCCTTACAGGTAAATGCGATGGTGTGATCGTCAATGATCTCGATCCCGCTCATACCGTCCGTCACGCCAGCGCGCGCATCCTCCACACCTTCGATGAAAGCAACCTGGATATCCTGGCCGCCATGGTAATCGGGATGAGCCATCATATTAAAGGTAAAGGCTACGTCGCGAGCGGTGAAAGGTTCGCCGTCGTGCCACAAGACATCTTTGCGCAACGTAAAGGTGATGGTAAGACCATCTTGAGAGATATCGACCGATTCGGCCAGATCAGGGACAAATTCCATTTCTTCATTCGGAGCCACCAATTGCCCAAAGACCAGTTGGTGTACGGGAATGGCACTAGCCATGGGCCAGATCGTGGTGACAAAACGCTCTGGGTCACCTTCCAAGCCCATGGTCACCGTGCCACCCTGGGGCGGGCCGGTAGGCTCGTCGTCCCCGACGGGGGTGGGAGTCGGTGCCGGCGTCGCCTCCTGTGTCCCACAAGCACTGATGGCAAGGGCAAAAATGAACAAAATAACCATGACCCCACTCAATCTTCTCATCTCTCGTTCTCACTCCTTAGCTCGTATCCCGTATGCGTGCAACCCGTACAATCAGTCCAACTCTACATCTGACGATCCACTTATCACCTTGCGATCGCATACCCCCTTAGAGTGGTGTCCAACGCAGGAGTAGTCCAACGGCAACCATAACTATGCCACATCAACGCCAAATGCGTGGAAACCGTGCGTGGAAGCAACGATTCTCCACTGGTAGAAACCAGGTCGCTGGGTGGGGTTATTTCTGTGCAACCTGTTTTCACCACACCCCATGGTGATTCCTGCTCACACCAGTGAGAAGTGGTAAAATCCTCTGCCGTTGTCGGCGAACCCTTGTTTGAGATTGAAACCGTGTGAAGGTGGGATGTGGAGCGCGACACACACAGAAAAACCCGAGAACCTTCTCGCTATGAAGCTAATCAACGAATGGCCATCTCCCCTCAGGGGAAACAGTTAGCCTACACGGTGGCAGAGGGTAGCCTGGAGAAGAACCAGTATCTCTAATATGTATGTGGTCGACAAGAGCAGCGGAGAGGTTCGTCGTTGCACCACCGAACTGTAAGACCATTCACCGAGCTCTTTCTGATGCATGCCGGCAGCGAGAACTGCAGCGTAATGGACAGTTGCACTGGCTGTGCGGCTTTCGCAGTGGGTGCCACATGCTTCTGATCTACAGCCTGGGCAACCACGTCTATAAGGGCCGATGGCCGGACGGCAGTTCCTGGGCGAAGACGGTCTCCTGGTTTGGCTTAACCTTACACTGGGCGGTGGATGCTCAGTATGAGTTGCCGGTGGCCTACCGGGTCGCCGTGGCGGCGACCTCCGAAGTGGTGCCAGGACACCACTTGCTGCAAGACCTGCAGTAAGAGCACCCCGCGTTGTGGGGAGCGTTGTCACATG
>SLSY01000060.1 GCA_007130145.1 Bacillota bacterium
GGAGGAATCCACGGTCGCAATCGCCTGATGGGGAATAGTCTCTTGGACATTCTGGTGTTCGGACGAAGAGCGGGAGAAGCCGCAGCTGCACGGGTGGCGAGCATAGAGGTGAAGGAATTGCATATCAATCACGTCAATGCCTATAACGAGGAATTGGCTAGCGCCGGCTTGGGGCAGCTGATCGCTCCCATGATACTTCCTGACTATGTGAATCGCTAGGAGAAGGTGCTTCTGTATACAGTACCCCTCGCTCACGCCAGGCGGGGGGTATTGTTTGTAGTTTTCGTTAGGACGGGGTATCCTCTTCGGGTTCGTGTTGTTTCAGGCAAGGTAAGAGTGGGACTGATGGCGAAGCTGAACGCAAGCCGGTCGGAGCCTTCTACGAAGGGTCCGGCGGTGCGGAACGTCATCGGCTCAGCTCAGGCCGGGTATACCCGCTTCCGGGGCAATGAACCCGGTAACTTGAGGGCGATATCGTATGGGCGCGGTGGTAAAAATGTGACGGAGAGGGTGGATGGTACACGGCATGCAAATGCAGCAACAGACCAAACCGGTCATTTCAGTCAAGCGCAAGGAAGGGCTTTTTTCCACCAAGGAGTATGCTCTGGTGTTTGGCCAGACGGAGACGATCTTTGTGTTCATGGATCCGCGAGCGCTTCGTGATGAAACAAAATCTGCGGTTAAGGCGGCCATGGATGCCAACGAGGGCGTATGGGGCCGCATGGCGGCCAGCACGGGAGTGAGGGCCCGGATGCTGCGACGCTATGCTGCGATGCAAGAAGATGAGCTCTTGGCCGTGCATCCCAAAAACTTCGCTGTGAACCATGAAGAGGTGAACCGGGTGCGCTACCAGAGAAAGTCCCATATGCCGGCGCACGAAGATGCGAATGAAGTGACGTATCCGGGCAAGTTGAACCTATGGACGAAAAAAGAGCGCTATCAGCTGGTGGTGGATGAGGGCTCTTCCGATGGTGCGGTGCGGAGCATATTAGAGCAAGTCTATGGCGCCAAATTCAAATAGACGGAGAAAAAGAAGAGGGTGGGCATGGCCCACCCTCTTCTTTATGAGTAGATTATCCCAGCTTCAACCAGTCGAACAGGAGGAGCTGTGCGCGCCCCACGAAGATGGTGAAGCGATACAGCGCGGTTGAACCAAAGGACACACCCAAGGCCACGATGATGGCCCACCGTCCGAAGGCGGCGGCCGGGGCGACACCGGGCACCTCGCGTCTCACGGTGAACACGAAGTAGGTCAAGGCACCTAAGAAACACAACGCCACCAGGACGTTATTCACGCTATTCAACTGCCAGAACGAGGCCGTTATCTGGCCGATGAAGACGGGAACCTCGTATGACAACACGTAACCGGCACCGTATCCTACCCAAAAGGACATGGGATAGCGAGCCAGCCAGCCGATGGAAGGGGAGTAGCGGGCATAGATCATCAATCCCAACAGGAGGGGGATGATGAAATGCCACTTGCCGTCTCTCACGATATCATCGCGCACGGCCGGTACGATGTACGCGTGGAACGTATTGGCGAATACGTACGATACAGACAGCCCTACGTACATATGCTCGATGATGGTATAGATGGGATTATCCTTCCAGTAGAGGTAGGTATAAACGCCTATCGTCAAGAAGGCAACAATGGTCAGTTGGACGTCGGTCATTTCTTACCACCTCCTTGCTTACCCAAAAGGAATCCGAGGTTACCCAGAATAAGAACGGTGATGAGCCACAGCGCCATGGCCGAGTTGGCATCCTGGGTAGCGATGGCTTCACCCGGACGACCCACGAGAAACTCATATTCGGCCGCCCCCCGGTTGCCCGGGATGATCGCGGCGTATTGCCCACCCCGCAGGAAGGGCATGGCTTCGGGAATGCTCATCTGGATGGTGCCCTGGATGAGGGGGATACCCTCAGGACCAGCCGCTGCTTCGTACCACTCGCGCCCGCCGGGGCTACCTTCTGCAAAGACAATGATGGCATCGACGTAATCGGCGGTCAGGCGGGGTACTTCCTGCATGAGCGGGTAATCTGCCAAGGGACGGGCAAAGTAGTCCACTCCACGGCAGGCTTCAAACACATCGTCAACCAGACCACGAACGAGGATCTGCGTTCCGGGTTTGTAACCGACGTTGACGAAATCCACGCCATATTCTACATCAGGAAACTCTTCCTGAATCTCTTCGAATATGATCTGTCCTATGGCCGGGCCTTCCGCCCATAAGGTGCCTCCAATCACTCTCAGATTGTTGTTAAAGGCCTGGGTAAAAAAGGCATAGATCATTGGACCCAGTTCTACCAAGGCGGCACCACTGGTACCGAAGTCAGCCCAAATAATGGATCCCGGCGGCAGGTTGTCAAAGAAATCATATGCCAGCTGGGTTTCGCTGCTTACGGCAATGGGCAATCCGATGGGCCGCAACAGGATCGCTACGACGATGATCATTTGAACTGCCCAGAGAATGCGCCGGTCAAGGTTTGATACTCTATCCCAGAAATTCATGCACTGTCACCTCCTAGCTTAGTAGATTAATCGCCACCCGACATATGGGCACGTTCCAACCCCAGCAAGATGCGAAGGGCGGTGGCGAACGAACCCAGATAGGCACCGATGAGGATGCCACGGTAGGCTCCGGTGACCGGGACATTCAGCAACCAGTCTTTTGCGACTTCAATGGATGGGTGGATGGCCGCGCCAATCGGAGCGGTACCCATCATACCGATAGCAGCCACAACCAACAGCGTAGTAGACTCCAGGCTTTTGACCCGGAACGCACGGTAGGCGGCCGAGAAAATGAAGAAGGCTAGCAGAGAGAATAATGCGTTGGTAACCTGTAAGTTACCGACTTCATAGATCCAGCGCGCGGGGCCACTGGCTACCGTCCAGCCCACACCCAGAATGCTGTAGCCCAGCAGGGAAATAAGGAGAACAGCACTGGGGACAATGTTGGTCCTGCGCTCGATGTTCTTCCAGTGAATACGCGTCAAGTTAATGACACCGAGACCGGAAGCAACCGCGGTGCTGACAAGAAAGTACGTATTCCACGTGCTATCCCAGCCGAGGTTGCGGCCGATGAAGATATAGCGGGAGAAGATCATGATAATGCCGGCAACAACGCCTAAGATCATTGGTCCTTGTTTACGCAATTAAACACACCTCCTTCGCGCTCTTAGAGTTGGAGCAGTGACGTGAGAAAGTGATCGGTACCGCCGGTGGCGGTGCTGAGGATGATACCCAGTGCGACGGCGATGATGACCGCGAGTTTGGCCAGGTCTTGTCCCACAATGGTACCGACCAAGACCGGGTTTTTGGAAAGATAGGCGCTGGCCGCGTACATCTCCTCACCCATCAGGGCGTAGTCACACCCGGCGATGAAGAAGGGAATCTGGTGGGTATTGGCGGTAGCGCCGATTTGGATGGCGCCTGCCATAGCGCCGGCTTCAATGATACCCATGGCTTCAGCCCAGAACGCACCCCACAGGATTACGGCACCGGCCTTTTCGCGCTGAAGGATACCCATGATAGCACTTTGCACGGTCATGGTTTGACCCATGGCCGGACGGACGTCGTCAGGGTTGAAGGCGTCGGGGCGACCTGCCTCCAGGTAGGATACCCGGGTGATCTCTTCACCAATGGCCATGATCGGGGGGTCGCGGTGGACCTGGATGATGCGCACGTCATAGCGAGCGCACATGGTAGAAGCGTAAGCCAGTACCGGGAACGACGCAATGCTCTGCGGATTGCGAAGGTCTCCCTGACCGGGTTGGAACAGTACCGGGCGCCCCATCTCCGTGGCACGACCAATGGCCTCGTCAATGGCTTCGATACCCGGCAGTTTGCGTAGTTCGGGTACGGGCATGCCGGCCCGGCCGCGCGTGATCATCATGTAGACGATCAAAAAGAAGCCAAGGGCGAAGAAGAATGGGACAACATTCCCTTCGATCAAAACGCCCAATGCTGGTTCGACTGCCAAGAACATAGTTGACATGGAATCTGTTCCTCCTTTCGTACTTGATTCATAGCGTTCCGACGGCTGCTAGGTGCTGTATAACTATCACCTCCTTTTGCTGTAAAATGGCATGGCACATTCATGCATTGATTTCGACTGTGCCCTCGTGTATTCCTGCCTCGGCATGCAGTATTGTTGCAGGGAAATGGATGAAGCGAAGGGATGATTGCCCTAACGGCCAATACCAGGAGGCTGAGCCTTGGTGGCATGTTCTTCTCTTCACGCCAGCTGACATGATGGCAAGCACAGCCAGCCGCATACGTGTTAGCAAACAAATCCGGTTCCTTTGCGTCCCATGCCATGAGAGAAGGGCGTCGGGGCGGCCGGTTCTGATGGCATGGGGGGTGGTGTTGTGCCAGAGCAAAGATCACGCGTAGGGATGGTGACGCATGTTTGACAGGCTTTGTGGTTTCTGTTCTTAACACTTGTCTTGGTCAGACCCCAGCAAATCACTTTGGCCTTTGATTTGGACCTGTCGGCGCTACGCTCCCTAGCGGTGAGGTGACCGGCGCGGGCAGATTCTGCTCATGGCTCAGACCCCCTGCGTCAGAAACCGGGGGCCGATTGTCTTATCAGGGCTTATGGTGCGCTCTTTCCCATGATGGGCGACCTCACGGGTGCCGGCGCGCCCGGTCCTCTGGTGCTCCTAGGGTCGGAACGCCACCGGCTCGTGTCATTTCTTCCTCTTGAGGAAGGGGCGGTTTTGCCGTTGCCGGCAAGAGTCAGGTGAGCTCGAAAGAGGATGTGAAAAGCAATGTCACGAACTCTTTATCAGGTTGTCATATTCTCATGATATAGAGAGGGAA
>SLSY01000180.1 GCA_007130145.1 Bacillota bacterium
GGAGGTGCCACACCCGTTCCCATCTCGAACACGGTCGTTAAGACCTCCAGCGCCGATGGTACTTGGCGGGGGACTGCCTGGGAGAGTAGGTCACTGCCGGAATCTATTTGAACCCACCCTCTGAGGGTGGGTTCTTTTGATTGCTTTCTCGCCGGGGGTGGAAATTGATGACATCTTGCCCGGTGCAGGTGGATTCACTACAAGGGAATTGTATGCAGAACGTAGAATTAAGCTAGGTCAAGGAGGCATATTGTGGATCAAGGTCAAACACCGCTTCTTGCTACACTGGTTGAGCATAACCAGGGCTGTCCGCTTCCCTTTCACGTCCCCGGACACAAGGGAGGGCGCATGGTTCGAGATGACTTGCTGGACCTGTGGGGCCCATCGGTGTTTACCTACGATGTTACCGAGGTAGGTAACTTCGACGATTTACATGCGCCGGATGGTGCTATTGCCCGGGCACAAGAGCTGGCGGCGCAGGCAGTGGGAGCGGCACATACGTTCTTTCTGACGGCTGGCTCTACGGCGGGGTTGTTGGCTGCCCTTCTGGCCGTATCTGCGCCGGGCGACAAGGTGCTGGTTCCACGCAATGCACACCGTTCGGTGCTGGCTGGTATGGTTCTTAGCGGTGCCCAGCCCGTGTTCATTTGGCCTCCTCTTGACTGTGATATGGATGTAGCCGGGCCGTTGGCGCTCGAAACGGTGGAGCACGCTCTCAGCCGGCATCCTGACGCGAGGGTCATGGTGTTAATGCATCCAACGTATTTTGGTTGTGTCGGGGAAACGCAGGCCATCATAGCTTTGGCCAAGGAGCGAGGAATGTGCGTGGTTGTCGATGAGGCGCACGGTGCACACTTTCCTTTCTCATCACATTTTCCCGCATCATCGCTGACCATGGGTGCAGATGTGGTCGTGCAAAGCTGGCATAAGACGCTTGGCGCACTGACGGGCGGCGCTATGCTCCATTGCACGGGGAGAGGAAAGGAGATGTTGGGCCGTATTCGTGCTTTCTTGCGGATGGTCCACACCTCGAGTCCTTCTTACCTGACCTTGGTCTCACTGGATGTGGCTCGGAGCCATGCGGCCACGGCACCCCAGAGTCGGTGGCGCCGGGTCAAAGAATATTATGGCCAGCTGCGAGACATTCTGGACGGCGTAACGGGAGTCTCGGTATATCCGGGAGTCATAAGTGCGCAAGATCCGATTAAGCTAGTGGTGAAGACCAACGATTTCAGCGCGCGCGCCCTGGCCCGAGAGTTGGCCAAAGCGCATAGTATTCATCCGGAACTGGCCACAGAGGATGTATGCTTGCTGGTTCTCGGGGCCGGAGACAAAGACCTTCTCTCGGCCTCGGAGTTGGGGAGAAGCATCCATGAGGCCGCTAGGCAAGCGCGCCGAGACAATAAGCGTAAGGGGCGGTTTGATGCCTCATGGCTGTGGGAACGGCCTTCTGCCGTGATGAAGCCGCGCGACGCTGCTCTGTCGCCTAGCGAATGGGTACCACTGAGTGAGGCTAGCGGCAGAATCTGTGCCGAACTCGTTGCGATGTACCCGCCCGGCAGTGCCGTGCTGTGTCCGGGGGAAGTCCTGGATGTGAAGACGGCGGACGTCATCGGCAACATGCTGGCAGAAAACTATCGATTTCACGGTGTCGGCCCACCCCCTGAGTATCGTATCGCGGTTGTTAGCAAAGACCGCACATAAGTTTTGGACGAGAGGGTGATGATGGTGAAACTGATTGTTGCTGTTGTCCAGGATAAAGACGCCCAGCGTTTGGTGGAAGGCTTAGTGGATAAGGGCTTCCGCTCCACCAAACTCGCCAGTACAGGCGGGTTCTTGCGAGAAGGTAATACGACCATATTGATTGGCACCGAGGATCATCAAGTGAGCACAGTCCTCAACGTTGTCCGCAAGACCTGCCATTCCCGCGAGCAGCTGGTGACACCTTTGGCTCCGGTCAGCGGTCCGTCGGACTCTTATGTTCCTTATCCGGTGGAAGTGCAGGTGGGTGGAGCGACCGTGTTTGTGCTCCAGGTGGAGAGATTCGAGAAGATATAGCGGGTAAGAGATGATTATTAGTAATGGATACGATCATGAATCGTAAGCACGATAGCTTGGAAACCAATGTTTCTCAACAGCCCCAGCTGCAGCGCTTGCTACGGCAGGCCGTAAGTGAGAAAGGCATGGCCCATGCTTACCTTCTGAGCGGTCCCGACAGCTCGGGTCTGGTTCGGGCTGCTCTTACCGTTGCGTGCTCAGGCAAGTGTAAGGAGAAAAGGGCTGTTCCCTGCGGTTTGTGCAGTGAGTGCACCCGTGTCATCGAGGGCAATCATCCTGATATTCATCTGGTGTGCCCGGATGGAGACACCTTGAAGTTAGAGCAGGTACTCCGTTTACAGTCAGTCTTGCATATGAAGAGCAACGAGGCCGGGGACAAAGTGGGCATCATGGCCGACGCCGAGAATATGTCGCTACCGGCGGCCAACAGCTTGCTCAAGATATTAGAGGACCCTCCTGCTAAAACCACGATCATCTTAACTGCTCGCAACGCAGGACGCCTCCCGCCCACAGTTCTCTCCCGTTGCCAGGAGGTTCGCCTGTCACCATTGCCTCCAGAGGCTATGGCCGAGCGCTTGGTGGCCGGTGGGGTGGAGGCGCCGCAAGCTCAGCTAGCCGCACGCCTGTGCCAGGGAGATGAAGAGAGGGCTCGTCGTTGGTTGGATGGGCAAGACCTTTTGGATCTGACCTGTCAGATTGCTGGCGATATCACATCATTGCATGAAGAAGACCCCTTGATGCTGGCGCAGAGATGGGAAAACAGGGGGAAAGATAAAGATGACCTATCTTTGCAGCTGGAGATCGGATTGCTGCTTTTCCGCGATGCGTTGGTTAGCAAAGCCCAAGAGGACTCAGCCTCCCAGATTGCGGTGGCACATGACCTGAGTCTGGATCTAGATGTGCAGGGATTGTCGGATTGCATACGAATGGTTCTAAGAACGCAGGATTATATACGGAGCCGTGTCAATGCACGGCTGGCGTTGGACGCAATGTTTATGGCACTCAGAGGAGTGATACGATATGCCGGAAGTTGTAGGGATTCGTTTTAAGAAAGCAGGCAAGATATACTACTTTGATCCGGGAGCAGTTCACCCCCAACCGGGAAACACCGTGATTTTGGAGACTGCTCGCGGCATGGAAATGGGACAGGTCGTTATGCCCCGGCGCGACGTGGAAGAGAGTGACCTGGTGGCGCCCTTGCGCAAGGTGGTCCGCATCGCCACCGAAGATGACGTTAAGCAAGCTGAAGCCAACCAGGGCAAAGAACTGGAGGCCGCTGAGGTCTGCCGCAAGAAGATTCAACAGCACAAGCTGGAGATGAATCTCACGGGAGTGGAATACACGTTCGATGGGTCGCGCATTATCTTCTATTTCACTGCCGATGGACGTGTGGATTTTCGGGAGCTGGTCAAGGACCTGGCTTCCGTCTTTCGTACCCGCATTGAGCTGCGTCAGATCGGAGTCCGCGATGAGGCCAAACTCCTGGGCGGACTGGCCACTTGCGGCCGCGTGCTGTGCTGCAAATCCTTCTTGGGGGAGTTTGAGCCTGTATCCATACGCATGGCCAAAGAACAGAATCTTTCCTTGAATCCCACCAAGATATCAGGGCTTTGCGGGCGGCTGATGTGTTGTCTGCGCTATGAATGCGGACATAAGACCAAGAAGAACCAAAAGCGTACGAAGGATCATGGTCCCAATGACAAACCCACAGGTTGAGGGGACAGGAACCTTATACGTTTGTGGCACGCCTATTGGAAATCTCGAGGATCTTACATTCAGAGCTGCGCGCATTTTGCGTGAAGTGCAAGTGGTAGCGGCAGAAGACACTCGTCGTGCCCGTAAACTCCTCTCGCATCTTGAGACCCACGCGGGCCTCATTAGTTTCCATGAGCACAACGCCTTCCGCCGCATTCCCATTCTCTTGGAGCATCTTAACGGGGGGATGGATGTGGCTTTGCTTTCGGATGCGGGTATGCCCTGTGTTTCCGATCCCGGCGCTCTGCTGATCCAAGCTGTGAGGAAACAGGGACTGTCGGTGGTCGTTGTTCCCGGCCCCAGTGCCATTACCAGTGCCCTAACCTGGTCAGGTTTACGAGTGGAGGAATTCGTGTTCATGGGTTACTTTCCGCGCAAGACGGCCGGCCGCCGCAAGCTGCTGTTGAGGCTCAAAGAGGAACAGCGCATCAGTGTCTTCTTTGAATCGGTACACCGGATCCTCAAGACGCTGCAAGTCATTCAGGAACAGTTGCCAGAGACGAAAGTCATCGTAGCTCGCGAGATGACGAAAGTGCACGAACAGCTTCTGTGTGACTACCCCGAACAGATCATCTCCGAACTGAACCAAAAGAGCCAAGTCAAGGGCGAGTTCACCGTGATCTTGGATCTGCGCAAGAAAAAAGCACCGCTTTGACCCGGTGCTTATAAACAAGCTCGTAGATTAGACTACCTTTACACCAATTTGCGAGATGCAGCTGCGGCAGATATTCTTGCCCTTGAAATTCTCAACGTTATATGCGTTCCCGCAGAAAATGCATGCCGGTTCATATTTGCGGAGAATGATCTTCTCTCCATCGACATAGATTTCCAGAGAATCCTTCTGTTCGATCTCCAAGGTCCTGCGCAACTCAATAGGTATGACTACCCGTCCCAGTTCATCCACTTTGCGCACAATACCCGTGGACTTCATCACGATATTTCACCTCTCTCGAAGGCGTGATTGGAAGAACCTTCTGTCTAGACGGTACCAAATATGCCAGAAAAAGTCAATATGTCAAGCCAAAAAGAAATGATGGATCGTCCAATTTGTCTTAAGCTGTCGTCTCGTGTCGAACACGTCGAGTCATGGGCGCTGTGCATCTGTACGTCATGCCGGTCCGCTCCCAGTCGCCGCTGATAACTCAATAGCGGGAGGTATTGGTATTGAACTCAAGGTACGAGGCTTGTGTGTGAAAGACCTTGGGATGGGTTCGGGCTCCAGTGCTTATGCTGTTATCTTCGTCCTGATGAGATACTGCAACTTCCATGCATTTGAAGCACCCGCTCATGGAGCGTCTTAGTCAAAGTAAAAGCCCCCCTTGCGTTTGAGGGGGGCTTCCCTGTTGGGTTCCCCAGTTCTTCTTATCGACGGCTCCGAGCCTTTCTGTCAGGCGACAGGGCTATCTGTGCTGAGCTGTTCCTCATCGGGCCTGTAGGTTATGGTGACCGTGTGAGTCTTCTCTTTGCAATCGGTCGCCCGTAACGTCACGCCAAGAGCAATGAGTTTCAGCTTCCTCGCCGGAGTCTAACCCTTCCTCTGCTATGCTTATCGAAAGGAGCTGTGTTCTACTCTCCTGGGCGAACGACCGGAATCGTCGCATCCAGTTGCAGGTAATGAGTCAACTCTTCCTTCATTTCTGCGGCAATATCATCAGGATGAGTAATGGCAGCATAAAAGAGTGTGAAGTAGATGACCTTAACTGATGCGATGATCGTTCCCACAATCCCACCGAAGATGAGAATGGTGTATAGGATGATGAAGGGCGGAACCCAGGAGAAGGACAATCCACCCAGGGTCCAAACCGTCGCAGGCATAGTCGAAGCGAGGAGGGAGCCGATGCCCACCCCGATGATCAGGGCAGCAACATACACCGGCAGGAGAATCATGTTGATGACATTACCAACAAAGTCGATACCGAACACACCCATCAAAGTGGCAGGCACATTGCTCTGTAACGACTTCATTTGAGGGATAAGTTTCCTAATAGTCTGTTTTTCCACCACCAGTGCAGGCAGCATATAGTGACTGGCAAGGTCCCAAACCTCCGTCAAACCCGATATCAACAGGTTGATCAGGACGGACCGGATTCCACCCCTGCTCTCTCTTTGACTGCCCAGAATCTTCACGAGGATTTCTACCGCTGCTATTTGCCTAAGACTCGTTCTGAGCCCACCGGTGTGCTTGTGGGCATCGCCCAACCCGATGCTATGACCGGTGATAGCATTGTAGGCGAGCCAGCTCTGATTGGCTTTTTGCCTGATGTAGTAGAAGAACTTCATGGGTGTCAGTATGAAGAGGAAGACCAACAAGAGGATGACCCCTGCGCCAATAGCACGGCCGGTAAAGAAGGACAAAACTGAAATGAAAAGGAGGGTGGTCAAAGCGGCGGACAGAGCAGCCATGTGAACCGTTGGCTTGGCGATGTCCCGGTTGGCCCCAGCTACCTTGAATGTGTTCTGTAACAAGAAACGTGTGTCCTGCATACGATTCGTGAAGGACATGTGGGTTAGTCTTTCATACATCACTTTTGCCTCCTGTGGTTGAATATGGCAGGGCACTGGGACAGGTCTAGCGGCTTCTGGTGGTCCATTTCTTCTGGCTTTCAGCTCCATTGTAACCGAAGGATACCCAAACAGCTCCGCCTTATGTCGAAAAATGTCGTTTCTCGTAGTGATAGTCGCCGACCTACTCTTGGTTGACATTGGTCATGACTTTCGCTATAGTAAGACTACGATTTTCTTGGTGAGCATAGGATAAATCCTGTGAAGGGGAAGAGTAGAAGCAGGGAGGCTCTAGAGAGCTGGCGGTCGGTGGAAGCCGGTGCCGAGTTGCCTTTGAACATGTCCCCAGAGGAGCGGGTCTGAAAGATGAGTAAGGCCAGCCGGGTGATGCCCGTTACTGCATTAGGCAACCCGAACCGGTTGCCGGAGAAGGTGCTGGTTGAGACTGGCACAAAAGCAGGGTGGTACCGCGAGTTAGACCTCGCCCCTTTGGGGAGAGGTCATTTGTCTGTTGTGAGGGGGATGACATTGAAACCAACATATTACATTACTACGCCCATCTATTATCCGACAGCGGATTTGCATATCGGCCACGCCTACACGACGGTGGCTGCCGACGCCCTGGCTCGCTTCAAGCGCATGCAGGGCTATGATGTGCTGTTTCTGACCGGAACCGATGAGCATGGTCAGAAGCTGGAGAGTCGAGCCCGGGAAGAGGGAGTATCCCCTCAGGCCTTTGTGGACGGCATAGTGATACGCATTAAGGAGCTGTGGCGGCTCATGGGTATCACCCACGATGACTTTGTGCGTACCACTGAAAAGCGCCATATGGACGTGGTTCAACACATTTTCGCTCAAGTATTTGAGAAGGGCGATATATATAAAGGTCAGTATGAGGGATGGTACTGCGAGGGTTGCGAAGGCTACTTCACAGCGACACAGGCCCGCGAGATGGATGGGCACTGCCAGGATCATGAGCGTCCCCTTCAGCGTCTTCAGGAGGATGCCTACTTCTTTCGCATGTCTTCTTATTCCGATCGCCTGTTAGAGCACATTCGGGAAAACCCTCAATTCATCCAACCCGAGAGCCGGCGCAACGAGATTGTGGCCTTCATCGAAAGGGGGCTTGAGGACCTGTGCGTTTCGCGTAGCTCCTTTCATTGGGGCATCCCTGTGCCCTTCGATGAGGAACACGTGATCTACGTATGGTTTGATGCTCTGAGCAATTATCTCACGGGTGCGGGGTATCCGGACGATCTCGCTCGGTTTGAGCGCTACTGGCCGGCCGACGTGCACCTGGTGGGTAAGGAGATTACCCGTTTTCATGCCATCATATGGCCCATCATTCTCATGGCGGCTGGCTTACCTCTACCACGCCAGATCTTCGCCCATGGGTGGTTGGTGCTGGACAGCGGAAAGATGTCCAAGACGCGGGGCAATGTGGTGGACCCAGTTATCCTCATCGAGAAGTACGGAGTCGATGCGGTGCGATACTTCTTGCTATGCGAAGTTCCCTTCGGCATGGACGGTGTCTATTCGGAGGATGCACTGATAGCTCGGCTTAATTCCGACTTAGCCAATGATCAGGGGAATCTTGTGCACCGTACGGTGAGTATGCTCCACAAGTTCCTGGATGGTGAGGTGCTTCCCCCGGGTGCGGAAACCGAGCTGGACCGCTCTTTCCGCGAGCGCATTCTGGCCACACCTGAGCGGATGGGCTCCTTGTTCGATGCCATGGAGATTTCCAAGGCCGTGAACGTAATGAGGGAGCTGGCCTCTTTTGCCAACAAGTATATTGATGAAGCGGCTCCCTGGGCTTTGGCCAAAGAGGGGCAAAAGGACAGGTTGGCCACAGTGTTCTACTATCTGGCCGAGTGTCTGCGGGTGCTGGCCATCGTATCGTCTCCGTTGCTGGTTGAAACCCCTGAGAAACTGTGGTCACTTCTGGGTTTGGAAGGCAACCCGCGCAGCGAAGGTTGGTCCAAAGCCCAAGAATGGGGGGTGACCCCGCCTCATACGCGGGTGGGGGTGTCAGAGCCTTTGTTCCCGCGTATCGTGGACGAGGAGAAGAAAGAGGAGAAAAAGCAACCCAAGGTTCCGCAGTTGACCATGAAGGATTTCCAACAAGTGGAGATGAAAGTAGGGACAGTCAAGACGGCCGAGGCGATTCCCAAGGCCGAGCGACTTCTGAAATTGACGGTGGACATCGGCGATGAGGTGCGGCAGATCGTGGCCGGAATCGCTGAATCATACCGACCGGAGGATTTGACCGGCCAGCAAGTCGTGGTACTGACGAACCTCCGGCCCGCAAAGATTCGAGGTGTTAAGTCCGAGGGCATGGTGCTGGCAGCCGTCGATGACGGCATAATGCGTTTACTGGTGCCCGATGGACGAGTGGAAGAGGGTAGTAAGATATCATGAGGTTGTTTGATACCCACGTGCATCTTGACTCCCATCGCTACGCCCGCGATCGCCATGTGGTGTTGCAGCGAGCCGAGAGTCAAGGCGTGGTGGCCATGCTTAATGTGGGATTTGATGTGGATTCATCACGGGCGGCAGTGGAACTGGCCTCGGAGCATCGCCGGATTTGGGCAGCGGCTGGGCTGCATCCACACAACGCCTCTGAGTATAGCGACGAGGTCGAGGCGCAGCTACGCCTCTTGCTCCGGTCACCCCGTGTGGTGGCACTCGGGGAGATCGGCCTTGACTTCTATCGGGATTTGTCTCCTCGTTCCGTGCAACGCCACGCATTTGATCGCTTGTTGCACCTGGCGGGAGAACTGGCCTTGCCAGTGATCATTCACGATCGCGATGCCCATGAGGAAGTCTTTGACATATTATGTGAACACGATGTGGGGAGTACCGGTGGGATCATGCATTGTTTTTCGGGGGATGTTGCGTTTGCCAGGCGCTGCTTGGACTTGGGACTTCATATTTCTCTGGCAGGCCCCGTAACCTATCCCCGAAGCCATGTGCTCAGAGAAGTAGCGCGTTATGTCCCTGAGCAAAGACTGCTTCTAGAGACCGATTGCCCCTATTTACCTCCGGCTCCCCACCGGGGAAAGCGTAACGAGCCAAGTATGGTACACTTGGTGTGTGAGGAAGTGGCAAAGGTGCGCGGTATAGCGCCCAGCCATCTCGGAGAGATTACACTGACCAATGCATGCAGGTTGCTGGGAATAGAGCACGTTTCCCCCCGGCAGTCTGAATGAGAGGAGGTTTGCCTGCTCTCGCAGCAGGGTGAAGTATGTCTAATGACAAGACACATGATATCGTTGCTTACGTGGTAGTAATATTGGTCGTTGGGCTTACAGCTACAGCCTGGGTATGGGCCGGCGCTGAAGCTCACACTTCGGAGCTGGAGATCACCATTGATGACGACGGGTTGATCACGGTCTGGAAGACGGAGGCCCACACGGTTGCTGAGGTATTGGCCGAGGCTGAGATCAAATTGCGCTTGTTTGATGAAATAGAACCTACACTTCTTACCGACATAGAGGAGGTATGCACCATCCGCATCCGCCGCGCACGGCCCGTGGCGATCCATGCTGACGGTGAGATCCTCAGGGTATTGACTCTGAAGCAACGTGTTGGTGATATTCTGTCGGAAAACGATATATATATCGGTGAATGGGACCGAGTTCTCCCCGGTCTTGAGGACGAAGTCGAAGGTAACATTACCGTTCTACGGGTGCGGCATGAGGAAGTCCAGGAAACGCAGGTCGTTCCTTACGAGAAGCAGACAAAGAATGATCCAACGTTGGCTCTCGGCCTATCTCGTTTCGTGCAGAAGGGCAGTGAGGGTGAGGTTCTATTGACATATCGGAAGACCTACGAAGATGATGAGATGGTTTCACGGGAGATCATCAATGAAGAAGTCATAACGGAAGTGGTCCATGAGCTTGTGGCACAAGGTGCCAGGGATACCATTCGTGTGATGGGAACCGAATACCGCATATCCCGAGCCCTGATCTCACGACGGGTGACAGCCTATGATCCCGGTCCTATTTCCACGGGCAAGTGGGCTGATGGGCTCACCAAGACCGGCATTCCCGCTGGTGAAGGAGTAGTAGCCGTCGATCCTTCCGTTGTTCCGCTGGGTTCACGTCTCTATGTCGCCGGTTATGGATTTGCCGTTGCCGCGGATGTAGGCAGTGCCATTACCGGCACTGCGCTAGATGTGTGTTTCGACACGTATGAAGAAGCCATTCAATGGGGTGTGAAGCGAAACGTCAAGTTCTACATCTTAGAGTGATGGTTCGGAGCGCATGATGATGCATGATAACGAGAACATTTCATCCGTCTCAACCCTGCGACGGTTGCTCGCGGACCATGGTATTGCCCCCAGGAAGCGCTGGGGGCAAAACTTCCTGATCGATCGCCGGATTCTCGATGCGCTGATGACCAGCATTTCTCCCCAAGCCGGGGAGAAGATCCTGGAGATAGGACCGGGTGCAGGGGTGCTGACAAGAGCGCTGGCCGCCGCCGGCAGTCAGGTGCTGGCGTTGGATATCGATGCTCGCTTTGCATCCCTTTTACCGGAGGTTCTCGGGGAGTACGCAGATCGCGTGACCTTTCAACGAGGCGACGCGCTAGACTTTGATTTCCTGAGCTTCTCTCCAGATAAGGTGGTAGGCAATCTCCCCTATTACATCACTTCCCCTTTGCTCTTTCGCCTTCTCAAGTCGCGTCAGATACCACGAAGAATGGTGTTCATGGTTCAACTGGAAGTCGCTGAGAGGATCTGTGCCCACCCGGGAAGCAAGGCGTACGGCGTGCTCTCAGTGGTATGCGCATACCGCACCGAGTGCAGGATTCTTCTCAAGGCTCCTCCCAGTTCGTTTTGGCCCCAGCCTGACGTCCACTCGGCCGCCGTAGAGCTGGAGTCGGCGACGGGTGATTGGCTGCCCTCTTCACTTGAGCCTTTCTTCTTTTCCCTGGTTGAAAGCGCCTTCTCGCAGCGACGAAAGACCCTTGTCAATAGCCTGGGAGGACTTGGCATAGAGCGCAGTCAGTTGCGGCAGGCTCTTGTGGCGGCGTGCGTGGAACCCACTTCGCGGGCCGAGCAGCTATCGGTGGACGAGTTTCGTCGCCTGACCTGTATACTATATGAGAATGATGCCCGGTGGTTGTGATTGAACGGGGGGAATGCTACACTATACGTATACCTATGCAGGGAGGGGGTCGGCGGTGGTCTTCGTCAGTCCAACCAAGGGAGCTGCGACGTTTCAGGGCATGTTTGATGACATTATAGCCTATATCAAAGAAGCGCCGGATGCTTCCTACAAACTGATCATCGGCACTGACTCTCATACGCGTGAAGAGATATGTATTGTCACCGCCATTATCATCCATCGCATCGGCAAGGGCGCCCGTTACTACTATTGTCGCAATCGGGAGCGTAAGATGCCCAGCTTGCGGCAGCGCATCTTCCACGAGACCGCGCAGAGCCTGAGCATAGCCAGCCGCTTGGCCGAGAAACTCGCCCATAATGGCCATCATCAACTGAATGTTGAGATCCACTTGGACGTGGGACAGAATGGTCAAACCCGTGACCTCATCAAGGAGATCGTCGGTATGGTGGTGGGTAGTGGATTTGATGCGAAGATCAAGCCCTACTCTTTTGGTGCCTCCAAGGTTGCCGATAAACATTCCAAGTAGTGTTTGCCCTGCTCTAGCAGCCCTCATTTGACTTAACCTCCGTCCTATGGTATTCTGTAAATTGAGAAAAGGCTTACAGGAATGGTGGGTAGTATGAAAGCACTGGATGCCATTAAGCAAGAATTGGACACCTATGTGGGAGAAAGTGTCAGGGTGCGCGCCAACCGCGGGCGTAATCGTCTGGTGGAACAAGAGGGTGTTTTGGAAAGCACCTATGGCAACATCTTTGTGGTGAAGATGCAGCTGAGACCCGATGATGTGCGCCGGGTTTCCTATTCATACAGTGATGTGTTAACCGAGAACATTGAGTTGATCGTGTGCGGCGAAGACGGCGATGTGGTTCTGAAGGCCGAGAAAGGTTGATTTCGTCTAGCTAGCAACGTCTACTACTGGCAGGGGCATTTGGGCCCTTTTTTTCGTTTAAGTTGACGAAACTCACCTTGCAACTCTTCTTGCATAGTCTGGACTAAAGGGTTGCAAGGGGGACGCAGTGTTGAGGATACGCGTACAGCTACTGGCCAGCGAGGCCATCAAGGTACTGCAATTGCCCCAGGTAATGGGTGTTGGCTACGGCTACAAAGAAGTGCAAGGCGTTTGTACCTATGAGCCAGCGGTAACGGTCATGGTCAGGAAGAAACTAACCGCTCAATCATTATCTCCCGGTCACATGATTCCGCCTAAGATGGCCGATGTACGCACCGATGTCATAGAGGTAGGCGACATCTGTGCGTTGCAAGAGCGGCGCACGCGCATGCGACCGGCGCGCCCCGGTGTCAGCATCGGGCACAAACGAGTCAGCGCAGGCACGATGGGAGCATTGGTTTACGATGCTGAGAACGGCCAACCTTTGATCCTCTCCAACAACCATGTGCTAGCCAATGCGACGGATGGCACGGATGGGCGGGCCGAAAAGGGCGATGCTATCTTGCAGCCCGGACGCCATGATGGAGGCAGCCCCGACGATGTTTTGGCCCATCTGGAACGATATGTTCCTCTACATCGCGTGTTCGCGCGCCCCAGTTGTGTCATTGCGGCCAGCTTGGAGCGGATGGCCAACCGCTTCGTCAACTGGCTCAGGGCCGACTACGAGTTTCGCATCATCAGGCACTCACCAGCGCGCAATCAAGTAGATGCTGCGGTGGCCCGCCCCGTCGAGGAGAACCTGATATTATCAGACATTCTTGATATCGGTGTGCCGGGCGAAGCCACCGAAGCCCAGCTGGGCATGCGAGTGCAAAAGAGTGGCAGGACCAGCGGCTGGACCGAAGCACACGTCAAGGTCATTGATGCTGTGCTTCGCATCGCCGTGGGTGACATTGGTCTTGCCATGTTTACCGATCAGATCGTGACCACTCCACTAGGTCAGCCGGGAGACAGTGGATCGTTGGTGCTCACGGAAGATAGAAGACCCGTGGGCCTTCTGGGGGCAGGATCACAGCAAGTAACCGTATGCAACAAAATCCAGCTGGTACTCTCTCTACTGCATATTGCCCTGAACTCTGGGGAATCTTAATTCCGCCAGAGGAAGGAGCTAGCAATTGTCAGAGCAGCATCAAGGCACCTTGGTCATCATCGGCGGTGCAGAAGACAAGGATAGTGATTGCGAGATACTGCGCAAGCTGGCTGGTCTCTGTAGCCAAAGAGGCAAGATGGTGGTGGTGACGGTAGCGGCGCAAAAACAGCGAGAAGCCGGAGCCCGCTACCAGGAGGTGTTCTTTGCCCTGGGTCTAGAGGATACGGCCATTCTCCCTTTGGCTAAGCGCAGTGAAGCCAACAGTCCTCGGGTGAGGAGCCTGCTCAAAGACGCCGGAGCTGTGTTTTTCACCGGCGGAGACCAGCTTCGCATTACCGGCATGGTGGGCGGTACCGAATTGGGGCACCGGTTGAAGCAGTTGTATCATGCCGGCATTATCATTGCCGGTACCAGCGCAGGTGCCGCCGCCATGAGCCAAACCATGATCATCGGTGGCCGGGAAAGTGATGCGCCCCGGCACGCGACAGCGCATATGGCGCCCGGTTTGGGCCTTCTCGATGATGTAGTGGTGGATCAACATTTTGCCCAGAGGGGAAGAATCGGCCGCTTGCTGTCGGCCATCGCCCAGAATCCGCGGGTCATCGGTCTGGGCGTGGATGAAGATACGGCGGCCTTTGTTCGCTCAGGAAGAGACATGACCGTGGTAGGTTCTGGTTCGGTCACCATTTTGGATGCGACCGGTATCAACCATAGCAATCTTTCGGAAACCTCACTAGGACAGCCCCTGGCCCTGTCGCACGTGGTCTGTCACGTGCTGCCTTCAGGATATGCGTATGACCTGAGAAAGAGGACCATGTTGGAGCCCGAGAAGGAGAAGGAACATAGCTATGAAGAAGACCTCACGGCTGGTCATTAAGAGTATCCGCACCCTTGAGGGCCCCAATCTCCACACATACCAACCGGTGGTCGCAATGCTGGTGTCATTGGGAGCTTACAGTGACATTCCCACCTCCAAACTCACGTCTTTCAACAAGAACCTCCTTGGCCTCCTTCCCAACCTCAAAGAACACCACTGTACCCGCGGGCAGCGGGGAGGATTCATCCAGCGCCTGCTCCAAGGCACCTTGCTGGGTCATGTCATCGAGCATGTGGCTTTGGAACTGCAGGTTCTCAGTGGCATGAATGTGGTATACGGCAAGACGCGCGCGGCCCATCAAGATGGTCTCTACCGTGTGGTGGTGGAGTATCAGTGTGCAGAAGTGGCCCATTATGCGCTGCGGGCGGCTGTGGAACTTGTAGATGGTCTGCTTGACAAGCGTGTCATGAGTGTTGCTCCCCATATTGAGACCATGGAGCGGTTGCGGGCCCGCTATGATCTGGGTCCTAGCACGCGGGCCGTCGTTGAAGCGGCAAAGAGGCGAGGCATTCCCGTACTGCGTTTGAATAAGGGGAGTCTGGTGCAATTGGGTTACGGGGCACGACAGCAGCGCATTCAGGGCACATTGACCCAGCATACCTCATGTATAGCCGTGGATATTGCCACTGACAAGGAGATGACCAAGGCTCTGTTGAGCCAGCATGGCATTCCCGTACCCCCGGGTGGGTTGGTTACCAGTGAGCAGGAGGCGGTGGGACTTTTGCGCAGGCTCCGCGGCACCATGGTGGTCAAGCCGTGTGATAGCAACCAGGGCAAGGGTGTCAGTCTCAAGGTGCAAGGGAGTCACAGCTTGCGTAAAGCCTACCGGGTTGCGGCAACGTACAGCGATCGAGTCATTGTTGAGCGCTACATTGAGGGGCGCAACTATCGGGTGCTGGTGGTGGCGGGGGAGGTGATTGCGGTCAGTGAGCGCATCCCAGCCCATGTCATGGGAGACGGTAGGAGTACTATCACCGAATTGACAAACAAGATGAATGAAGATCCCCGGCGTGGTCTGGGGCACGAAAAGCCGCTTACCCGCTTGCCCATGGACATGCAAACTCTCTCCGTTCTGGGGAGCCAAGGCCTGGCAGGGGATGATGTACTGCCGGAGGGTCGCCGTGCTTACCTGCGCTGGAACGCCAATCTGAGCACCGGGGGCATCGCCCATGACGCCACCACAGACATTGCTCCTGCCAATGCTCAAATGGCTGTGGAGGCGGCCCGTTTGGTGGATTTGGATGTGGCGGGTGTGGACATCATTGCCCATGATATAGGCCAGGACATACGTCAGAGCAACGGCGCCGTCATTGAGGTCAACGCAGCTCCGGGCATCCGCATGCACCATTATCCCAACCGGGGTATACCTCGCGATGCGGGTCTCTCCATTGTGAACTACCTGTTTGCAACAAGCGACAATGGACGCATTCCCCTGGTTGCCGTGACCGGAACCAATGGAAAGACCACGGTCAGCCGTCTTCTGGCGCATATGGGCCGCAACGGGGGCAAAGTCACCGGCTGCGCATGCAGCGATGGGGTATACGTGGATGAACAGTGTTTGCTCCTGGGTGATGCCAGTGGGCCACGCAGTGCCCGCATGATGCTGGAGAATCCTCGCGTCGAGATGGCGGTGCTGGAAACGGCCCGCGGGGGCATGATTCGCGCGGGGTTGGGCTTTGATGAGTGCGATGTGGCTGTGGTTACCAATCTCGGCGATGACCACGTGGGTCAAGACGGTATCGATAATTTAGACGCGTTGCGTGACGTTAAAGGCCTGGTAGTAGAAGTTGTTCGTCCCGGTGGAACCGTTGTGCTCAATGCCGATGATGCTATGGTGTGCTCGTTGGCCCGTCGTGCCCGCTCGCGGATCATCTACTTTGGCCTGACCGCAGACAATGTGGCTCTCAGAGATCATATGGACTCAGGAGGTCAAGCAATCTACTGCCGGGGTGATCACATCTTTCAGTATACGGGTAACCAGGAATTGCCCCTCATTTCGCTTGCGTCCGTGCCCTGCACGTTTGCCGGTCGCTACCTGCCCAATGTTGCCAACGTTCTGGCCGCTCTGGGGGCCGCCATGGCTCTGGGTATCCCGCCTATGGCTATGATACGAACGCTCAACGAGTTCAAGCCCGATGCCCGATGCAACCCGGGACGCTTGGAAATCATCGAGGTCAATGGTTACCGGTTGTGCGTGGATTACGCACACAATCCTCCGGCAGTGGCAGCTTTGGCTCAATTCGGCCGCCAGCTGTGCAACCAAGGCGGCAAGTGCATTGGCGTGGTGACGGCACCGGGTGATCGGACCAATGCGGCGCTGAGACGATTCGGACAGGCATTGGCCTACGGATTCGACCAGCTGATCATCAAGGAAGATACGGATCGCAGAGGACGCCAGCCGGGAGAGACGGCGCAGATTATTAAGGCGGCGGTTCGGGCAGCGAAGCCCCAGCTGCCGGTGGAAGTAATGTTGTCAGAGCAACAGGCCATTGAACGCGCGCTCGAGCACAGCAAAGGAGACGATCTGGTGGTTGTTCTCTACGAAACGTATGATCTCACCATGAATGTGCTCACCAATCTTGGGGGCAAGCCAACTCATACCACATGCCCCGCTCCAACCGTAGCAGGAAAAGCGTCTCAGGTCTAGAACGCTCTCTTTTAGTCCTTACGGTTGGAGCGTCTATCATGTCCCAAATTGTCCGTCTTCGGGCGCACGCGAAAGTTAACTTGACTTTGGATGTTTTGGGCCTGAGAGCTGATGGCTATCATGACATTGATTCGGTTATGACCCAGCTCGAGTTGGCCGATCAGATCCAGCTCACCGCCCGCGCTGACGGGCGTATCGCCGTTGACACCAATGAACCAAAGCTTGCTTGCGACGAAAGTAATCTGGTCTATCAGGCAGCACAAGCTCTTGTGCCCTACTGCCGCTCCGCTCGGGGTGTGGACATATTCATTGATAAACGCATTCCCATGGCCGCCGGCCTAGGTGGAGGCAGCGCTGATGCAGCGTCTGTGCTCGTGGGCCTCAATCAACTATGGTCTTTGCAGTTGGAGGACGATGAACTGGCTGCTATTGGCGCACATCTGGGGTCGGATGTGCCCTTTTGCGTGTACGGGGGCTGTGCTCGGGTGCGCGGCCGGGGGGAACGGGTAGAGAGGATATGGCACCGTCCCCGGGGCTGGGTGGTGCTGGCCCGCCCCCCGCAAAGCCAGCTTTTCAGCGGTGATATCTACCGGTGCTTCGATGAAATGGCGGCGAAGCGACCCGCTGCGCCTTACACCCCGGGCATGCTCGAGGCCTTAGCTCAGGGTGATGGACGACTGCTTGCCTCGCGCATGGGCAATCATCTGGAACCCGCGGTGATGGAAGCCGAGCCTGTCATCATCGACATCCGGCGTATCATCATGGCTCGTGACCAGAGCTGGGGTGTTTGCGTTTCAGGCAGCGGACCAACCGTAGTGGCCCTGGTCAGCGATAGGCAAGCGGGTGCGACGTTGGTCCAACAGCTCATGGCTGCCGGCGTTGCGCAAGGGCTCTTGACCCGTTTCAAAGAATAACGGCCCCGGCAGGAGGGGAGAAAGAAGTTGCAGGACGAACGAATAACACCAGTTGACGTAGTGGTGCTGGCAGGACGAGCCAACACGGGGAAACTAAGGGAGGTTTCCCAAGAGGAGCAGGAAGCGCTCATTGCATTGAACGGGAGACCCCAGGTGGAGTATGTTCTGGATGCTCTGACGCAGGCGCAGCTGACGAGGGGTATCGTGCTGGTGGCCCCCGATGATCTGGAAGGTTTGGTGCGGCCAGGCATTGAGCGCGTGCCAGCGACTGAAGGAATGCTCGGGAATTTGAAGGAGGGATTGTCTCAAGCCCAAAGCGATTGGGTGTTGATTGCCACCTCGGACATTCCGCTTATCAAGCCCGAAATGGTGGATGAGTTTATCAGGGCCTGCTGGTCTCAACCGGGAGCGAGTGTATACATGCCGGTGGTGCCGGCGGCAGTGTTGGAGGCATTTCATAGCGATATGAAGCGTACCTATGGGCGGGTGAAAGAGGGACGCTTGACCGGAGGGAACCTTTTTTTGATTCAGCGCCAGCTTCCGGACTATGCCTGGAAGCGAGCTGAGGAGTTTGTTGCCGCACGCAAGAGTGTCATGCGTTTGACCAGCTTGCTGGGAGTGGGTTTTGTGCTCCGCATGTTGCTGTTGCCGCCGAGCATTGAGCAGCTGGAGACACGAATCGGCCAGCTGGTGGGCCTGTCGGTTAAGGCCATCCACAGCACCTGCTCGGAACTGGCGGTGGACTGCGACAAACCGTCGGATTACGCTGTGATCAGCGCTATTCTCCGCACTCAGGCCGAGCAGGAGAAGTAGAACAATATCGAGAAAAACATGCATGAACATTCGGGTGAAGGGGATGGGTTTTGAACAAGATGAAGCGAAGCGAAAGGATAGCCGGTATTGTGCGTTCTTTGCTGGACCGTCCGTCCACGCTTCTCTCGCTCAGTGAATTTGCCGAGCGCTTTGGGGCGGCCAAGTCTACCATCAGTGAGGATATTGCCCTCATCCGCGATGTATTTGACCGGCAAGAGACGGGAAGCATTGAGACGGTGACGGGAGCGGCCGGCGGAGTGAGATATCTCCCTCGCTGGCGGCCACCTGCGGTGCGCGTCCTGAGTGAGAAAATTTGCGAGATGATGCTTCAACAGGAGCGCTTTTTGCCCGGGGGGTTTATCTACATGAACGATATCACCTTCTCGCCTTTATGGGCTCAGCAGCTGGGGGAAGTGTTCGCCACGCAGTTTCGCCCCCAAAAACCCCATTGCGTGCTCACAGTGGAAACCAAAGGCATTCCGCTGGCATTGATGACAGCGCGGGCGCTCAGCGTTCCACTGGTCATATCGCGCCGGGATCACCGAGTCACGGAGGGGTCTTCGGTTAGCATAAACTATATTTCGGGCTCTTCTACCCGCATTCAGAGCATGTCTTTGCCGCGCCGGGCGCTAAGCAAAGATTGGCGGGTCCTCATCGTCGATGATTTCATGCGGGGCGGGGGTTCGGCCCGGGGAATGGGCGATCTGGTGAGTGAGTTTCAGGCTGAAGTTGTGGGGGTCGCCGTATTGGTGGAGACCAAGGAGCCTGGCGAGAAGCTGGTGAAAGACTACGTTTCGCTGGTGGTCATGGAGCACTTGAGCGGCGGTCATATTCAGGTTCGGCCCAGCGGCAGAATGTGGGCAGAGTGAGAAAATGATGATATAATACCAAGGGTGTATGGGGGTGTTCGCTTGGCGACGGGAACAACGGCGGTGATCTTGGCGGCAGGGATTGGCAAACGCATGCAGTCGCAACGAGCCAAGGTGCTGCACGAGGTGGGCGGCAAGCCCATGGTATGCCATGTTGTGCATGCTGTCCGTCAGGCCCGAGTGGAGCGCATAATCATCGTGGCCGGCCATCAATACGATCAGGTGCAGGCGGTCGTGGGGAATGACGTGGAGTATGCTCGGCAGACCGAACCGCTGGGGACGGGGCATGCCCTGTTGCAGGCTGCTCCTTTGCTGGGTGACCAAGACGGGACGGTATTGGTGTTAAATGGCGATATTCCTCTCCTTACCGGCCAAGACGTGTCATCCTTCTTGACACAGCACCTGTTGGGCGAGTACGCCGGCTCGGTGTTGAGCGCACGGGTGGATGATGCCACTGGCTACGGGCGCATCCTGCGCGACGAAAGCGGAGAGTTTCTGGGGATTGTCGAGCATAACGACGCGAGCGATGTCCAGCGACGCATAGAGGAGATCAACGTGGGAGTCTATTGTTTCGATTCTCGTTGCTTGCTAGGGCAACTGGCTCTTTTGGATCGACAGAACCAGCAAGAGGAGTATTATTTGACCGATGTCATCGCCAATTTGCGCGCATCATCACAGGCGGTGGGAGCACTGCCTGCTTCCGATCCGCTGGTAGCTAAGGGTGTCAATGACCGCAGACAGTTGGCCGAGATGGCCGCCATCATGTACCGGCGCGAGGTCAACCGCTTATTGGATGAGGGCGTGACCATCCTAGCTCCCGATACCACGTTCGTAGATTGCGATGTAGAGGTGGGGCAGGATACCATCCTCTGGCCCATGACCTTTCTGAAGGCCGGCACTCGCGTGGGGCATTCTTGTGAGATCGGTCCCAATACCACCATCCATAAGACCTGGGTCGGTGACAACTGCCGCATACAAGAGTCGGTGGTCGAAGAGGGTCGGCTGGGCAATGAGGTACACGTGGGACCTTACGCTCATCTGCGCCCCGGTTGCCACCTGGAGGATGGGGTGAGAGTGGGCAACTTCGCCGAGGTTAAGAATTCTTCGGTGGGACGAGGCACTAAGATCTCCCATCACAGCTACATTGGTGACAGTGAGATTGCTGCAGGCGTGAATATCGGCGCCGGGACCGTGACCGTGAACTATGACGGTCACCACAAGTACCCTACGGTAATAGAAGAAGGGGCCTTCATCGGTTGCAATGCGAATCTGTTGGCTCCGGTGCGTATCGGACGGCGAGCCTACGTTGCCGCCGGCTCCACTGTGGAGCATGATGTACCCGCCGGGGCGTTGGCCATTGCGCGCCAGCGCCAGATCAATAAAGAGAATTGGGTCAAAGGTAGAGTAAAGGGTGAGTAGATACGCTAGGGTCGGCCGAGAGCCGATCTAGGTCTCCTGCCGCGCTCTTGTCGGGAGAGTAGTCTGCAGTATGAAAGGGGTGCCAGGACCTGGTTGGGGGAGACCGTCCGCCGGTGGGCGGATCAAGACCGGGCGATATGATGTCAGTAGCGACCGATGGTGAACTGATGGTTTTTGCCGGCAATGCCAACCCGGCGTTTGCTAAGGCAGTATGCGAGCATTTGGAGATTTCTCAAGGGGCCATCGAGGTGGCGCGTTTCTCCAATGGCGAGATCAAAGTCATCGTAAATGAGAGTGTAAGGGGAAACGATGTCTTTCTCTTGCAGTCCACTTGTGGACCAGTTAATGACATGCTCATGGAGATCTTGGTCATTTTCGATGCACTCGTGCGCGCATCAGCTCGTCGCATTACTGCGGTAATCCCATATTATGGCTACGCGAGGCAGGATCGAAAGACGCGTGGTCGTGAGCCTATCACTGCCAAACTGGTAGCCAACCTCTTGACCACGGCAGGGGCGGGACGTATCCTAACCATGGACCTGCACGCAGGGCAGATCCAAGGGTTTTTCGATATTCCCGTTGACCACTTGGCGGCCATTCCTCTTTTGGGTGAATACTTCTTGAACAAGAAATTGACGGACACGATTGTCGTTTCTCCGGATTTGGGCAGCGTGGGCCGGGCCCGCGATCTATCCCACCGTATGCGTTGTCCCATTGCTATCATTGATAAGCGCCGGCCTGAACCCGGTCTGGCCGAAGTGATGAACATCATTGGTGATGTGCGCGGAAAGACCGCCATTATGTGTGATGATATGATAGATACCGGAGGTACTATCTGCAATGGGGCTGAGGCATTGCTGGAAGCCGGGGCTAGGGAAGTCTACGCATGCTGTACGCATGCCGTGCTTTCGGGGCCCGCTATCGATCGTTTGACCCGTGCGCCCTTGCAGGAGATCGTTGTGACTGATACTATACCTTTGAGTCCTGAGGCTTGTAGCGGTACGTTCAAGGTGCTGTCGGTTGCTCCGCTGTTTGGTGAGGCCATCTTGCGTATACACGAGGATCTATCGGTATCGAAAATGTTCAAAGAGATACCACTGGAGCTCTAACGGTTCAGGGCATACTGGAAGGAGATTAACGAGCATGGAGCAAGTTTTGAAAGCAACCAGTCGTGATACGGGGAAAGGAGCTGCGCGGCGCTTGCGGCGCGAGGGCTCTTTACCAGCCGTAATATACGGCAAAGGGACCGAGCCCATTGCCGTCGCCCTCGACTATCTGGAAACCACACGGGTGCTGGCGGTGGCAGGGCGCAATGCCGTCCTCCGGTTGGAACTTACCGGCGACAAGATGGAGACCATGGACGTCATGGTGAAGGAAGTGCAGCGGGATGTCTTTACGGGCTTTCCCTATCACCTCGACTTCAACCGCATTGTGGCCGGGCAGCGGGTTACCGTTGATATCCCTGTGCGCATCATTGGCGATGAACAGATCACCGATACCGGCCTGGTGGTACAGCAGTATCTTCGCGAGATTGAAGTAGAGTGTCTGGCCATTGCCGTTCCCGATCTCGCGGTGGCGGATGTAACCGGTATGACGGTGGGCGATACTCTTACCGTCGCCCAGTTGAAGATGGACGGCGAGGGCGACATTCAGCACGACGAGGATGAACTGGTGGTTTCCATCATTGCCCCGCGGGCTGAGGAAGAAGAGGAAGAGGCGGATGAGGCGGATGCTGAAGAGGCTCAAGAGCCGGATGAAGAGGCTGTCGGCGGCTGAGCATCAAGCACCCAGGAGAGTAGCATATCTGGTTTGCGGCTTAGGCAACCCGGGCGGCCAGTATGCACATACCCGTCACAATATTGGCTTTATGGCTGTGGATGAGCTGGCAAAGAGGGAGCGTATTGCGCTCAGAGAGCGCAGCTTTTTGGCCCACTGGGGGCGAGGAACGGTGGCCGGCGCCGGTGTGGCGCTGGCTAAACCTCAAACCTTCATGAATCGAAGTGGTGGCGCTGTTGTCGGCCTGCTGCGCCATCTCCGACTCAGCCCGCATGAACTCATCGTTATCCATGACGATCTTGACTTGAAGCCGGGCCGCTTGCGCATTCGCCCCCGGGGCGGAACGGGCGGGCATCGCGGTATTGAGTCTATCATACAGGCGCTGGCCACCGATGAGTTCACTCGTATCCGCGTTGGCATTGGTCGTCCCGTGAGCGACATGGATCCCGTCGATCATGTGCTCAGCGAGTTTCAACAGGAGGAAGAGGAGATTCTTCTTCTGTGTCTCGAGCAGGTGACGGAGGCACTACGCGTTATCGTAAGTGAGGATGCGCAGGCGGCCATGAACCGGTTTAATGCTACTTGATCATGGGCGATAAACATGCCTAGCAGGCAAAACCTTGACTGTGGGGCTGGCTTATGAGTATAATGGCGTTGTTGTCGGCCCATAGCTTTAGCAAGTACGGCTAAGGCTATTTTGTTGTCTTTGGAGGAGGGTAGAGCTTGCGGCATGCGGGCTTACGAGAACTTCTGTTGGAGGATGAAGCGTTTCGCCGCTTGATGGAAGGTCAGGGCACGGCGGGAGATGAAACTCTCTGGGGCTTGTCCGAACCGGCAAGAGCTCTCGTCACGGCTGCTTTGGTGTGTGACCGCCAAGCGGGCAATGTCTTGTTCATCACGCCTGATTCAGTCAGTGCCCACCGAGCTCACCTGGCCTTGACCACGTGGTTGGGAGAGGAGCGTGTGAGCCTGTTACCGGTGTTGGAGGTGTTGCCCTACGAGGTAGTAGCGCAAATATCCGCAGCCGGACCCGATCGAGTCAGGGCCCTCTACAGTCTGAACAAACCCGGCCAAGTTCTCGTGATACCGGCGACAGCGTTGCCCAGGCGGTTGGTGCCGTCAGCGATTTTCCGTGAGCATTGCTTCGGCCTTCGTGAGCAGGATCGCGTAGACCTGCAAGAACTCAGTCGGGACTTGGTGCAATCTGGCTACCGGCGAGTGGATCTGGTGCAACTGAGCGGCGAGTTTAGCATTCGCGGTGGCATCGTCGACATTTTTTCTCCCGCTCATTCCCATCCGGTTCGACTCGAGCTGTTCGGAGATGAGATCGATCAACTTCGCTTCTTCTCTCCTGAGGATCAGCGGTCCATCGATGACGTGGCGGAGGCGACCATCATCCCCGCACGGGAATTTATCGTTACCTCCGAGGCTCGAAGGCGAGGGCGAGAGGCCCTTGCCGGTGCGTATCAACGGGCGGTGCCTCGGGTCTGTACCGAAGAGCAAGAACGTCTGGCCCGCTCCATCGACGAGGTGCTGGAACGGCTGGACCAGGGAATCTGGTGGGATGGATTGGTGGCGTACGCTCCCTTCTTCTATCCGTCCTTGGCGCTTGTGTTTGATTACGCCCTGGCTGATAGCCTGCTCATCTTCAATGAACCCCAACGCATTGGTCAGGTGCTAAGCCAATGGGAAGAGGAACTCGCGGGCATCTATGCCAGCCGGCTGGATAAGGGCATGTTACTGACAGAGCAGCTGCACGTATATGCCAGCGTCGGGGATATCATGGAGGAGGCAACGAATGTTTCGCAGCTCCATATGAGCCTGTTGGCCCCTCCAGAGCAGGCAGATGATGGCCGCAGAATCGCCACCCGTGACAGCGTATCGTTTGGCGGAAACTGGACGGGCCTGGTGCAAGAGATCAAGCGCCATCAGAGCGAAGGCCGCCGGATCGTACTGGCCGTAGGAGACACCGACAAGGCCAACAGGCTGACTGAACAGCTGAGAGAGGAAGCCATCACGCCCGTGCTAGCATCCACTTTGGAGAAGCCCCCGGCCCGCGGAACCGTGACCGTGCTTCATTTGCGGTTACCTGCCGGATTTGAGCTCCCGTCCGTGGGGCTGGTCCTGCTCAGCGAGGTCGAGATCTATGGGAGAAGGCCCAAGCGCTCGCGCCTTTTGTCTCGGCGTAAGCGCGCCGGGGCGGCCGATTGGCTCGAGTTTCGGGCGGGCGATTATGTGGTCCACGAAGTGCATGGCATCGGCAAGTATTTGGGCGTCCGCAGCCTTGAAATCGAGGGAAACAAACGAGATTACCTATTCATTCAGTACGCTGGCAGCGATGCTCTGTATGTGCCCACCGATCAGGTGCGGCTTATCGAGAAGTACGTGGGACGCGAAGGCCACCAGCCTCGTCTGAGTAGGCTGGGTGGTACAGACTGGAGCAAGGTAAAAAACCGGGTTAAGAAATCTGTGCAAGCGATGGCTGAGGAGCTACTCCGCCTATATGCGGCACGTGAGAAAATTGAGGGCCATGCTTTTTCGACCGATACTGTCTGGCAGCAAGAGTTTGAGGCAGACTTTACCTATGAAGATACGCCGGATCAAATTAAGGCCACACAGGAAATCAAAGAGGATATGCAGCGCCAGCGACCCATGGATCGGTTGCTGTGCGGTGATGTAGGTTATGGGAAGACTGAGGTAGCGATGCGGGCGGCGTTCAAGGCCGTAATGGATGGGAAACAGGTAGGAATATTGGTCCCAACCACCATATTGGCTCAACAACACTGGCATACCTTTCGTGAAAGGTTTGACGGATATCCGGTACGCATAGAGATGCTCAGCCGTTTCCGCAGCGCCAAAGAGCAACAGCACGTGTTGGACCTCGTCTTCCAGGGAAAGGTGGATATCGTCATCGGTACCCACCGGCTCTTGAGCAAGGATGTGAAGTTTTCGGATTTGGGGCTCTTGGTGGTGGATGAAGAGCAGCGTTTTGGTGTGGCTCATAAGGAACGGCTAAAACAGCTGCGTCAGTCAGTTGATGTGCTGACGCTCACGGCCACGCCCATTCCACGCACCTTGCACATGGCCATGACCGGGCTTAGGGACATTAGCATGATCGATACTCCTCCGGAGAATCGCTATCCGGTGCAGACATATGTCCTGCCTCATGATGATGATCTGGTGCGTGATGCCATCGCCCGTGAACTCAGTCGCCAGGGGCAGGTATTCTATGTTCATAACCGCGTGCGCAGTATGGAGAGCGTGGCCCGGCGCCTGTCGGAGTTGTTGCCCGAGGCCGAGATCGCCTCAGCCCACGGGCAAATGCAAGAGGAGCATCTAGAGCAACTAATGCTCGAGTTTCTCGACGGCGAATATGATGTGCTGGCCTGCACCACCATTATCGAATCGGGGTTGGATATGCCCAATGTCAACACATTGGTGGTGGAGAACGCCGATAAAATGGGTTTGGCCCAGCTCTACCAGCTCCGGGGCCGCGTAGGGCGTTCGGAACGGTTGGCCTACGCGTATTTCATGTACCGTCGTGACAAGCTGTTGTCGGAGGTGGCAGGAAAACGTTTGCATGCCATATCGGAGTTCACCGAACTGGGTTCGGGCTTCAAACTGGCTATGCGCGATCTGGAGATTCGGGGGGCAGGAAACATACTGGGACCAGAGCAACACGGGTTCATCGTCGCCGTCGGCTTTGATCTTTACTGCCAGCTCCTGGAGGAGGCCTTGCGAGATTTGCAAGGATTGCCTTCCCCGGAGGTAAAGCCGGGGGTCAGTGTGGAACTAGGTATCAATGCCTTTTTGCCCGATTACTATGTTCCGGATGGCCGGCAAAAACTCGATCTATACAAGAGACTCGCTGCTTGTGATTGCCTTGAAGCGGTACACGAAATCACAGAAGAACTCATCGATCGCTTCGGGGACATGGTCCCTGCGGCAAAGAATCTGGTAGCGGTAGCCCGGATTCGCGCGTATGCCCTCTCACTGGGCTTGGTATCCATCAGCCAGGCACACGGGCGGGTGTGGTTCAAACCCCGCGCGGGGCAGACGTTGCCGGTGACGGCACTCAAGGATACCTATCCTCAATATCGCCTGCGAGTTACCGGGGGAAGCGTGCGCAGTCCGGCTCTGGCCATGCGTACGCAAGAGGGGTCACAAGAGACATTGCTGTCAGATATTGAGACATTTTTGCGCCTCCTGGTGGGGCTCCAAACAAAGAAGGGGGAAACGACTTGACGAATCTATGGGATAAGCGAAAGAAGACAGTAGCCACAGTGGTAGCTGCACTGTTCATTTTCTCCGTCGTCGGCTTTGGTCTGGCTACGCTCTTTGGGAATGATTCTCCCGCTCGGGTGCTGGCGACAGTGAACAATCGGGAGATTACCCGACAAGATGTGGACGTATGGATCGGCTTGTTTAGTGTGATCTACGGACCTGAGATTGATGATGAAGAGACACGGCAAGGGATTCTCGCGCAGATGATTGATGAACGTGTTCTGTTGCAGGCGGCTGACGAGAAGGATGTTACAGCCGATGCCGGTGAAGTAGAGGAAGCGGCAGACGAGCTTTGGCAGGCGTTGGCCATGCAAGCGGGTGGTGACAGCGAACTGTCCTCTGCTCTGGGCGCGTATGGTGTTGAGCGTAGTGATGTGCACGACTTGGTTCACCGGGCATTGGTCATTGAGACTCTCTATGAGCATTTGGTCGCGGGCATTGAGAAGACCACGTCCGAAGAAGCTTTAGAATATTACCGGAATCATCCTGACGATTTCGTGGAGGCGGCCCGGATTCGTGCCCGGCACATACTGGTGGAGACGGAGGAAGAGGCCAACGATCTGTTGGAACAGCTGGAAGACGGCGCTGACTTTGCCACACTGGCCCACGAGCATTCGCTAGATGAGCATTCGGCCGTCGAAGGCGGGGATTTGGGCTTCTTTGGGCCCGGTGCCATGGTTCCTGAGTTCGAGGAAGTGGCTTTTGCCCTGGAGGTTGGCCAGACGAGCGAGGTCGTGTCAACCTTCTTTGGGTATCATATCATCAAGCTGGAGGAGCGCACGGAAGCAAGGCCATTCGATTTTGCCGAAGTGGAGGAGAACATCAAAGCTTCTTTGGATCAGAAAAAAGGTGATGATCTGTTCGAGCAATTCTTGGCCGATCTCTTGGACCAAGCCACCATTCGCTAGGTGCCCAACCCTCCTTTTGCCAAATCTTGCAAGGCCAATGGCAAAAATGAATAATAATAGCAATGCGCTATATACTATCACTAGCAGCAGGATGGGGCAAAGGAGGGGTGTTAGTGAAGGCAACAGGAATCGTTCGACGCATTGACGACCTGGGACGTGTTGTCATTCCCAAGGAGATTCGCCGCACCTTGCGCATTCGCGAAGGGGATCCCTTGGAGATCTTCGTCGATCGGGACGGAGAGGTCATTTTGAAGAAGTATTCGCCCATCAGTGAGCTGGGCGACTTTGCCACGGAGTATGCTGACTCCATATTCGAGGCCACCGGTCACATCGCATTGATAGCGGATCGGGATACCATCGTGGCGGTGGCGGGTGCTTCAAAAAAAGAGTTTCTGGAAAAACCCATAGCACCAGCAGTGGAACGCATCATCGAGGAGCGAAAACCCGTGTTCGGCACCAGGCCAAGCGGGAGCAAGTACTGTGAAGAATGCATTACCGCCGATGATGAGCATGGCTGCAAGTTCACTGCGCAAGTAATAGCTCCCATCATCTCGGAGGGAGATCCCATCGGAGCGGTGGTCATTTGCACACGCGAATCCGGTGCACAGATGGGCGATTTGGAGTTGAAACTGGCGCAAACGGCGGCGGGCTTCTTGGCCAAGCAAATGGAGCAATAATCCTTCGTCCCGAGAACGAGGCATGGGGACTGTTTTCGGCAGGCATTACTTGATATATAATGGAAACGGCGGGTATACCGCCGTTTCCCCTATCGGTTGGTTTTAGAGGAGTATGGAGCATGATCCGTAAGCAGTCGTTTCTAGGTGGAGCCTTCGTTTTGGCACTGGCTGGCTTGTTTAGCAAAGTGCTCGGGGCAGTATACCGCATACCGTTGTATCCCATGCTGGGGCAAGAAGGCATGGGTCTGTTTCAGATGGCATATCCGGCCTACGGTTTGATCTTGGTGCTCTCAACGACGGGCATCAATGTGGCGGTTTCCAAGATCGTGTCGGAGCGTCTGGCTGTGGGTGATCGTGCCGGAGCCTGGCGTTCCTTCCGGCATGCGCTATTCCTTCTGACCGGTTTGGGGCTTTTGTTTTCCTTTCTTCTCTTCATGGCGGCAGAACCCATTGCTCGCTTGATTGCTAAGGATGAGCGGGCCTGGTTATCCATTGCGGCGGTATCTCCTGCCATCTTCTTTGTTTCGGTTATGTCAGCCTATCGCGGTCTTTTCCAGGGCTTGCAGCGCATGACCCCAACCGCACTTTCCCAGGTCATCGAACAGCTGGTGCGCGTGGGCACCATGCTGGCTCTGGCTAGTTATTTGGCCCCCCGCGGTGTCCAATATGCCAGTGCGGGTGCGACGTTTGGTGCCGTGACCGGCGCCATAGCCGGCCTGGCTTATTTGCTCTATGTTTATTGTCGCAGCCTGCCCCAGCTCCATGTGGACGCAGATGCGAGTGTAACCACCGAGAGTGCCATGACGGCTTTGAGGCGCATCATGCGTATTGCCATCCCCGTATCCATGGCCAGTGGGGTCTTGGCCATGATTCAGTTTCTTGATTTGGCGTTGGTTCCGGCCCGGTTGGAAGTGGCCGGTTTTGTCGGTCGCGAGATTACCGCTCTGTACGGACAGATGTCAGGCGGCGCGCTACCTCTCATCAATATGCCCACAGTACTCACAGCCGCGTTACAGGTCAGCCTGGTGCCGGCCATTTCCGAGGGAATGGCCACCGGCACCCGGCACACCATCCGCAGGCGAGCAGAGACTGCGGTGCGAGTGACCTTCCTGCTCATGCTTCCGGCCGTGGTCGGGCTGTTCGTTCTGGCCCATGAGATTCCTGCTTTGCTCTTTCGCGATGCCGGCATTGGCGTGCCTCTGGCGGCTATGGCGGCAGGGACGCTCTTTTTGGCTTTACAGCAAACCAGTTCCGGCGTATTGCAGGGTATGGGGCAGGTGGGTATTCCTGTACGCAACTTGGCCATGGGAGCCATCGCCAAAGGCGTTGCCACCTATTATCTGACGGGCATGCCTGCACTGGGTATCCGGGGAGCAGCGTTAGGCACCGTTATCGGATTCTTGGTTGCGGCCAGTCTGAATCTTACGGCCGTAAGCTTGATCCTGGGGCCAGTCATAAAACTCAAAGATATGATTATCAAGCCCGGCTTGGCCTCACTAGTTATGGGGGTGGGGAGCCGGCTTATCTATGACCGCTTGCATCCGGCAGTGGGTACGGATGTGGCCACGTTGCTAGCGATTGCTGGCGGCATGGGCCTCTTTACCCTGAGCATTCTGGCGGTGGGCGGTGTGCGCAGTGAAGACGTTGAATGGCTGCCCGTCGTGGGGCCGCGCCTGGGAAGATTTTTAGGTTAGGGGAGGCGTTGAGTTTGGCTCGCCTAGTACTGGCAGGATTGGGTCCGGGGGATCCGGCCTACGTTCCGGTTCCGGTCATCACAGCCATACAGAAAGCAGACGTGGTGTTTCTTCGTACAGGAAAACATCCTGCCGTAGATGCATTACACAACCTTCGAACGGATTATCGTACCTTCGATGACTTGTATGAGAGCCTGGATTCTTTCTCCGCGATTTATGCGGCCATGGTGGAGACCGTGATGAGAGCTCTTGACGATACCGATGCCACTGTGGTGTATGTGACGCCTGGACATCCCTTGGTGGCGGAAGAGGCCAGCCATCGCCTCTTGCAAGAGGTGGGCACAGAGGTGACGGTGGAAGTGCTTGCGGCTCCCAGCGCCCTGGAGGCCATATACGCGGTCTTGAAGATAGACCCTCTGCAGGGTCTTGAAATCATGGATGCCTATGCGGTGGAGGATTCTCCGCCGACAGGCCAGCGACCGGTCATCTTATTGCAGCTGCACGATCGCATGCTGGCCTCCGGTGTCAAACTGGCCCTCTTGGAACGCTACCCTCCTGACACGAAGGTTACATTGGTGCAGGCGGCAGGGATCCGGGGGCAAGAGCAGGTTCTGCCCGTAGAATTACACACAATGGACCATCAGGAGCACTACGATCATCTGACGAGCCTCTACGTACCTGCTGTGCCGTCAACCAGCGCTTGGGACAGGCTGCTGCATATTGTCGCAAGCCTACGTGCACCCGGGGGCTGTCCGTGGGATGGAGAGCAAGACCACGAGTCTTTGCGTCCCTATCTCATTGAAGAGGCTTATGAGGTCATTGATGCTATCGATCGTGAAGATGTGCATAACCTAAAAGAGGAATTGGGAGACTTGTTACTGCAAGTGGTGCTGCATGCACAGGTGGCAACTGACGCGGGCCGTTTCACCATGGAGGATGTCATTGAGGGCATCAGCCAGAAACTGGTTCGACGCCATCCACACGTGTTTGGACAAAGCGGTCCGATCGATCGACAGGAGGCGGTGACTCGCTGGGAGGAAATCAAGGCGGCCGAGAAGGAGGATTCCCCCCCGGTCTCGCTGGTGGACTCCCCGGTGCCCGGCCCGGGTTTAGTAAGAGCTCGCAAGCTACAGGAGAGAGTGGCCACGGTGGGATTTGATTGGCCACATGCCACCGCCGTACTGGAGAAAGTCCAGGAAGAGGTGGATGAACTGTATGAGGTGCACAAGAAGGGCAGTCCCGAAGACGTGGAAGACGAAATTGGTGATGTGCTATTCTCGGTGGTGAACTATGCACGACATGCCCAGGTCGATCCAGAGGTTGCTTTGCAAAGGACGGTTCGCAAGTTTAGCGACAGGTTCCGGCACGTGGAAAGAGCCGCTCGTGCCCGGGATAAACGGTTGTCTGACATGAGTCTGGAAGAAATGGAAGAGATTTGGCAACGCAGCAAGACCTAGGTCATCGACGAGGAGCGTGAGGTATGAATAAGGCACAATTGGCCGCAGCGGTAGCGAAGAAACTAGGTGGCACGAAAAAGGATGCGGAAAAGGCGGTGGGCGCTGTCTTCGAATCCATAGAGGAATCGTTGTTGCAGGGAGAGAAGGTGGGGCTGGTGGGATTCGGAACGTTTGATGTTCGCACCCGGGCTGAGCGCCAGGGTCGTAATCCCCGCACCATGGAGCCCATCGAAATTCCGGCAGCAAAGGTTCCCTTCTTCCGGCCGGGCCGCGCCCTCAAGGAGAAGATAGCCGGCGGAAAATAGCTGCATAGAAGACGGCGGCGTTCCGCTACGGAGCGCCGCTTTGCTGTGTTGGGAGCACAGAGAGGGGTGAAGAGTTGAGACTAGATAAGTATTTGAAAGTGAGTCGCCTGGTCAAGCGCCGGCCCATTGCCAAGGAACTGTGCGATGCCCAGAGAGTGAGCGTCAACCATCGCCCTGGCAAGGCGGGTCAAGATGTCAAGGTTGGGGATGTGGTTGAATTGGCTTATGGCACCAAGAAACTGCGGGTGGAAATCCTCGAATTGCGAGAACAGGCCAGTAAAGAGAAGGCCCGGGAGATGTATACCGTCTTATCCGAAGAGTTCACGTCCGATAGCTTGTCATAAGCTTCTCCCTTTGGCATAACTATGAGTTGAACCGAGCCATGGGGGAGGGGTTGACTTGGGCAGCCAAGGAGCACTCGATACCGAGCATGCGCCACATGTAATCACCATGACCAACCGGGAAACGCTTTTGGTCAGAGGGGTTCTCAATGTAGAGTCCTTTGACGATGAGCAGGTGATTCTGGAGACGGAGATGGGAATGCTCAGCATCATTGGAGAAGATTTGCACATTCGGGAGCTGAATCTGGAGGAGGGTCGGCTATTCATGGATGGGCTCATGAACGGCCTTAACTACAGTGCGGCCCCAAACGTTAAACGTCAGCGCGGCGGGGGTTTATTCGATCGACTGTTCCGCTAAGGTCATGCTGGCAGCGCTCGTTGCATAGGATCTCCCACCTTGAAGTGTGGGGGTAGTAGGATTGGAAACCCTGCAAGAGCAGATGTACAAGTTTGTGTTCATTGGCATGGCCGGCATGATGGGCGGCCTGCTCGTGGATGTCTTCCGCGCCTGGCGGCTGTCTGTATCTGCCAACAAGATGGTGAGAAACCTCACCGATGCCTTGATGGTGGCATCGGTTTTCTGCTTCTTGGCCATAGCCACGGTCTATGGAACTTGGGGTGAACTTCGTTTCTATACGCTGGTGGCACTCCTTTTGGGTTTGGGGAGCTACTTTTATCTGGCCAGCTCCCCCGTTCTATGGGCATTCTGCCGCATCTTTGCTCTATCCGCCTGGTTTTGGGGTCATATTGTCCGGGTGGTCCTCATACCTATCAGATGGCTTGGCCGCAACAGAAAGGATGGGACGCAAGACGCCGATGACGATGAAACGGATGATTAGGGTGAACACAATCTCACCGGTGGAAAGAAGGGATCGCTCATTCTGAGTAGAATATCCATCAAATATAGATGATTTGTCCACAATTTGTGGATAAATTGTGGACAGATAGGGAAGGATCATCCCACATTGCGCATAGAAATAAGAGGCATTGAGCGCCTCAGCTTTCGAGAACGACAGGTGGTGGCCCTGAAAGAGACAGGGCATAGTAGTGATGCCATTACCAATCGTCTGGGCATCAGTGCCAGCAGTGTGGCCACCCTTTTCAATCGAGCCAAGCAAAAGGGATATCAGGTGGTGCTGGTCGTAGAAGGTGACCCCTTGAATTTGATGGGAGGTAGCGTGGAAGACGATGATTCGGGACTCGGAACGGATGCTAGTTAGAAGTAGTGCCAAACATGCGCGGCGCCGTCTCCAGCGCTTGCTCATTGTCGGTGCTCTTATCATTCTTATGGTTTCGTCTGTGGGCCGCTTGTGGAACGTATGGCAGGTACAACGAGAACTAGGCAGATTGGAGTCGCGAATTGAAAGTGCGCGCCTGGTCAATGAACAGCTGCGCCATCAGGTGGAATCGTTACAAGGTTTGGACTATGTTGAGAAGGTTGCTCGTGATGAGCTGGGTCTGGTGCGACCCGGTGAGATCACATATATGACCATAAGGAACCAAGAGCCGCGTCGCTAGTCATATTGAAGATTCTCCTGTCTTGACACTCGTGTAGAGAATGCCTTATAATTTAAACGCTGGATGGAGCTCATTTAACAGGGGGAATCAGGTCGAATATGACTTTCGAGGTCGGGGCTATCGTCGAGGGAACGGTGACGGGAATCACCAATTTCGGCGCTTTTATTACATTTGCAAACGGGAAGACGGGTTTGGTACACATCTCCGAAGTGGCAGATGCGTATGTGCATGACATTAAGGAGTTTCTCAAAGAGAACGACAAGGTCAAGGTAAAGATCCTGACCTTGGATCCAAATGGGAAGATTGGCTTGTCCATTCGACAGGCCCAACCCAGTGCACCACGGGAACCACGTCCGCGTCGCCAGGAGCCCAGGCGCTTTGAGGGGCGCAGGGAATCATTCGAGGATAAGATGGCGAAGTTCATGAAGGACTCAGATGAACGCCAGTCGGATATCAAGAAGAAAGCGGATGACCGCCGTGGAGGACGCAGCCGTCGGGCATCCAATTGAGACCTTTGAGCCGGGGTGTTGGAACCGGTAGACAACGGGGACTTAAAATCCCCTGGGCTTGTTGCCCGTGCGGGTTCAAATCCCGCCCCCGGCACCAAGACTATTGCATTATTAGGAAGCCACGGGCAGGGTTCTGTGGCTTTTGTGTATGTATGGATGTCCCTTCTCTGAGATGAAGTGGAGGCGAGCGAATGGTTGAGAGAGCGCAAGTTCTCATCGGAGCCGAACTTACCAGCTGGCGCCTCGTGCTCTTGCCGGTAACGCTCGAGCTGGCCGACGCCATATTGGCCGGGGATTTTTCCGGGCTGTCGGAGAGAGGTTTGAAGAGGACGGCAGGATGGCCTCGTGGTGACACCTTGGAGATCATGAGTTTTATCCTCATCATGAAAGAAACAGCGGGTCCTTGCTGGCTCGTTGCGCGCAGGAATGATGGTGTCATCATCGGGGATCTCGGGTGTAAAGGGCAGCCGGGCGAGGATGGAGAGGTTGAGATAGGATACGGCATAGTTGCTGGTGAGCAGGGGAAGGGCTACGGAACCGAAGCAGTGCAAACCGTAGTTCACTGGCTGAGCGAGCAGCCCAAGGTGCAAACCATCACCGCCGAGTGCCTGCGTGGTAACGAAGCTTCCATCCGGGTCCTGGAGAAGGTAGGCATGCAAAGGAGAAAAACCGAGGGCAACATGCTGTATTGGCGGTTGGCCTGCGGATGATACGATATTCTTTCGCTTGGTGACAAGGAGAAGGGGAGCTGCAAGCAACTCCCCTTGGTTAGATTAACCCCACTTACCGCGATTGACGTGTCCGTTGAGTTCAGCCTTGGATGAATTCTCCCAATACGTGACATCTTCCAACACTCGCTTGAACAGCGCTACGCAGCGGGCGTCCAAGTCGTCCTCAATTCCCTTCTCCGCTAGATCCTTGAGCCTTGGGATCAAACAAAGCAATTGGGTGTGAAGACCATTGGTGAAGCGGGATCGCTCAATAAGCTGCCATGCTTCCGCGGATAGCTTCTCGTATTTCTCACCTGGCGATTGACACTTAGGGCAGGATTCGGGCGGGCTATCCTCATGCCAGAGTAGATTGCAAACGCTGCATTTCCAATGCATTGATCATACCTCCCTCCCGGTTTGATGAAGAGCCTCGGTAATGTAAGAGGTATTCTCCGGCGACCGGGCCTTATTCCTTCTGGAAGTGACACGGAGTGTCATGGTGGCGGCGTTGGGCTCAGAAGACAGACATGCATGCTCGATGATGCAGACGCAGGGTGTTGCGCTGTGCGTCTTGTGAGCATCACTGCTGTTCATCATGCATGCAATTGAATTGGGGAGGGAGCGCTTTGCTCCCGGCGCGGGTGACATAGAACACTCAACCTGACTGGTTCAAACACGGCGCAGCACGACTCTTGGTTGACGCCGGTGTCTTCTGTGTTAGACGCCGGGCCCAATCAGCGGTTCATTGCCTGCCCTGTTGCCGTGGTGTAGACTGGTCCGAGCAGCATGAATGGACGTGGTGCATCAACGGGGGCATTATTTGGGTCATTACACACCGGCAGCTCTATCCACTTTGCTGCGTTCGCCCCTCCTGAAGCACTGCGGTTGCATCTACAGCTCGGCTGCTCGCTTAGGGTGAGCATTCCACTTTGATGCGGATGTCCCGCAACAGGAAGAGGGGCCTGAGTCCATTGCACCCACGATGGATACGCACTCTCACATAGCCCCAGGGCGCCCAGCAGCCGCAGCCGCGAAGAGATGCTTGCTCCTCAGAATTGGGGCACCGATCAGGGCTAGAAAAGACGACAAGGCGTCTTCCCTATGAGGAAAACGCCCCGCTAAAGTGGTGGGCCATCAGGGACTCGAACCCCGAACCTGCCGATTAAGAGTCGGATGCTCTGCCAATTGAGCTAATGGCCCCAAATCTGTCACCTTGGTGGCGGCGGCTGGACTCGAACCAGCGACTCTACGGGTATGAGCCGTATGCTCTGACCACCTGAGCTACGCCGCCCTATCAAAAGCATTCCCATTATACGATGTCCTGCCTGGAGAGTCAACCCATCGTGAATGCAGTCGAATTGGTGGTCTTGTGGATATCTTTGTGCCACTGTGATCGCTTTTTTCCCGCCAACTCTCTTGAATGAGATCCATCTTGATGTGAGGGTACTTGCTTCGACTTAAGTCGTGGTATGTAGTCATTGATTTCCCTCTGGCTGCCTACCCAAAGTGACAAGGGTCTCAGCCATCTGGGCTGTAAAATAATGTTAAAAAGCGAGGGTGGGAAAGCGTGCCAACGAAAGCAACGAAGAAGCCATCAAGCAAGAGAACACAAAGCCTCTTCTCCTTGCGTGACCGTGTGAGTCTTCGGGGTTTTGCTGGCTTCCCGTTGCTACTGAGCGCACTCATGCTGGGTAGGGCAACCATACTGGGGAGCATTGCACCTTTCGGGCTGGCTGCCTATGCCGCCGCGAGGGCTGTGCTTCCTGGCCGGTCAACAGCAGTTCTCATTGCCATCAGCTTGGGTCATCTCTCATTAGGGTTGGGGCCTGAGTCCACACTTCGCGTGGCATTGCTGTGGGCTTATGCTATCATGCTGTCTTCTTCCCGCTTGAGAGGACCGGTGGCAGCTGCGCTGGGTTGCTTTGGGTTGGTCTTGGTTGTTCGAGGAGGACTGACCCTTGTGGCCCTTGGGGGTGACCCCTATATCATGGTTCTTACCGGTTTTGAAGCGGTCTTGGCCGGTCTATTGGTCATTATCTTCTCGTATGGTTTGCCTGTCTTAGCCCAAGATGACCACAAGGCGACGCAACAGCGCAAGACCCCTGAGGAAGTCAGCTGTGCGGTGGCGTTTCTTATCTCCGTCATTGCCGGGGTGGGTGATGTGGCGCTCGGTCCACTACTGCTGCGTAACGTCACCGCTTCATTTCTCACCATGGGACTGGCTTGGGCGGGGGGAATTGGTCTGGGAACGGCAGTGGGTGCAATCTCAGGTGTTATTTCTGCGTTGCCCACAGGTTTGCTACCCGGTACTGTCGGCATATTTGCGGTGGGTGGCTTGCTTTCCGGCGCCTTTCGCATACTGGGGAAGCCCGGTGTCGTGGTAGGGTTCTTTCTTGGTTCACTGGGCCTGGTGTTACAGGTTATCTCGCCTGAAGGATTGGTCATTGCCATGGCGGAGTATTTTGCAGGAGGTCTTCTATTCCTCGCAGCCCCGGCCGCCATATTTGTAGGCATTGCACGCCGGACGGCTGTGACACCACCCAGTGAAAGTGCGAGATCGGCACACCTTATCGCGGCGCGGGCCCAGCAGCTACAGGATGTGGGCCAGGCCTTTCGCCAGATGGGGCAGGTCGTTGAACAAGAAGCTAGCAGCACCGACCCTCAGGTAGATACCGAGCAGCGGAAAGCCTTCACCAAACTCGCTTCTTACATTTGCGAGCAATGCGGCGAGAGTGGCATATGCCGTGTCACTGGCGAGGGCATCTTTGATTGGCTGGTGTTAGCTGAGCTAAACAATGGTATTCGCCAGGAGCACTTGCCCAAAGAGGTGCGGCTTCGTTGCCGTCAGGCCAAGGAGATCATGAAGACAACCAATCAACTTCTCGCGTTGGCCCGCTTCAGCCAGAGCTGGCAAAGACGAGTGGATGAGAGTAAGGGCTTGGTGGCGGGGCAGATGATGAGTTTGGCCAGAGTCATGGATCAGATGGCATGGGACATGCTAGAGAACAGTTCGCGTCCTTGCCAAGGCGCGAAGCAGCGGATAGGTTATGAAGCGGGCATCGCTCGGATGCATAAGGAAGGAAGCCTCATATCGGGCGATTCCTTTCTGGCCAAAGAACTAGATCATGATCATCTGCTGGTCGTGCTGAGTGATGGTATGGGAAGCGGCCCCAGTGCAGCGATGGAAAGCAAGGGAGTGATTTCCTTATTGGATAGACTTCTTAGCGCGGGATTTGCCCGCGATGCTGCCATTGAACTCACCAACTCCATCATGTTGCTTCGTGCCGATGATCAGGTGCATACCACCACCATCGACCTGATGTTAATGGACAGGACGAGCGGTAAAGGAGCATTCGTGAAAGTGGGCGCGATGCCCAGCTTTCTACGGCGTGGTGACGAGTTTTCCCTCATACATCAAGACAGCATGCCAGCGGGAGTCATGGATCATTCCCGTATAGAAGTGATTGAACGTTTCTTGGTGCCCGGCGATCTGCTCGTCATGACCACCGATGGTCTGTTCTCGGGACTGCGGCAGGACACCAATAACTATCACTGGGTTTCCTCAGCCATGGCGCGTAATCGCCATCAACATCCCAAGGAGATCGCCGAAAACTTGGTGGAACGTTCACTGGGCCAATGTAACGATCCCGGCGATGATGTTAGCGTCATTGTGCTGAGGCTCACGGAAAGAAAGGAGACACTTGGCCCCTTGCACGGATAAGTCTTCCGGGGTTGTCTCTCCCAACCCCTGTTGGGGTGTGGCGCGAATGCGCTGCACCCCTCTTTTTCCATCACTGCCCGAGGCATGTGGATTCTGCTATACTATAAGGGAGCAAGCTCGTTTAGGGCCAAGGATGGAGGGGTGTACACTGCCAGCCAATGCACTTGAGAAGGTCTTGGAAGAGGTGCGAGATTTTGTGATGCGGCACGGGATTCCCCGCAAGGGAGATTTGGTACTGTTGGCTGTATCGGGCGGGGTGGATTCCATGGTAATGCTGGATGCCTTTTGCCGTCTTCAAGATGAGTTGGGCTTGCGTTTGCATGTGGCTCATCTTGATCATATGCTGCGGGGTGATGCATCCAAGGGGGATGCACAGCATGTAGCCGAGGTGGCGCGTTCTCATGCCCTTTCCTGTACTGTCCAATGCGTCGACATTGGCCGTCAATTGGGACCGGAATCCGGGGGTCTTCAACAGGTGGCTCGAAAAGAGCGGTACGCCTTCTTTCACCGGGTGGCGCGCCAAGTGGGAGCTCGGTGGATCGTCACCGGACACCATCGGGATGATCAGGCCGAAACTGTACTCTGGCGGATCATTCGGGGGACAGGGCTGAAGGGTTTGGGTGGCATGTCTTTGGTGCGAGAACCGTTTCTCCGACCGCTTTTGGGTTTGTGGCGTGCTCAGCTGGAAGCTTATGCAGCGGAGGCAGGATTAACGCATCGGGAAGACGCCTCCAACCTCCGTCTTGACTACACACGCAATCGCATTCGTTTGCAGATTCTTCCCCTCTTGCAGGAGATAAACCCTCGGGTCAAAGAGGCTTTAGTGAGCTTGAGCGAGCAGGCAGCTCGCGATGGTGACTGTCTTGAGGCCTGGGCGCAGCGGGTGTATGGCGAGCTGGCGAGCGTGCGTTGGGGTCAACGACGGCTATGGCGCGAAGGATTCGTAGCCTTGCCCGGAGCACTGGCCTCACGGGTCATTATGCGTGCCGTGAAGGATGTGTTTGCTCCAGCTCTGGGCCAGCTGGATCAGAAGGGTATGGAACGCGGCCTCGCTTTGATGCGAAAGGCCCGGGGCCCAACTCGATTCATGTGGCCCGGCCCGCTCATGGTGGTGGTGGAGAAGGATTGGGTGACTCTCGTGCCTCCCCACGATGCTCTTGCCGAACAGAGCGTTAAGGTAGGGGGCGCCACTGCGCTGGGGCGTGGCATGTATATTACCGCACGGTTACTATCGAAGACTCCCCAGAAGCTTGACGCCGGGAGCAAGGTCGCTTACGTTGACTTTGACCGTTTGCATGCCCCGCTCAAGGTCAGATCGCGACGCAGCGGCGATCGCTTCTTCCCTCTCGGCTTGGCTGGTTCCAAGAGGGTAAAGGAGTTTTTCATTCAGGAGAAGATTCCCGCCCATGCCCGTCATCGGGTTCCCGTGATCTGCGCCGGGACGGACATTGTGTGGTTAGCGTCATTACGTCAGGATCATCGCTTTCGCGTGCGAGACACGACCGTGCGAGTGTTAGAACTACGGTTGCGGGACATGCCGTGGTGACTGGTATAAGCCGTGGCTGATGTTTGTTTTTCCTATACAAGTATGCTACAATAAACGAGCGCCGTTTTGGCGAGCATTCATACGATATGAAGCGAGGGGAGAAAGAAGATGAGCCGAATGTTCCGCAGTCTGGCCTTCTATTTGCTCATCCTCCTGGTGGTTATCTCCATAGCGAATATGCTCACACCGGGTGCCGCTACCAAAGAAGAGCTCGACTATAGTCAGTTTGTCGATCATGTGGAAGCGGAGCGGGTGGCTACGGCGACCATCATCGACGGTGAAACAGTGTATGGCACTCTCACTGACGGCAGCGAATATGAGGCGACGATACCTGCGGATAGCAATTTGTACGACCTGATGCGAGAGAAGGGCGTACACATGCGGTTCGAATTACCTCCCCAGCCCCCTTGGTGGACGACGTTGCTCACAACCATGTTGCCCATTTTGCTCATTGTGGGTGTGTTCTTCTTTGTCATGCAGCAGACCCAGGGCAGCGGGAATCGTGTGATGCAATTTGGGCGGAGTAAAGCCCGTATGCATGCGACGGAAGGTCGCAAGCCCGCCGTGTCGTTCGATGATGTGGCCGGTTGCGATGAGGTCAAAGAAGAGTTGCAGGAAGTCGTTGACTTTCTCCGATACCCTAAGCGATATGTTGAGATGGGGGCCCGCATACCCAAAGGGGTGTTATTGTTTGGCAGCCCTGGTACGGGGAAGACCTTGATTGCGCGCGCGGTAGCCGGTGAGGCCGGGGTGCCGTTTTTCTCAAACAGTGGATCGGATTTTGTGGAGATGTTTGTGGGCGTGGGTGCTTCGCGGGTACGCGACCTCTTTGAGCAAGCCAAGCGGCAGGCTCCTGCCATCGTCTTCATTGATGAGATCGATGCAGTGGGAAGAATGCGAGGGGCCGGCTATGGTGGTGGTCATGATGAGCGGGAGCAAACCTTGAATCAACTGCTGGTAGAAATGGATGGCTTTGCCATTAATGAAGGCATCATTATCATTGCCGCGACCAACCGACCCGATGTCTTGGATCCAGCATTGCTCCGGCCAGGACGTTTCGACCGGCAGGTTACGATTGACCGGCCCGATGTAAGGGGACGGTTGGAGATTCTCAAAGTTCACATACGGGGGAAGCGGCTGGCCAAAGACGTGGATCTGGGTGTTATCGCTAGGCGAACGCCGGGCTTCACCGGTGCGGATCTGGAGAACCTGGTGAACGAGGCATCGCTACTGGCGGTACGGCGTCGTCGTCGCGAGGTGGCCACAGAGGACCTAGAAGAAGCCATCGATCGCGTATTGGCAGGACCTGAGCGCAAAAGCCGTCTTCTATCTGATAAGGAGAAGAAGACAGTCGCTTTTCATGAAGCGGCCCATGCTCTGGTGGCTAAACTATTGCCTGACAGTGATCCGGTGCATAAGGTTTCCATCGTACCTCGGGGACATGCTCTGGGTTATGTGCTGCAGCTGCCCATGGAGGATCGCTACTTGATCACAAAGCCGGAGATCTTGGACCGTGTCACGTCAGCCATGGCTGGGCGTGTAGCGGAGGAAATGATTTTCGGAGAGATATCTACCGGGGCCTCTGATGATCTGGAGCGAGCGACCAAGTTGGTTCGCAAGATGATCATGGAGTTTGGTATGAGCGAGACTTTAGGTCCCCTGACCTTCGGTGCGAAGCAGGATCAGGTCTTTTTGGGTCGCGATATTTCCCGCGATCGTAACTACTCGGAGGAAGTGGCAGCTGCCATCGATCAAGAGGTGCGCCGGGTTGTGACCGAGTGCTACGACAGAGCAGAAGACCTGTTGAAAACGCACATAGATAAGCTGCACCGGCTGGCTTCGGTGTTACTGGAACAGGAGACAATAGAGGGAGAACAGCTGCAGGAATTGTTGGATGGCGCTGAGGAAAAAGTAAGTTAACTTCGGACCGTACATGGGGCGAGCCGTCTTTTCGAGGATGGCTCGCTTTTGTGTTCTTTGTTTGCGCTCTTGCGACCTGTTTGAGCAGGAAAATACTGTCGGTTCCGAGAAAGATGGGGAGTGAATCTTCTGTCCGGCGGTTGACGAATGTGAACTTGATGCGCAAGGCTGAGGTTCGGGCCATGCAGAAGGTTGCTTGATTTGGTACGCGCTCCTTCGAGTGCACCGCGCGCAGCGCCCTCGCTATTCTACGTACCACTTTGCACCGGGAGGTGGAGGGTGCCAGAGTGCATTCAGCTTCTGGTACAGGTCTTCGGACCAGGGAGACTCGTCGGTTCGCACCGTTGTTTATCGTTGGTCCATCAAGGGTATATGTATACAGAATGAGGTTTGACAGTGGAGATCAACATCATGTCACCGAATATGGGCGAGGGGCACGGCCTCGTTTGCACCTGGCCACAGAGCTCTAGGAGGCGTCTATGCTAACTGAATTCACCCGGTCGGAGTTGGGCCCGAACACTACACTGTATTATCTGAACACCGACAGATATCGTACCAATACGGTGCGATTCTACTTCAAGCAAGAACTCAAACCCCGATACAATGCCATGACTGCTCTGGCTACCCGTCTTCTGAAGCACGGTAGCACCTGTTATCCCAGCCGCTTGGAGTTGACCCGGCAGCTTGAGACATTATATGGTGCTCAGCTGGCGACGGGAGTGGGCAAGGTGGGAGGGCATCAGCTAATTAATGTTTGCCTGGAAGTCCCGGCCGAACGCTTCCTTCCCGGGGCACGTGACGTGTTTGCCCAGGCTCTGCATGCGACCCTTAATGTCATGACCGAGCCGGCCGCACTCACCGGCACCATGGATGAAGACATACTGGCCTTGGAGAAAGAATACCTGTCGCAGGAGATCCGCAGCTTGGTCGATGACAAGGCCCGCTACTCTCTTTTCCGCTGTAACCAGGAAATGTATGAAGAGGCCCCACACGCTCTGACGGAGACAGGTACCATGGAAGATCTCGGCCGGATCCAGGGCAGCGAGCTACCGGCTCATTACCACCGCATGCTCGCAGCAGCCGATTTGAATATCTTCATGGTGGGACGCTTCTCCCCCGGTGATATGGAAGCGATTGAGAAACTGGCAGCCTTGCGCAATGAAGGAGCGGTGCCCGAAGCGGTGACTCCGCCTCCGGTGCGACAAGAGCCCAAGGAGACGCTAGAGGAAGCCGATGTCTCACAGGCCAGGATCTGCCGGGCTTTGAGAGCACCCTCTCTGGCAGGGACCGATTACTATTCTCTGGTCATGTATAATGGGGTGTTAGGCGGATTCCCCCATTCCAAGCTGTTCGTGAACGTGCGCGAGAAGGCGCACTTGGCCTA
>SLSY01000247.1 GCA_007130145.1 Bacillota bacterium
ATCAGTCCTCCCCTGAGTGGCGGTGTGCGGGGCACGGCCATGGAGAAGGGCATTCAAGGGTTTTTTCGCGTCCTAGAAATACTCGAGCACTACAGCAATGGAGAGAGATAAGATGAGTCGTGAACGCTTGCAGAAAATCCTGGCACGTGCCGGATTAGGGTCCCGTCGTTACTGTGAAGGAATCATCCGGGCCGGAAGGGTCACTGTCAACGGAGACATCGTTACCGAGCTGGGGAGCCGGGCTGACGCTCAAGTCGATGATATTCAGGTAGACAACCGAAGTTTGCCTCGGCCAGGCGAGGAGAAGATTTATCTCATGTTACACAAACCCAAAGGGTTCATTACCTCCATGAGCGACCCGCAGCAAAGACCGGTGGTGGCAGATCTTTTGCCCCCTTTGAACCACAAGGTCTATCCGGTGGGGCGTTTAGATCGTGACTCTACTGGCCTCTTGCTCTTCACAAATGATGGCGATCTTGCCTTCAACCTCACCCATCCAAGCCGCAAAGTACCCAAGACTTACGTGGTGCAAGTGAAAGGCCATCCTACCAAACCAACACTATCGTCACTGCGCCGGGGCGTCCCGCTTGAGGACGGCATGACGCACCGGGCCAAGGTCAAGGTCATTCGACACGAGAAGAAGGTGACTTGGCTGAGCATCACCATTCATGAGGGAAGAAAACGGCAAGTTAAACGCATGTGTAAGCATGTGGGACATCCGGTGCTCAATCTGCACCGGGTAGCCTTGGGGCCGCTCAGGCTGGGCATATTGGATGCAGGCCATACTCGCCATCTCACTGAGTACGAAATCTTTGCTCTGACACAAGCTGCGGGCACCTTTTTTCAGTGAGGTCGCGAAGGCAATATTAGTGTGCCGATCAGGCCTGCTATCAGCCCCACCAAAGAAACGTAACGCAGGGCATTAGCAACCTCCATGAATAGGGCCAGGCCCAGATTGGGCGAGCTGATCATATGCGGTTGGGCCAGTGAAGCATCGCCGATGCTCATGCCCACCACCGCGATCATCAGTGTCAGGAACGATAGCATAAGGCATACGGCGGCCTCATCCTTGGTTAGTTGCATGTATATACTCCCCCCAAAGAGTAGTGTGTGCGTAAAGAGGCTAGTCCATGCTAGGAAGGAAGGATTTCCATGAATAGACTGCGTTTGCACACACTCGCTCCCCATCTCGGCGACGAGGAGGATGATACGGGCGTTTCACGCCCTCTGGTTGCACCCATCTACCAGACCAGCGCCTTCTCTTTTGATGATTTAGAAACAGCAGACCAGGTGCAGAGCGGCACCAAAGCAGGCTATATCTACTCTCGCATGGGAAACCCCACCATTGCTCGCTTGGAACAAGCCTTGGCGCAGTGTGAGGGTGCAGAAGACGCGCTGGTGACCGCATCGGGCATGGCCGCCATCACGGCCTCTATGCTCAGCTTGGTACGGCCCGGCGAGCGTATCCTGGCCGGACATGAACTATACGGAGGTACGACCGGACTTTTGAAGCTCATGGGGGATTTCGGCATCATGGTGGACTATGTAGACACCTCCCAGATGGAATCGGTATCGTCCTCTCTCAATGAGAAGACCCGTTTGGTCTTGGCCGAAACCATAACCAACCCCCGGGTGGCGGTAGCGGATGTGGCCCGGCTGGCCAGCTGCGCCCATGCGGCCGGCGCCTACCTGATGGTAGACAATACCTTTGCCACACCGTATCACTGCCAGCCTCTGGCCCAAGGGGCCGATCTTGTGGTGCACAGTCTAACCAAGTTCATTGGTGGTCACGGCGACTTGACAGGTGGCGTTTGCCTTGGCCGCAGCGAAATCATGGATAGCATCCGGTCCAACGCTACGCTGCTGGGAGCGGCCCCCGACCCCTTTGCAGCTTGGTTGACCTTGCGAGGCATGAAGACTCTTGCTCTGCGCATGGAGAAAAGCTCAGCCAATGCCCTGTATCTTGCCGAACGTCTGCGGACACATTCGGCCGTGGAAGAAGTCTATTATCCTGGTCTTACGGCTCATCCCACTCATGATGTGGCCCGCCGCACACTCAACCGGGGATTTGGTGCCATGTTCTCCTTGCGGCTAAAAGGGGGGACACGGGCTGCACAGGCGCTGGTGGAGCGCTCCCGCCTCGTGCGCTTTGTGCCCAGCCTCGGGGACGTTGCTACCACCCTCTCGTATCCTTTGACCACCTCGCACCGGGGCCTCAGTGCGCATGAACAGGTGCAATTGGGCATCACTGGCGGCCTGATTCGCATATCCACGGGCATTGAAGATCCCCGTGACCTTTGGGATGACCTGCTCGGAGCCCTGGATGCAGAAGACTAAGTCAAGCCCCATCTGAATATACTGTAGACCCGGGGGGTCATCTGAGACTCTTTGCCCGGTGATGCTCACCGGTTCTACATTGGAAGAGAATGGGGGACAGGCCGCGCATTGCTGCAGTGACGCGGTGCAGGCGATGAGGAGTAGAAGACACCGTATCCGCAACAAGGAGATCAATCTCAGTGCCTTAGAGGTGTGCTTAACCCGTGTCACTGCCCTCTGTCTATCTTTGCTGGTCGTATGTCAGCTATTCCTTGCACATCCCTATGGCCGTGGTTTGCTGCCGTTTATCGATGCGCCCGAAGGGCAACAGTGGCCGGCGTTATCCTATCGAAGGGGTTGGATCAGACTAACGGCAGATCCTCCGGCCCGCGTCCGGGTTATCGTAAACAGCGAAGCGGTGGGGGATCTTCACGGCGGTTCTTTGACGTTGCAGGTCAACAGTGGTGACCGCCTACTCCTATCCCTGGCGGAAGGACCTCCGGCTACAACGGTCCGCGTATCGGCCAGCCATGGCGTGCGCTTCCCCGCCCGGGGAGCGTGGATTCGAATAGACCCGGGAGAGGATGTGTACTGGGGCGCCTGTCAGGTGCACAAATAATTCGCAGTTTTTCTGGCTTTGAGCCGCTAATAAAGAGGAAATGGAAATCTATCTGTCGAACATGAAAAACATGAGTAGGGATAACCAACTAGCGAAGTTGCGAAACGTCATCGCTATTGATGGACCAGCAGGTGCTGGGAAAAGCACGGTAGCACGAGAAGTGGCACACCGGATGCAGTATGTGTATCTGGATACGGGGGCCATGTATCGAGCGTTGACGGTAAGGGCGTTGCAGGAACCGGTTGACTTGACGGAAGAGGCGGCTCTCGCACAACTGGCAGCGCGTACCGACATTGAACTGCGCCCCGGCACTTATGAGGATAGCCGGGTGCGCGTTTTTGTCGATCAAAAAGAAGTAACAGACCAACTACGCACCCCCGAAGTCAATGAAGCGGTGTCTTACGTTGCTCAGAGCCCGGCGGTGCGTCATCATATGAAGGTACAACAACGCCAGCTGGCCAGTGCCGGATGGGTGGTAGCCGAGGGTCGCGATATTGCCAGCCACGTTCTGCCGGAGGCGGGTTGCAAGATCTTCCTAACCGCCTCGCTGGAAGAAAGGGCCCGCCGTCGTTGGGAAGAACTCAGAGCAGCCGGTTATCAGGTGCACAAAGAGACGGTGCAGGAGAATCTGCGCCAGCGCGACAGAATCGACAGTGAACGCAAGGTTGCTCCGTTGGTTCGTGTACCCGATGCTTATATGATAGATTCCTCCTGCCTGACCATCGAGCAAGTGGTGGAGATGGTAGTTGAATACTGTAAGCGGGGTGGCCTTTCTGCTATACGGCCTGGGTAAGGGTTTATTTGCACTCCTTTTCAAACTTCTGTTCAACGTGCGGGTAGAGGGACGGGAACACTTCCCGGCCCGTGGGCCCGTGGTGTTTTGCGCCAATCATATCAGCTGGTGGGATCCACCTCTTCTGGCGGTTGTCGCCCCCCGCAAGGTCAGGTTCATGGCCAAGCAAGAGCTTTTTTCCAACGTTGCTTTCGCTTATCTGCTGCGAGGTCTGGGTGCATTCCCCATCAAACGCGGAGCTCCCGATCGCAGGGCCATAAGGGAAGCCCTGTCCATACTCGAAGACGGACAAGCTGTCGGAATGTTTCCTGAAGGGACGCGCAGCAAGACCGGGGACATGGGGCAGGTTTCGGCGGGTGCGGCCTTTTTGGCGCTCAAGACCAAGGCCATCATTCAACCGGCTGTCATCATCAGTGATTACCGCCTGGGAGGAAGGGTTGTAGTGCGTATGGGAGCTCCTTTCCACTTGGATGAAGGGGGTAGCCGCAGTGAGCAATCCGCCCGCGGGGCCCTTGCTATTACCAACGCCATCGGGAGGCTGAAAGAATCTTGAAGATCAAGGTCGCCGATAAGATCGGTTTCTGCCACGGTGTGCGAAGAGCTCTGACTCTGGGGCAGGAAGCAGCCCGGCAAGAAGGAGCCGTAACCTTAGGACCCTTGGTTCACAATTCGCACGTGGTCGAAGAACTGACCAAACTTGGATTGGAACCTGTGAATGAGCTGGGAGAGGCCCAGGGAAGACCTCTGTTGATCCGGGCTCATGGCACCACCGCGGCGGTGTTGGATGAAGCAAAAGCGTTGGGCCTTCCGATCATGGATGCCACCTGTCCTTTCGTCAAGCGAGCGCAAGCGGCCGGGCGTCAGCTGGCCCAGGAAGTGAATATGGTGCTCATCCTAGGAGATAGCGGTCATCCGGAAGTCGAGGGTCTAGTAGATGCAGCAGGGCAAGCGCACGTTATTGCCCGTGTGGAGGAGCTTGAGAACGTGATCATTACCGGTCCTGTAGGAGTCATTGCCCAAACAACGCAGCCAAAAGCAATATTCGCAGAACTTTTGGCGAAACTGGAGGAACG
>SLSY01000045.1 GCA_007130145.1 Bacillota bacterium
CATCACTGACATCGTTGATGTCAAACTCGAGTGAAGTAGCCTGCGCCCCAGCTCCATCTCCTCCAAGCAAGATCAGCGACCCATCACTATACCGATGCTCAATCGCACCATCATCATTCAGAAATATGTAATTAAACTGCTCATCAATCTCTTCTTTCTCCGGAACCACGTAAGAGGCATCAAGTATCTGCACCTCAAACGCATGGCGCAGCCTCTGCGATATATGATCACTTGCCAAACGCACGCTTTGCTGGACATTGCTCTGTGCCTCGCCCACGTTGAACGCGCGTGTGCCAAAGGAATAAAAGGCATATCCCACGGCCAAAATGACGTTGATAAGGACCACAACCACCAGCAGTTCCACCAAACTGAAGCCGCCGTTGTTGTCTCTACGGCTCCACCATCCGTCTCCCCTGTTTCTCATCAAATATGCCTCCCTGAAAGCACTTCGCTACCAGAATTCAGTCTGGTGTTGTGGTTTTAGGAATGAACGATTTGAACACCTGGGTACGCGATCGGCCAGCGCTATCGGTGTAATTTACCGTCACCGTTACCATTGTCCCGTACAGTGTAATGGGAGGGGTAAAGGCGATCTCCAAAGATATGTCTTCTTCGGGCTCCACTACAATAATTGCATCGGGATACTCATTTTCGATACCGGCGAGAACATTCTCCATTGCCTCTTGTCCCATATACTGTGCTTCGGTCTTGCGACCGGCGGAAAAAACGCCCTGAAAGCTCTGAGTAAACAACCCGATAAGAACTGTCAGCGCCACCGCGAAAACGGCAACAGCAATCAGCAACTCTACAAGGCTAAACCCGTGTGAGCCTCGGCTTCGATACAGTTTCACCAGAACCACCGCCTAGTTTGTCGGAATCCAATAGTCTATTTCAAACCCATCTTCAAAGTAATCCTCGACGTCCTCTGGGTAAACCCATTCGCCTTCGGTGACTCCGGGGTGGAAGACCCCAGCATTTCCGTTGGTGAACACTGTACCCGCCACAATAGCTCCGTGGAAATTCTGGGTTCCGGAGAAATCCACATGAGCATTCGGCCCGTATACATAGCCCCTGAATACGGAGTTTCCAATGGGAAGAGATGCTTGACTATCAGGGGCCATAAATACTATCAATTGATCGGAGCTGCTGGCCTCGACCGAGCCTTTGTGGTCGAATAACTCATCGATGAATAGACGCACTTTCGTACCGTCGGCAATGATGATATTGGCGTTGCGGGTCTCCAAGCTACTCATCCGAACCTCCATTACTCCGGGTGTCTTAAACTCCAGGTGCCGACCAGGGCCCACGTCCACAACGCCATACCTCTGGGCTTTAATCTCTACAGGTTGAGGCTGACCCGTGGGACTAAGATCGGGTTGGGGATCTCCATCATAGGGGAACTCAGCATCTTCATACCCCATGTCCACCCTGTCTGTGTCACCATCAATGGTGACGGCCGCACCATTGATGGTCAGATCGCCGTCTTCAGGTATGCCTACAGAACCATCGATGAACACATTGCCACCGAGTATGATGTACTCTTCGGCATAGATGGCATACGGAAAGAAACCACTGGGGTAGCTGGCGACATTGACACCGGATATCCTGCTAAGCGCTAACGATGCGCGAGCAGACACTCCCCCGACAGTAGCCGTGGAGTGGATAATAACCCGATTCCCAGGGTCATAAGGGTCTTCTTCCTCGATTGTTACAGAAAATGACCCGTCGCCAAGATCCGTAGGCATAGAATTTTTGCCCACCATGTCACTGGCGCTCGCTCCTTTGTCAACCATCCACTTGGCGGTCGCTTCTGCACCTGAGCGAGCTATGTAGAAGGCCTTCATGCGATTTTCTTGGCGCGCTACCTGAATCGTGTCCGTCGTACTGTATTGCCAGAGTCCGGTTCCCAGTAGTGTCAGTACCAGCATTGAAATCAAAGCTATAGGCAGGGCAGCTCCTCTACGATCTCTGATCATGTTAACTCCTCCTAGAATCAGAATATGCTCCCAAAAACTCTATTCATCCAAGCACGATTGTGAATGCACCTTGATGAAGTTTCACGCAATGGCTTTCGGTTTCATTAACTATTTCGTAAACCCGCTCTTATCTTTGACCCTATTTTTCACGGACAATCGAATTATGAAACCTCCTTGTGAGGCAATTATACACGCAATCACAAGATCATGCACACTATTTGCTGTGAAATCTACGATTCATGTATCTTCTCAATCTAGCTAGAAGCCTAGATACCATTGAAGGATGTCTCTCCCCCAGATGGTAGTAATCAGTGCCGCCACGATCAGGAACGGACCAAAGGCGATGCCATCCTTCCGCTTCTTGATACCCGTAGCCAGTAGAAATATACTGAGCAACCCCCCGCCCAAGAACGCCAGAAACATCAGAAGTAGCGTTTTCTGCCACCCAAACCAGAGACCGAGAGCGAGCATCAGTTTGACGTCACCGCCGCCCATGCCGCCTTTGCTCACGATGGCAAGAAGAAGAAGGAAGCCTCCTCCCACCGCCACTCCGATCAACGCCTCGGGCCGGGAATGCACTGGTCTTAGGACCTGTATGGCGACGGCGTAGATAAGGAGCACGATGACCAGACGGTTGGGTATGATCTGGTGCTCCAGATCGATGAAAAATACAATTATCAAGATACTATAGAAAAATACCTGTATGATGAAGTCAACCCCGGGAAAATACGCAAAAAGCAAAGCGTAGGTAACTCCCGTAGCCAACTCCACCACCGGATAGCGCCAAGAGATCCTCTCATGACAGCCGCGGCACCTACCACCTTGAAACAACCAGCTGAACACCGGCACCAGTTCGCTCACGCCCAGCCGCTTCCCACAGTCAGGACAACGAGACGGCGGAAACACGATGGACTGCTTGCGATAGATCCGGTAAATGCATACATTCAAAAACGAACCCACAAAAAGCCCGAAGATGAACACCAACAAGGCTGTCAAATTAGTTAAGCATCCTTTCCAGTTCCGTCCGGTTGATACAACGTGCCAGCGCCACTTCACGGGAGATTAAGCCCTGCAAACAAAGGTCAGCCAGAGCCGAGTCCATGGTCTGCATACCAACTTGCCGTCCGGTTTGCAGCGCACTGTAGAGCTGGTGCTCTTTTCCCTCGCGGATGAGGTTACCCACCGCCGGGGTGTTGACCAAAACCTCCACCGCCGCTACCCGGCCCTCACTGTCGGCCCGGGGCAGGATCTGCTGGGCGATGACACCTTTCAGCGTATCGGCCAACTGCAAGCGGATCTGGTTCCGCATGGAATCGCTAAAAACGTCGATGATACGCTGCACCGCCAAAGGAGCCGTCTGGGTGTGCAAGGTCGAGAACACTAAGTGTCCGGTTTCCGCCGCCGTCAGAGCAATGGCAATGCTAATTTGATCCCGCATCTCACCGATGAGGATGACATCGGGGTCATGCCGCATAGCATTACGCAAGGCATTGGTAAAGGAATGGGTGTCACTCCCCACCTCTCGCTGCCTGACAATGGCCTTGTCATGGGTATGCAAAAACTCAATGGGATCTTCGATGGTCACAATGTTGACCCGGCGTTCCTGGTTGATCAGACCGATCATCGCTGCCAACGTGGTCGTCTTGCCACTACCGGTGGGCCCGGTGACCAAGACCAAACCCCGGGGAATGCGGGAGAACTCACGCGTGATGGCGGGCAATCCCAAATCGTCAATGTGAGGAATGCTCCAAGGGATCATGCGAAAGGCCACATCAACCGACCCGCGCTGGATCATGATGCTGCCGCGAAATCGGGATAAACCCGGCACCGAATAGGAAAAGTCCAGCTCCCAATCCTCTTCCAGTTGTGCTCGTTGCTTGTCATCAAGGAGCGGATACACCAACGCGCGAATGTCCGTGGAGCGCAGTTCTCCCACTTCCAGGGGGACGAGCTCGCCATATACCCGGGCCATGGGTGGCAAGCCCGCGGTCAAGTGCAAGTCAGACGCCCGCATATCCACGGATATGCTGAGAATCTCCTCCAGACTAAGTGTAAACGCCTCTGCTATACTCATAGTATCCCCCTCAGTATCTCCTCTACCGAAGTCAACCCTTGACGGACCTTGTTCATGCCGTCTTCCCGCAAGGTGACCATGCCTTCGGAGATGGCCGCGTGCTTGATCTCGCGTGCCGATTTCCGTTCCAGGGTCATCTGCTGAATGGTCTCACTCACCGGTAGGTATTCATATATGCCGATGCGCCCCGAATAACCGGTCTGGCTGCAACGGATGCAGCCTCCCGTACGGGCACGATACACCTTGATCTCCTCTTCGTTGGGCTTGACCTCAAACCCCCCAATCTCCCGGGCTCGCTCCGCACTCAGGGTATAAGGCTCCTTACACTGTGAGCAGAGCAAGCGAGCCAAGCGCTGGGCCACAATACCAATCAGTGACGAAGCCGTCAAGTAAGGTTCAATATCCATCTCGGTCAAACGCGTAATGGCTCCGGCCGCATCGTTGGTGTGAAGGGTACTAAAGACCAAGTGTCCGGTCAGAGCAGATTCAATGGCAATGCGCGCCGTCTCCTTATCCCGGATCTCGCCGATCATGATGATGTCCGGATCATGGCGGAGGATGGAGCGCAACCCTGCGGCAAACGTGAACCCGATTTCGGGCTGCACCTGCAATTGCAGAATGCCCGGAATCTGATACTCCACCGGGTCCTCGATCGTGATGATCTTGCGGTCATCGGTGTTCAATTTATCCAGGGCCGCGTACAAACTGGTGGATTTGCCGCTGCCGGTCGG
>SLSY01000150.1 GCA_007130145.1 Bacillota bacterium
TGCTTTGGCCAGGTGAACCGCGAGGACGCGAGGGGATGCTGGAGGCCGTCAACGTGGCGGTGATCAAGAGGATGGCCGCGGCTACGTGAAAGGGACTCGTGTAGCGCATGAGGGCGATGGCCACCAGGGGACCTGTGAATACGCCGAGCGAGAAGAAGGCGTGAAAGACGCCGAAGGCGGCGCTGCGTTCCTGTGGCCTGCAGCCATCAAGAAGCAAGGCGTTGCTCACGGGAAAGAGCATGCCAAAGCCGGCTCCATGACCTACCATGGCCATCAGCAGGGGCGTGAAGGTTTGTCCCCAGCTTAGACCCAGCATGCCTAGGGTGCTCACCACCAGTCCTCCCAAGAGAGGCCAGCGGCGGCCATGACGATCGGACAGACAACCTGCCGGTGCCATCACGATGGCGGCAGCCAGGGAGAACATGCCAAAACCAAGGCCAATTTGGCCGGAGGTGAGCCCCACCTCCTGCCCCTTGAGGGGGAAGCGAAAGGCCATGATGCCCAAGGCTGCCATGAAGGCGAACGCTATGCGGCAGGCGCTTCTCACCTGACAGCCCCCCCATGTTGCTTTGAGGATCTTGAGGGGCAGTGTTCTTCTCTTTGGGGGTGTGTGGTGGGGGATGAGCAACAAAGCAATCAGACCGCTGGTTATGAGCACGCTGCCAATGGTGGTGAAGGCGGTGGCAAAGCCAGCCCTTTGGTTGACAAATCCGGCCAGCACCGGACCAAGGGTAGAGGCCAGAGCAATGGCGATGCCTCCCCGTGCCATGGTGATGCCATGACGTTGACGGGTGCTTGCGGTGGAAATCTGCACGAAGATGACCGGGACCAGGAGTCCTCCTGCAAGACCGTGTAGTGAACGGAGCAACAACAGCTGTTGCGGGGTCTGACAAAAACCCGAGGCTGTTACCAACAGTCCGGCCGTCAGCATAACCCATCCGAGTATCCAACGCGGTCCTACCCGGCCCAGTGCCCAGTGGGATATGAGATTACCACCGAGATTGAACAGGGAGTAGATACTCACCGTCAATCCTGCTACGGTAGCAGATGCTCCCAGGCTTACCGAAAACACCGAGATGAGGGGCTGCTGGGCCATATTTTCGAAAAAGGCCGCGAACACCAGCCATACAGGCACCCACAGCCGGATGAGTCTGGCTTGAGACGTTGGCACTAAAGACCATCCTCCCCTGACCGGGGGTGCATGCCTCGAGGCTTGCACCCCCGGTCTGGTGTTTAGAAGTACTCGGGGAAAAAGGCACTTATGCGGGCAGGCTCTGGCTCAAGCTCCCAGAGGGGCCTTGCATCCTTTCCTAAGATGCTCTCGTGAAATACCGGCCGGTCTCCTTTGTAGAAGATCCCGGTGGGAATGCGCTTGCCCCACTCCTGGGCCAAAGAGAAAGCGCCCGAGAGATCCTCAGGGTCATGACCTGCTTGGTTGATATCGTAGACGCGCTCGCTGTACCAGCTGTAGGTGTTAACCTTGTTGAACGTAACGCACGGTTGCAGAATATCGATGAAGGAAAAGCCGGGATGCTCTAGGCCGGTCTGAATGAGCTGGGCCAGCTGTTCCTTATTGCCAGCATAACCGCGCGCCACGAAGTTGGGCTGTAGACTCAATACCAGCGCGATGGGGTTGAGTCCTGGTGTGGGGTTACCCCGGGGCGTGGTGGTGGTGACACTGCCTGCGTCGGTGGTGGGCGATGCCTGCCCTTTGGTCAGGCCATAAATCTGGTTATTGTGCACCAGATAGGTCAAGTCCACATTGCGCCGTGCGGCATGAATGAGATGATTGCCTCCTTCCGCATAGCCATCGCCATCTCCGCCCACGGCCAGAACCACCAAACGGTGGTTGGCCAGCTTGGCACCGGTAGCCACCGGCAAGGTTCGACCGTGCAAGACGTTAAACATATTGACCCTCATGTATTGAGGCAGTTTACCGGCTTGGCCAATGCCCGAAACGATGAGGGCTTCATGGGGCCAAATACCACGCTCTGCCAGAGACTCCTTTAGCACTTCGAGTATGGGGAAATTGCCGCAGCCAGGGCACCAGGAGTTCTCACGGTCGCTATCATAGTCGTTTGTTGTCACCATGGATTTTGTCCCCCCTTTGCCAGTTCCTCTACTACGAACTCTCCGTTCATCGGTCTGCCATCATATTTCAGAATCGCCGCATGGGGTTGAATGAGTGTTTCTTGGCGCAACAACCGCCCCAGCTGACCCGTGGCATTCATCTCCACCGTCACCACCCGCGAGGTTGAAGCCAATAGCGGCAAGAGAGCACGGGCAGGAAAGGGCCACACCTGGGGCAAGTGGATCATGCTCACGTCTTGATCGTCCTCATGGAGCAAATCCACGGCTTCTCGGCAAGCTCCGTAAGAAGATCCCCAGGTTAAGAGCACCGTAGCAGCATCTTCACCACCATATCCCACCGGTGGTAGCACCTCGTCTGCAAGGGGCCGGGACTTGGCCAGGCGTTTTTGCACCATGCGTGTACGTAACGTGGGATCCTCAGTGGAAAGCCCCGTTTCGTCATGCTCGTTACCCGTGCTGATGACCAGCTTCTCACTCTGACCCGGAAAAGCGCGAGGAGAGACGCCATTAGCTGTGAACTGATAGCGGCGGTAGGGTTCATCCGACGCTAGGCTGTCGACCGGGGCCAGCGGTCCGCGGTCGATGGTTACACGTTGTACGTCCGGAGGCGTTAAGGTGGCGTATCCATCGGCCAAGAGTTGGTCTGTCATCACAAAGACGGGGATATGGTAGCGGTCGGCCAGGTTGAAGGCATGAATCATGGCCCAGAAAGCGTCCTCGGGATGACCCGGTGTAAGGATGGCCCGGGGAAACTCGCCGTGACCGGCATGGAGGCAGAAGAGGAGATCGCCTTGCTCAGTGCGAGTGGCCATGCCAGTGCTGGGACCGGGGCGTTGCCCCATGGCGATTACCACCGGTGTTTCTGTGCAGCCGGCCAGCGAAAGCCCTTCCACCATGAGAGAGAAGCCGCCGCCTGATGTAGCTACCATGGAGCGCACTCCACAAAAGGCGGCGCCCATCGCCATATTGATAGCAGAAATCTCGTCTTCGGCCTGCTCGAATGCGAGAGACATACGGTCGGCTTTACCATTCATGTGTTCTACAATCCCGCTGGCTGGCGTCATAGGATAGGCACTGACAAAGCGGCAGCCTGCTGCAAGGGCACCAAGAGCCAAAGCCTCGTTGCCCGTAAGAACCATGCGCGAATCGGTGGATTGCCGGTTGACCTTCATGCTACAGTTTCCGCGAAACATTTCTTGGGCCCAGCGGGCTCCGGCGGCAGCCGCCGCCTGATTGGATGCCACAATCTTTTCACCCTTGCTGGCAAACGTATCAGCGATGGCGCCGGCGAGCAGCTCGCTTTCGCCTCCTACAATGTGCCAGACGGCTCCGGCGGCCACGGTATTGGCCATGATCTTGTGACCGCCACCTTCGACGGCCAGCTTCGCCAGGTCCAAACCCATCACATTGGGGGAGTTTGCTTCAACTTGAACGTTTTGTGAGTCAAACAGGAGCACCCCCCCGGCGCCGATTTCATCGTAGTGGCGTGTTATGGAGGCCTGGTCCAGCGCCACCAAAATGTCCAGCCGGCTCTTGTGGGAAAACACGGGGGACGATGCTGCTCGCACGTGGTAGAAGTTATGGCCTCCCCGCACACGAGAATAGAAGTCCTGATAGGCAAACAGATGGAGCCCGCTGCGTGCCAGTGCCTTTGCAATGAGGTCTCCGATTACTTGTAGTCCCTGCCCCGCGGCTCCGCCTATCTTGAGGTCATAGTCTTGATGCATAGCCTGTCACCTCCCATTAGGATGGACGGTATCTTCGTTTCATGAATAAGTTTACCATGACATTACCGCATTCCTCCCCATACATGGTCAATGGAAGGTGACGGTATGACATAGTCTGCATAACGATGAGGTGTTTCACGAAGGAGTTGGGGCGATGGGTGGTGAATGATCAATGGTGAATATACTTCAGTCTGCAAAAGGAGGTTTTAACATGCAAGAGAGCGCTTGCAGCTGCCAAGAGTCTTGTCGCCATCTGCTGGTGATTCAACTTCGTCATCGTTCCGTTTCCGCACCGCAAGCACAGCAGATTCTCACCGAGCATGGTTGTGAGATTAAGGTACGTCTGGGAATTCACGAGAACGATCCGGATCATGGTCTCATCATGGTGCTAGTCGAAGGTGCCCCGACCCATGTGCAAGACATGATTGATCGCCTCAAGAATCTTCCTGAAACTAGCGTTACTTCGATGGAGGTACCCAGACCCTAGACGGTGGGTTTGGCGTGGCTATAGGGCATGTAACTGAGGTGAATAACAGATGGTTGAAACGAAGCGTTGGACCTTGGTGAATCTAGCCACCTTTGTTGTGGTTCTTGTTGCCAATGGCCTGGCCAATCTCATTCCCATCGGCGGCAAGACCACGGGAGAGATCTCCGATCTTTATCCCAATCTTTTTGCCCCGACCGGTTTCACTTTCTCTATATGGGGCTTGATCTACGCCCTTTTGGGTGCGTTTGTCATCTATCAGATGGTGACGGTGTGGTGGCAGAAGGAACATGAGGCACAGTATCTGGCCCGGATTGGCCCCTGCTTTGCCGTGAGTAATCTGGCCAATGCTGGTTGGATCGTGGCGTGGCATTATGAGCATATGCTCCTGTCCGCTTTATTGATCTTTGTGTTGTTCTTGGCGTTGGCCCGCGTGTATCTGTTGGTACA
>SLSY01000112.1 GCA_007130145.1 Bacillota bacterium
GCGAACGCAGAAAACTCCGTGGTGCACACGGGAGTGAAGTCGGCCGGATGTGAGAAGAGTATGACCCACTTCCCCTTGTAGTCCGAAAGCGAGATAGGGCCGTGCGTGGTAACAGCGGTGAATTCGGGAGCCTTCTCACCCAAAAGAGGAATGTTGGGGGCTTCGTTGGTCATTTTTCATTCTCCTTTCGTTTGTATCCTAATTCGCGGGAAGGTCACTGGCATCAAGTAAGACCCGTACAACCGGTGGTCGTGGCCCTTGATCGTCTTTGTCAAGCCGCGGCGGTAACGCTTCATCAGCTTTCCATCGCTTGTGAATCAACCTCCTTCTGTTGCACTGATTGTCAAGCACACTTGGGGCACAGGCCCCTGAAATAGATGTCCTTTCTTTCCACCGCAAAACCTTCCAGCCCATCGATGTTACAGCCATTGGTGTTAACGTCAAAGTCATGAATCGCACCGCAGGCACTGCACTTGAAGTGGCCATGGTTAGTCGTCGTAATGTCATAACGTGTTTCCGTATCATCGATGGTCAAAGACCTTACCAAGCCGGTGGAGAGAAACACGTTGAGCGTATTGTAGACGGTCGCCTTGGACATGGTTGGGATTTCTCGCTGCAGTTGCCTGAATATCTGAGCCGCCGTGGGATGGATGCGGTGATGAATGAGGTACTCCAATATTTTGATTCTGTGAAAGGATGGGCGTATCCTCCTTGTTAACAGAGCATTGACCAGTTCATCCACAGAGAACCCACTCCTTTCAGAATTCATTCCATTTTCATTCCAGTTATAATACTATACTAATTCTCTTCTGGCGAGCTATCAAACGCCGCCAAGCCTTGCTCATAAGCATGGTTGGCGCAGCAAGACGCAATGAGCCCCGGTGCCGGTAGAGAACAGGAACGGGCTGCGGGAGCCGCTATTTCGGGCCCTCTAGATGTCCTTACTTTCGGCTCAAGCGGTGCAAAGCCATAGAAAGCACAAGGCCATAGACGGAGGCAGTGAAGAAATCGGATATGACCTGGCTCGTGGGTATGGGGCGCAAGGGGTCAAAAGCAAATAGGTTCACGACAAAATGCACCGAGAACCAAACCGCGATGCCATAGAGCCAGCCTTTGAGCAAGTGGTTTTGGCTGGAAACAAGCACAACAGCATAGGCAAAGACAATCCCTAACATACCGGAAAACAATATATGCGTCACTTGGCCTACTACCATCTCGAACAGGTTATGTGCGGTCGTGCCCTTGATCAATGAGAGCCCCCAATCATAATAGGCAAACTCTATCCACCCGCGGGCAAGCAGTATGAGATCAAGAATCGACATGATCAAGCCGGCAAACATGCCGGCCCCGAGCCCTTGCACCAAACGGTCGCTGCCAACGATGTCAGTTGATTCTCCTTTCATGTGGAGCATTTGCAGCTGTAGTTTAGGCCAGAAAGGGCCGGAATATCCCGATAGCAAGCGGGTGACTACCGCTCCATGCAGCAACTGCCTCCATCACCACATCTTTTGCTGACGCTAGTTGAAGGTAGGACAATCTTGCTCATGACGAGAATCAATGTCATATCCGTTCCCCTTTGGCAGGCTGCTCGCAATGTAGGGAGATCGACGGCTCTATTTCTTTGTTGGCGCCTCCTGCCTGTGGAAGTGACACGAACAAGAGCTCCGATGCTCGCTCACGATCAACCGGCACCAATATCATGCCATTGGCATCTTCTGTTCGCATCGACAGAGAAGCAGAGAGGAAGAAAGAACTGTGAACATGCCCCAGACCATTCTGAATCTGTTGACCCACGAGCGGCTTTGCTGTCTGGCTACCTCCCACGGCAATCAGCCCCATCTGAGCCTGATGAACTTCACCTTCGTCGCCAAGGAGCGCACCCTCATACTCTCCAGCCGACGCCATACGAGGAAAGTACAGCAGCTCCAGGAAAACCCAAGAGTAGCACTGCTGGTCACACCCACAGGTAATGCCTCCACACAGGATATGAGCTGCACCCTGTATGGGTTGGCTCATGTCTTTCCTCCCGGCCAGGGAGAACCCTACCGCACCAAACACAAGAAGCAGCACCCTACCATGGGCACCTTCATTGACGGAGGAGACATCGCCATCATCACCATCCGCATCGACTATGCGACGGTAGCCAATGTCCAGGACCAGGTACGTACCTGGGAGTTTGATTCCCAGGCCTGACAATAAGGCGGGCTCAAAGAAAACAGCGTTGGCGTTCAAACTACGCACAATTCAAGACGTGAGGTGTGAGTCTGGGCGCACCGCGCTGAAACACCAATGGCCGTGTGGGCAGAGTAGTGAGAATGCTCAAGAGAAGTTGTACAGCAGAAGTACCCATCATCTGTCGTCCCGTCACTCCCAATAAGGACCATCATCGGTCACAGTAATTGGCCCATCACAGAGGGAGAGATGTTCAAATAGACCGGCGGGCTCAACACGGGGAGCCTGTACATGTGTCACCAAGAACTCCCCGGGGGTGAGAAACAAAAGCATACCACCGCCTATTCATGTCAACTGCTCCGACCAAATGCTACTGGGCTTTCTGCCTTCAAGGGGACATGGTAAATGAATCAAGTGAGCAAAAGTAGCAGTTTCACTGGATCCGCACCAGCGTGTTGAGCCAGTAGAGCTGCCTTGATAGGGGGCGATCTCATGAGTGTAAGAATCGTGATCGTGGGCGGGGTGGCGGGCGGAGCCACGGCCGCAGCCCGGCTGCGGCGGCGGGATGAACATGCAACCATCACTATGATTGAGCGCGGTCCTCATATTTCGTATGCCAACTGCGGCTTACCGTATCACGTGGGAGACGTGATCAAGACCAAAGAAGAACTGTTCCTGCAGACACCCGAAATGTTTCTGCAAAGGTACAATATCGATGCGCGCACCCATCAGGAAGTCACGTCCATCAACCGAGAGCAAAAGAGCGTAACCGTGAAAGATCTCAAGCGCAAAGAGACGTATACTTTGCCCTACGACACCTTGATTCTGGCTACCGGATCATCCCCTCTCAAGCCACCCATTCCGGGCATCGATTCCGAAGGTATCACGACCCTGTGGACGGTGGATGATGCCGACAACATCCGGCGGCACGTACAGCAACGTGCGGTCAAGCATGCTGTTGTGATAGGAGGCGGGTTTATCGGACTGGAGATGACAGAAAACCTGCGCCAACTCGGAGTAGAGGTCACTTTAGTGGAAATGCTTCCCCAGGTGATGGCCCCCTTTGACTATGAGATGGCCCAGATTCTTCACGAAAGCCTGGAAATGCACGGGGTGAAGCTTCATTTGAACGATGGTGTTCGTTCTTTTGCGCAGGCAGGTAGAGATATCGTGGTCAGTTTGGCCAGTGGCAAAGAGATTGAAGCAAATCTGGTCATCTTGGCCATCGGTATTCGGCCTAATAGCGTGCTGGCCCGCGATGCAGGCCTTGATATCAACGCGCAGGGAGGCATTGTGGTCAATGATGATATGCGCACATCAGATCCGGACATCTATGCGGTGGGCGATGTCATCGAAGTGGAAGATTTCGTCGATAAGAGCCGCACCATGATCCCCCTGGCCGGACCCGCCAACAAGCAGGCACGCATCGCAGCCGATAACATACTGGGAGATGGTCAGCGCTACCGCGGGACACAGGGCACCGCCGTAGTCAAGGTGTTTGACATGACCGCAGCTGCCACGGGAGCCAACGAGAAAACCCTCCAAAAGCGAGGGCTGGTGCCAGGAACCGACTACGAAGCATTGCTGCTGATCCAAAACTCCCATGCCGGCTATTATGGAGGGGCCTCACCGGTGACGCTGAAGATCATCTTCAACACGGATGACCAGCGTATCTTGGGAGCCCAAATAGCGGGCAAGCGAGGCGTGGATAAGCGTATCGATGTGATCGCCACGGCCATGCGGCTTGGGGCCAGCGTGACGCAACTGGGAGAGCTAGAGCTGGCCTATGCTCCGCCTTACTCCTCGGCCAAGGATCCGGTGAACATGGCGGGATTTGTGGCAAGCAATTTTATCGCGGGCCTGGTTTCCTTCACCCGGTGGGACGTTTTGGATAGCAAAGTGGAACATCAACGCATCATCTTGGATGTACGCGAAGAGGTCGAATGTGAAGAGTACGCGATCCCCGGCGCGATCAACATCCCTCTCGGCCAGCTGCGCTCGCAGCTACAAGCGCTTGATTGTGAGAGTGAGATCATCGTCTTCTGTGCCGTCGGGGTTCGCGCCTACAACGCGGCTCGCATCCTCATGGGTCACGGTTTCGCAGACGTAAAAGTCTATCCGGGCGGCATTCGTTTCTACCAGTCGACTCATTACAAGCAAGACAGGAAGGCGGGGGACTAAGCGCTGCGGAGGAGCGTTACTCACCGGATCAATCTCAGCAACATTGAGCGTATACCCGAGCTCGGGCCATGGGAACTCCTCTGTACTGCTCATAGCCTTGGCTTTGGCTGCGCCCTTAGACCGTCGTTACCCCGCTCGCGGCTAAAAACACCCGCACAGGCCAAGACAGTCGCTCCCTCCATGTATGAGTACGGTCCTCGGGGACTTCAACACGGCAATGCCACGTTAACGCAGCCATGGCGCTGCTGATCAAACAGTGCACCCTGGTCTGCATGGCAAACGCGACGAACCCGTGCCCCAGAGCAATGATGCATACGTTACCC
>SLSY01000213.1 GCA_007130145.1 Bacillota bacterium
CTGGCGGGGCCTCAAGATGATAGGGGCATGTCTCAGTGGGTATTTCCCACTCTGCGTCACGGGGCCTACGGCCGTCGCTCCCCACCACGTAGGGCTCACGCCTTTGCAAGAACACTTCTTCTTGCGTTGACGGGCAGTGTTCGCCGGCCAGGTACTCGGGATGCTCACTGCAGATCCGGGCCCGGACATGAACATCGCACGTCTCGGTGGGCCGGCGTTCGCGCAAGTACATCTCCGTGATAAGCTCCGTGTGGTGGCAGTCTGGACCGGGCAGTTTACCTGACTTGGCGCATATGGTTATCTCCATTAAGGGTTCATGTCTCAGGTCAGGAAATTCACTTGCCGGCAGCCCTTCGTGTGCTACCCTCATCATGGCATTCCAGATGCGGGCCGGATAGGAGCCGCCGGTAATGCGCTGGCTCGCCATGGTTAACTCCCGATCATAGCCCATCCATACGCACCCTACCAGTTCGGTGGAATAACCAACAAACCAGGCGTCACGATAATCATCGGTGGTACCCGTCTTACCCGCCACCGGGCGATCAATGGCAGCGGCACGCCCCGTGCCTTGGGTAACTACCGTTCGCATCATGTTCGTGGCCATGTAGGCCGTCTTTTCGCTAACGGCGATGCTGGGTCGGGGGGATGCCTCCCAGATGACATTGCCATCACGGTCAACGATCTTGGTCACCGCGTTGGGTTCAACCCGTACGCCCTGATTGGCCAGCACGCCAAAGGCCAGAGCCATCTCCAGAGGCGATACCCCGTGGGTCAAGGCGCCCAGGGCCAGAGAAAGGCCTTCATCGGTATGACCATCCGTGGTTTCCGTGACCAGTGAGGTGATACCTAGTTGGCGCAGGTAGTCGAGACTGGTCTTGGGTCCCACCTCATCCATGAGCTTGGCTGCCACCACATTGAGAGAGTGATTGAGAGCCGTGCGCAACGTCACAAGACCTCGAAAGGTCCGGTCATAGTTCTTTGGTGTCCAGTCATCCCCGACCAGCTGCGGATAGGTAACGGGCGCGTCATCGATGACGTCTCCCGGGGAGAAGCCCAGATCCAGTGCGGGTACGTAGACCGCCAGAGGTTTGAAGGCCGAGCCGGGTTGACGCAAGCTCATCGTGCGGTTGAGGCTCAGGCGACCGTCATGGCTTCGTCCCCCTACCATGGCCTTGATATGTCCGGTTTGGGGATCGAGGATGATGGCAGCCGACTGCAGAATGGGTTCATCCTCCACCATGGGGAAGACCGGGTCCAACACCTCGGCCATGGCCTCCTCCGCTGCTGCCTGCATCATGGGGTCGAGTGTGGTGTGGATTTGTAATCCTCCGGTGTACACCATCTGACTGCCAAACCTGTTGAGCAAGTCTTCCAAGACATAATCCAGGAAATGTCCTCCGAGCTTGATGTCGTGAGCGGGCGGAGGTTGTATATCCAGTGGTTTACTCAGAGCTCTCTGCGCGGCGTTGTCGTCAATGTAACCGTGGCGTACCATCTCATTGAGGACGATAGCCTGGCGGCGCAGGATCTGATCGGGATTGCGGTCATACAGAGATGGAGACCAGGGCAGTGCGGCTAGGAAGGCACTTTCAGCCAATGTGAGGTCGGATACGTCCTTGCGAAAATAGGCGTAAGCTGCCGCTTGTACCCCATGGGCCGTACGGCCAAAAGGCACCTGGTTGAGATACATCTCCAGGATCTCGTCTTTGGTGTACATGCGTTCGAGCTGCACGGCGTAGATGGCTTCTTGCAGCTTGCGTTCGTAGGTGGAGTCCAACGTCAAAAAGGCGTTCCTGGCCAGCTGCTGGGTAATCGTGCTACCGCCTTGCCTCTGCCCTTCGGTTAGATTCAGATAGGCGGCCCTGGCGATAGCCCGCAAGTCAACGCCATAATGGGAATAGAAACGGTAATCCTCGATGGCGATGAAGGCGTGCTGCAATTGGCTGGGTATTTCTTCTAGAGACACGGGTATGCGATGCTCATGACCATGTAAATTAGCAAGGACAGAGCCGTCACTGGTGTAGACAGTCGACGTTAGACTGGGTTGGGGCTCGATGTGGGTGAGTGCGGGCAAGGCCCGCACAGTGCTTAAGATGAAAGCCCCGGCCGCCGCACCAGCACCAACGATGAATAGAAAGAATATGATGAGAAATAGGCGTAGCAAGTGCAAGAGCGGTCGTTTGCGCACAGGCTTTCGTTTCGCCATGATTTTTGCCTCCCCGACTCAGATCAAAAGCCATCATCATTGGTCATTATAGCACTAATGAGTGACTCTCTCAATCTAGACGTACACAGGTGCATTTTGGGTTCCTTGGTACCAGACAGGCGAGAACGAATAGAATGTAGCTATAGGCAAGGGATGCCAGAAAGGGGATGTATTTACACATGCGACGACATTATCGCCACCACCGGAGACAAAGGGTGGGTCGCATCATCGTCGCCGGCCTCATCATGGCTCTCTTGGGGGTTTTGGCCTGGGGATTGGAACGGGCCATTGTTCCCACCTTGCTTGAAATCGGTCAGGCTCAGGTGACCATGCTGGCCAACGAGGTGATCAGTCACACGATTACCAACAAGGTGGTCCGTCTGGTACAGTATCGAGACTTGATCCACTTTGACCAGGATTCAAGCGGCGACATCGTATACATGCAAGCCAACACCATGGAGATCAGCCGGGTGGAAATGATCGCCTTGTCTTCTTTGCAAGAGTCCTTGCGCACCTTGGAAGCGTACCGGATTCACATACCACTGGGACAACTCACGGGTAGCAGGCTTTTTGCTACCGCAGGTCCGCGTATTCCCGTGACCATTTATCCTCTGGCTGAAGTGCGTACAAAGGTGCGGGATGAGTTTGATGCGGTGGGTATCAACCAGACCCGCCACAACATCTTTTTGGATGTTGATCTGCAAATGGGGATCGTCATTCCTCTTCTGCGCACAGAGACGACACTAGAGAATTCATTCTTGCTTTCATCGGTTATTATTCAAGGACGGGTACCTTCGACCTACGTCCACATCCACCGCTAGGGCAGGGATGATCTGGCTCGGCGAAGAATGTGCCCGGTGGAGGGGAATGCCATGCAGAGTATCAATGAAGCCCGTTTGGCCGATCATCTGGCAAAGTGGCTGCAAAAACAGGTGACAGCTAGCAAGACATGCGGGGCAGTGGTGAATAACAGCGGGGGCGCGGATTCGGCCGTGGTCATTGGGCTGTGCGCACGTGCGGGGCTTTCCACCCTTGCGCTCGTACAGCCTTGCTACAGTCAAGAGGAAGATGCGCAGCACGCTCGTCTGGTGGCCGAGCGTTTTGGTGTTCGGTGTCTCGAACTAGACTTAGACAACGTGTTTTCCGACTATCGACATATGCTGGAAAAGGCCTTTGCCCAACTAGGAAGCACAGAGGATGATGGTGCGGCGCTGGCCAATCTCAAGCCGCGGCTGCGCATGACAAGCCTTTACTACTTCGCTAATCGCCTTAACTACCTTGCCGTTGGTACAGGAAACCTTTCCGAACTGACGGTGGGATATTTCACCAAGCACGGAGATGGCGGGGTAGATGTCCTGCCCCTGGGTCAGTTGGTCAAGTGTGAGGTGTACGCGCTGGCCCGCTTTTTAGGGGTGCCCCGTCAGGTGGTGGACAAGCCTCCCTCAGCCGGGTTGTGGCCTGGACAAACCGATGAAGAGGAGTTGGGATTAACGTATGCCCAGCTCGATAAGTATATTCGGGGCGGTTCGGTGGATGACAACGTCGCGCGGCGTATTCGTGCGCTCGAAACAAGCTCGGCCCACAAGCGCCGCACCCCAGCGGTACCGCCGCCATGTCAGGAGGAGTAGAGATGGCCGGACATTCGAAATGGGCCAACATCAAGCACCAAAAAGCCAGGGCTGATGCCCAGCGGGGTAACTTGTTTGCCAAACTGATCCGCGAGATCATGGTAGCGAGCCGCCAAGGTGGTAGCAATCTAGACAGCAACCTGCGCCTGCGGATTGCTGTACGCAAGGCTCGTGATAACAATGTGCCCAATGATAACATTCAACGGGCCATCAAGAAGGGAGCGGGCGAACTGGAGGGCGTCAACTTTGAAGACGTGGTCTATGAAGGCTACGGACCTGGAGGCGCCGCATTGCTCATTGAAGCGGTCACTGACAATCGTAATCGCACCACCAGCGAGATCCGGCACCTTCTGCAACGAAACAATGGGAGTTTGGGGGAAGTTGGCTCTGTGGCGTGGATGTTTGAGCGCAAAGGCTACCTTGCCCTGGACCGGTCCAAACTCGATATCACCGAAGACGATATCCTGCTCATGGCCATTGAAGCAGGTGCCCAGGACGTGGAGATCGGAGAAGAGAGCTTCGAAATCTATACGGAACCAGAGGATTTTACCAAGGTGCAGGCAATGCTAGAGGAGAATGATTTGCCCTTGGAAGTCGCGGAGATGACCATGATTCCGGTCAGCTCCATATCCTTTGCGGGGGATGAAGCCGAGAGCGTGCTCCGGCTCATCGATGTGCTTGACGGTCATGATGACGTACAGCGAGTACATTCCAACGCCGAAATCCGCTAGCCTACAGGGCGCATAGAGCCATCACTGTTTGGGAAAGCTTTCCCCCTCGGGGGTGATAGCACTGCATGTGGGCAAGCGAGCAAGGCTCTATGTGTTGGGTGCGGGACTC
>SLSY01000147.1 GCA_007130145.1 Bacillota bacterium
AGCGCAGGGGCAAGCACACGTTTTCCCAGGCAGTTAAGTGGGGTATGAGGTGGAAGAACTGAAAGATGAAGCCAATATCCGTTCTGCGCACACGGGCCAGCTGCCGTGAACTCATGTGAGCCAGATCCCGTCCTCCGAGATGGACACTGCCGCTCGAGGGCGTATCAAGAGCTCCCAAAAGGCCCAAAAGCGTGCTCTTGCCGCTTCCGGAAGGGCCTACCACCGTGACGAATTCACCCCGGTTCACCTCGAGATTCACGTCAACCACTGCGTGAATTGCCCCGCCGAGATGGTATTGCTTGCAAAGGTCCACAGCGAGAAGAATGCATTCCTTGCTGTTCTTCATGAGGTCAAGACTCCTTCCTGTCCTTGCGTGCAGGCGCGGTGAGAATTTCCTCCCCAGCGGGCAGGGCAGCTCCCGCATCATCCGTACGCTCTAGATTGCAGTAAGGGATCCATTCGGTTTGGCCCTCTCGGGGTCGTACCAAACAAGACCACTCCACGTAACCTGAGGGGAGTTGTACCCAACGCGATCCGGCTTCAATGATAGGTTCTACCCGCCTGCCAGCCCACCGACCGCGCAGTACTCGCCAAGAGGGTTCTCTCCGGCTTATGCTGGCAGGATGTGGTGCATCGCCTGGGGCGGGAAAGAAGATTTGGGGTGGTCTACCCTCGTCACCTCCGCCGTCCAGGTACACAGGATGTCCATGGTGACGCTCCAGCTGTGCTTTTGTGGCTCCAGCTAGGCAGGGAGTACCTAGAAGCTCCATAACAACAATGGTGGGGGACGTTGGTAGCTTCTGCAGCTCTGACCAGCTCGACCAAGCCAAGCTGGGGAGGATGAAGCCGCGCGCGCCACGCTCTACCATCTGCTCCACGGCCTGGAGTGGTATCTCCGTCGTGGCCGCCACGATGCCTCCCCCAAGCTCCAGAGTCAAGACCTCTCGTACTTGCGTGGGGTGAAACAGGCTGCCCACAGCGTGGAGAGGGCCATAGACGGCTGGTCCGCTTCCAGCATATCCGGCCACAGCATAACCTGGAGCTTTGAGGCAGATGTGACGGCCCGCTTCGATGCATTCTACCACCGCATCAAACGGGGCTCTGGCCATGTGCGTTTGGGAGCGGATGAGGAGATACTTTGGTTCAACTGCTTCTACCACACCTTCCCATGGGGACACATATTCCACAAGACCAAGGCCGAAGTGGCTTTGGCCTACCACCAACGTTTCCTGGACCTGCACGGGATCGCCGACTCTCTTGCGGAGATTAGGACTGCCCTGCACCGCGGTGGGAAGGCGAAGTCGTCTCAGCGCGCCGGCGGATGTGGCCAGAGGCGTTCCCGGCCAGACCCTCTGCCCGGGCTCCACCTCGACGTGGGCGGCCGGGGTCAAGGGCACGTAGAGTCGTTCCTTCGTGCCCTGGCTTGACCGCGCCTCGAAATGGTCCTCATTCATAGTCATCTTCACCCCCCTGACTAAGGCCGTATTCCCAGTCGCGGAGGCGGCTTATGCGTAGCAAGTCAGTCGCCGGAAGTCTCAGGGGGCGTCCGCGCGTGTCACAAACCAGGCCCCAGCGGCCACCCTGAACCTCTCCTTTCCAGGTTCGTCCCCGTCCCGCACCGAAATCGTAGTGACGGGCCGGTTCTATCGTGAGGTGGATGCGCCGGCCCGCCGTCTGGGGAAGACGCACCAGGCCTCCGGGTCGAAGCCGCAGCAGTTGGGGCATGTGTCCTTCGGTGTCCACCTTGATGATAGCGACGGTGTGGTCACTGGGTGTTTCCCAGTTGACTCCCTGCTGGTGAGGGGCAATACAGGTGGCCAGGTGGGGAAGGGGGGATTGTTCATGGGGCCATCGGGGTTCGAGGATATGCCCTTCCAAACAGTGGGAACCAAGCAATGCCGCCACTCCGTGGGGGTCGCCGTAGAGCGCGACCACACCCCGTGGTGATGCCACGTCCAAAAGCATGAGTAGGTAGGGGACCGAATGCACCATGGCGGGCAGTGCCTCACCGGTAAAGAGAATGCGTTGGCTGGGAGCTAACGTTTCAGAACGGGGCGTATTGTGTTGTGCCACCCGGTCACTCCGTTGTGCCATCGCCTTGACCAGGGCCAGCTGTATCATGAGCTCCTGATGGGTGTGGGGGCGTGTAGAGGGAAACAGGAGTGCATTCGCCATGACATCTTCGATTTGGCGCAGCGAGGACACGTTGTGAAGCCAGCGGCTGACGGTCTTTGCGGTTGGGAGAGTTTGCAACTGGGCGGCCGGGGTCATCGCTCCCCATGCTTCGGGTGGGGCTATACCCGGACTGTGTGTCCCCCATACATCGGAGTGGTTGACTAGGCAGACGCCTTCATGCATGCGGTAGTGGGACACCCTGCCCGGATCGAGAAGATAGAGTGAAAAGGGCGCGTGTTCCTCGACAGCCGACCAACACCGGGTCAGAGCCACAAGTGATCTGGGCTTGTGGTGAGCTGGGTGCTGATAGTGTTCTTGGAGCCGACAAACCTCGGGATGACCAGCCCAAAGAGCACCGAAAACGGGCTGGAGTTGCTCACTCATCACCCGTGCTTGTTGGCTCCACTGCCCACTGGGCCAAGGCAGGACCTGTTCGGGCTCAAGAGAGCGCCAATCCGGAGGCGGGTTTTGGGCTTCGCTCCACAGAACCAGCTGTTGCAAATAGCCTCTTTGTCGTTGCTGGGGCAGAGCGTCCAGAAGAGCTCCCAGATAGGCCTGGCCCACACGAGTCACGATGCAAGGCACCGCTTCTTGCTCCAGAAGCGATACCAGGTCATCTCCCCCAACCACTTGGGTGTTGAGAGATTCCCAGCGTACGTTGAGGCCTACGCTGTGACAGGCAGTGCGGACCGCAGTGACGTGGGAAGGGATGGGCACCATAACCAAGAGAGCATCCAGTCCTCGCAGCGGTTCGATTACCAAACTTTGGACGGGCTCGGCCCCAAAGGGGTGGGCCGGTGCTTTCGCCGTGTCCATACCGGCGCCCAGAGGCACGCGGCGCTCCTCCTCCACGGCGAGTCCATCCCCCCCCAGCGACAGCTGGTGGGGCGATGAGAAGGCAACCATGCGGGCGGCATGTCTTCCGTGGTCAATGAAAACAGGCATTGCTATTCCTCCTTGGCACCACCAAGGGTGATTCTGCGGCTGAAAAGATAGATCTTTTGCCGGTGCAGTAGCTGGTTGACCGTCGCTGTCACTGCCATGCCGACAGGGATGGCAGCAGCCAGCGTCACCAGGGCGGCGCCCAGCGCCAAACTCTGAAGGATGACGCCAAACTGGACGGTGCCGTCCAGGTTCATGACCATGGCCACCTGCCTGCTGAGATACGCAATGCAAGCCACCCCGATGGCCAGGGCCGCCAGACTGATAAAGAGCACTTCCGACCCAAAGACAAAGAGCAGCTGGCGCGGTGAGAGGCCCACGGTTTTGTATATGGCTACCTCGCGGCGGCGCTGGATAAGGGCGATGATCAGCACCGAGTAGATGCCAAGACCAACAAAGGCATAACCCAATGCCAACACACTCTGACCGCCGCCGTAGATTTCTTGTGCCAACAAGGTAGTGGTATCCCGTGCCCAGCTGCCCGGGATGGCAAATCCCCGGAGAGGATAGGCCCAAAATCCCGCCCGGGGCAGGGGGTTCTCGTCATGATATACCCAGGTAAAATCCGCTGCCAATTGGCTCGGTGTGGTAGGACGACGCCAGCGCCAGCCCCGGGGGCTATCCTGGGTCATGGTGGTGACAAGGGCCAGGTTGGGCTCCTCATGGCCCGCGCATGCCATGAGCGGGCGGTCGAACGTGGCAGGTGGGAACGGTGCTTGAGGAGATACCGAAAAGAGCCCCACAACCTCCAGGAAGGACCAGTCTTGCAGGAGGCTATGGCGGCTCATAGCAAAATCATCGCCCAAAGCTATCCCCACGTTAGCGGCCAGATCCATGGGCAGTGCGATCTGGCCGGCATGGGTAGGCCATACGCCCTCCCAGGTGAGGGAATCAGGAAATGAATCCATCAGTGCGGTGGGGTCAAGTGCCAGGATCTCCTGCTGTCCCGCCGCCGTGTACGCCGAAAAGAGGGTTCCCGTCAGCTGGTCGGTGGTGACCATTTGGCGTGCGATCGAGCGATCCATAGCCGAAACGAGGGAACGACCTGGGGGTGTTATGGCCAGAACGGGCACCGCGCGCGTTTCCCCCGCCACAGAAGCCTGGTGAAGGAGCTGATCAAAGAAATAGGTATAGAGGGTGCGTCCCGTTAAACCCGCTACCATCAGTACAAGTAGGAGCAGGATGCGCAACGGTGCCCGCCGCAGGTTTTGTGCCACCAAGGCAAACAGGCTGCCCTGCTTCATTCCTTCAACACCTCCAGCGCGCTCAAACGAATCGTTCCTAGAGCCGGCAACAAGGCAAAGATGCCCGCGGCCAGCGTCGTGGCGAGCAGAACCAGACCCCCCTCACGGAGCGTAATGCAAAGAATATCCTGCCAGGCGGTTCGGGTACTGACAAGGATGCTCGTGGCATAAACGCGAACCACAGCAAACCCGCAAAACGCACCAAGAAGACTCAAGGCCAGGACTTCGGATAGGACCATCAAAACAACATGGCCGTCAGTACCTCCCAACGCCTTGAGAATGGCGATTTCCTTG
>SLSY01000096.1 GCA_007130145.1 Bacillota bacterium
CACCGAAACCGCCGCCGCGAGACATGCCACCACCCCGCGGACCAACCCACATCCCGGGGGTCCGGCCCAAGCGCGGCGTGATATGGGTCTTCTCATTGCGATAACCACATTGCCGACACTGATAGGTCTTAACAGCGGTACCTGTCGTCAAATGGGTGGCCCGCTTGAGGATGCGCTGGGTGACCATAAGACGACCCTTGCATTGCGGACACTTCTGTCCGAACTTGGCTGTGCCCAAAGCGATAAGGCCCACGCCCAGGCCCAGCAGCATAATGACCCCAAAAATGTCCCGGGAACCGCTTTGGGCACGGCTATCGATCTGGGCTACGCTATAGGCCCCGCCCGCTTCCAGATTCACTCCATACCTCGAAGCTATGATGGTGGCAATGGCACGCATGCCTTTATCCATACCTTCAAAGAATTCGTCTTGTCCAAAGGCCGGCAGCATCAGTTCGCGAAGAACGGTACCACTGCGCGCATCGGTCAGTGTATCCTCCAGGCCATAGCCAACCTCTATGGCAACCTCGCGCTCACGCATGGCTAAGAGAATCAATACGCCATTATCCTCCTGGGTCCCGATGCCCCACTCGCCAAACAAGTCGGTGGCGTAATCCTCAAGGCTCCTATCACCCAGGGTATCGATGATGGCCACCACTAGAGCGGCCCCGGTCTTATCCAGAAGCTCGTGACTGATCGCCTCCAAGCGGCTCACTTCCGTTTCCGACAAGAGCTGGATGTAATCACTTACCGCTCCATCGGCCGCCGGAAATGATGGCCCCGCCTGTATCGCACCAGCCATCGCCAAGACGATGATCACGGCAACCGCTATAACCACACCCCGATTCCCCGGCACTTTCAGCAATGTTGCCGCCTCCCTTTCTGGCCCATCATCCCACCCGATTATAGCACGAAACCAGTTATTTGCACGAATAATTTAACACGTATTTAGCAGGGGATTTGTGAAGCTATGTCCAGGGCAAGGTTAGCCAGACGATCCGCCCGGCGGTTATTTTGGCGTGGCACGTGTGTTACATGGGTCTTGTCAAATTGGCCCAGAAGACGCATGGCTTTCTGATACAGCGGCCTTAGGTGCTCAGCCCGCACCCGGTAGGCTCCTGACAACTGTTTAACCAAGAGCTCGCTATCCGTCTGAAGCCGAATCTCACGGGCCCCTTCCTCACGGGCCAGTTGCAGTCCGGCGATGACCGCAAGATACTCAGCCACATTGTTGGTCGTGTTTCCAAGGTAAAGTCCCACTTCCCGTTCCTGTCCCCCTTCGATGCGAAGGACAATCCCGCAGGCCGACGCCCCGGGATTGCCACGGCTGGCTCCGTCCACTTCAATCACTATGCGCACCCTTGGCTCCTCCTTCTTGTACAAAGACCCAACGTTTCATCCAACCTCATCGCTGGCCCACGGGACCAGACCAAGCCCGCAGTAAGGGCGGCTCACTCCAGATTTCTCTCCCCACAGCAGGGATGCTTCGCTCGAGCCAGGCAGCGAGCACCGCCAAAACCGGCCGTTCGGTCGCTTCGTGACCGGCATCAATAATGGCCAAGTTCTGGGCTAGTGCCAACTGTACCTGATGATAGCCTATCTCTCCGGTAACGAGCACCTCTGCCTGACTGTGCCGGGCTTGCGCAATCTGTCCTCCTCCCGCCCCGGGGGCTACCGCAACATGCTCCACCCGCCGCGAGAGGTCACCGGCCACACGCACACCGTTCCACTCCAATGCATGGGCCACGTGTTGGGCCAGTTCTGACAGCGTACCCGCCTGCGGCCAGCGTCCCGAACGCCCATAGGCGCGCACCACTCCCGGATTGAGCAAAGGATAGAGATCGTAGGCCACCTCTTCGTAGGGATGGACTTCGTGCATGGCCTCCAGGACGCATGGCACAAGGCCAGGTGGCACGATAGTCTCCAAACGATACTCGTCCACCTTCTCCAAGTCCCCTTCGCGACCCAAAAAGGGGTCACTACCCGCCCTGGGCATGAACGTTCCTTGGCCGAGGCTCTGATACGTACAGTGACTGTAATGCCCTATCCAACCCGCACCCGCACGAGAAAGAGCATCTCTGAGTTGGTTCTCGTAACCGCTGGGCACAAACACCACCAGTTTAGTGTAAGGCTCCTTTCGGCCTTCATCCCAGGGCCTCACCTCGGTCAAGCCCAAGTGAGCGGCCAACGCATCGGCGGTTCCTCCCGGCGCTCTGTCCAGATTGGTATGCGCCGCATAGACCACCAAGCCCTTCTCTATGGCCGCCGAAAGCAGTTCGCCCGCGGGGCGGTCGCGGCGCAAACTGCTAAGGTCTCGGGGCAGCACCGGAGGATGGTGACACAAGATCAGCGAACCGGGGCGGGCACCAGACACCAGTCTCGTGGTTACATCCAGGGCAATGATGACATGATCGATCAAAGCTTCGGGATGGCCGGTGATGTAGCCGTTGTTATCCCACTCCTCTCCCCAGTGAAGCGGAGCCCACTGCTCCAGGGCCTCTGTTATTTCACGTGCTTTTGCCACAACCTGCGGGCCTCCTTAATTCTTGCTTGGCGCTCATCCCACTGACGCCGGAGCCGGCTGGCTACCGGTTTCCCTTTGAAGTCAGAAAGCACCGCATCGCACTGGCGCTCAAGTCGCGAGAGTACGTGTTCGAGACCGGGATGACCGCTACTGATCAAATAGGAACCCAATTCAAAATTCAGATCGCCTAGTTCCTCCCAAATATGCGAGGGCGGCCCATCCGGCCGCAACAGCATGACGGGATAGAGCCGTCCTTTTTCCTCTACCAACGTCTCATGAGCAATGCCCAGCTCCTGCTCCCACAGCCATCTGCGCAAATGACTCACATCATTGAGTGGTTGCAATACCACGAGCTCCAGAGACGCAAGATGAGACGGTGCTTGCTGGAGGATGTCGCGCATGGTAAGAGCTCCCATACCCGCAAGCACCGCCACCTCGGCCTCCCCCACATTCAGTGGCAAAAGTCCGTCACCAAGTCGGACCTCGATCCTATCGCCCAGACCTCTTGCCTCCACGTAGGATGCCACCCGCATGCGGGGAGCTTCTCGCTTTTCGGTAGCAATAACCCGCCGCGCGCAACGACGCAGCACCAGCTCCACCGCTAGCTGCCCATCTCCACTGCCGATGTCGGCCACCACTCGCCGGCAGGGTACAAGAGCCAGCACTTGCTCCCGGCGATGTCCCAACCTGCGAGTCTTCATAACCTACGGGATGATGTCCAGTTCCCGTCCAACCCGGGCGAAGGTAGCAAGAGCATAATCGAGATCATCGCGGGTGTGCACGGCCGAGATCATGACCCGAATGCGCGCCTTATCCCGGGGCACGGTGGGAAATCCCAAGGATTGTGCGAAGATCCCTTCTTCGAACAGTCTCTGGCTAAACCGCGAAGAAAGATGAGCATCTCCAATCATCACCGGCGTAATGGGGGTCACACTGTCACCCAAGTCAAAACCCAGCGCTGCCATGTTCTCTTTGAAATACTCGGTGTTTTCCCATAGTTGCTTGACCAAGTCATCGCTCTCTTCTAACAGCTCCACGGCTCCCAGAGCTGCGGCGGTGTCAGCCGGTGTCAGTCCGGTAGAAAACAAGAACGGGCGCCCGCGCTGCTTGATGTAATCAATGAGGTCTTTGCAGCCGGCTATGTATCCACCCATGACGCCAAAGGCTTTGGATAGAGTCCCCACTTCCACGTCCACGCGCCCCACCAAATCGAAGTGATCGACAATACCACGACCACCCCGGCCCATGACCCCTTCGCCGTGTGCATCATCCACCATGATCATGGCATCGTGCCGCTCGGCAACTTCTACCAGCTCGGGTAAAGGAGCGATGTCGCCATCCATGCTAAATACGCCGTCAGTGATGACCAGTTTGCGCCGGGCCGCCGCATTCTCTTCTAGTGTCTTTTCCAAACTGGCCGGATCATTATGAGTGTAGCGAGCAACCCGAGCCCGGCTCAGCCGGCAACCATCGATGATACTGGCATGATTGAGCTCATCGGAGAAAATGACATCTTCCTTTCCCACCAAGAGGGGAATGACGGCCAGATTGGCCGTGAAGCCAGCCTGCAGGACAATGGTAGCCTCGGTGCCCTTGAACTTAGCCAAACGCTTTTCCAAGTCCAGATGCAGGGTCTGAGTGCCTGAAATGGTTCGCACAGCACCCGGTCCCACACCAAAGGTATCAATGGCTCGCTTGGCCGCCTTCTTCAGATGGGGATGGTTGGCCAATCCCAGATAATTGTTGGAGCAAAAGTTCAAAACCGATGTAGCATCTACCGTGAAGCGTGCCCCTTGTGCCGACGATATGGTACGTATGGTAGTATACAAACCTTGTTCGCGCAGAGCCTCAACTTCCTCGCGCAGAAAATCTAGTTTTCCCACGTTCTCAACTCCTCTTCTGGCTTTAGAATGCCCGGCCCCATTTTCACCAACCCCCGTTGGCAAGGGGCTCGTTTCTTCCCCTGCAAGACCCATCCCGGGCGTTTACATGAAGGCCGTGACGAGCCTTCTTCAACCGTCCACCCAAAGTCCTTCTCGGGGAGCCGATTTCTTCTGTGTCAAGCGACCAGACATCTATCATCTGACCGTTCCGTCGTCCTTGAC
>SLSY01000156.1 GCA_007130145.1 Bacillota bacterium
ACTGGGCGGGCGCACCATGGAAATCCAACGCCTTATCGGTAGGAGTTTGCGTTCAGTGGTGGATTTGGCGGCGCTCGGTGAAAAGACTCTTTGGGTAGATTGCGACGTGATTCAGGCCGACGGGGGTACCCGTACTACGGCTATTAGTGGAGCCTTTGTGGCTCTTGTCGATGCTCTCGTTCACCTTCGTTCCGGCGCGCATCAACCCTTGCCGGTTACCGACTTTCTGGCTGCGACCAGCGTCGGGGTGGTGGACGATACAGCCGTCTTGGATTTGAACTACGCAGAAGATTCGCGCGCCCGTGTAGACATGAATGTGGTCATGACCGGTGGTCTCCAGGTTGTGGAGGTACAGGGTAGCGGTGAAGGAGGACCCTTCTCGCCCGATGAGATGCACCGGCTGCTTGAATTGGCCAAGCACGGCACGCAGGATATGATCCGGTTGCAGCGTGAAGCACTGGGAGCGCTGGCAATGGAGGTTGGCAAACATGGAGAACCGGCTGCTGGTAGCCACCAGTAATCAGGGAAAGCTGCGGGAAATTCGCCGCTTACTCTCGGATATCGACGTTTGCGTCGTGGGTCTTGAGGACTATCCCGGGGTCATATTACCTCCAGAGACGGGCGATAGTTTCTCTGCCAATGCCGTGGCTAAGGCCCAAGCTGCAGCCCAGCTCAGTCGCTGCCCGGCAGTAGCCGATGATTCGGGTCTGGAAGTAGAGGCCCTTGGTGGTGAACCTGGAGTTCGCTCTGCTCGATATGCCGGCGAAGAGGCAGATGATGCCGCCAACAATCGCCTCCTATTGGCGCGACTTCAAGGGGAAAACAGCCGTTCGGCTCGTTTTGTCTGTGCTCTCGCTTACTGTTTACCCGGGCACTTACCACACGTAGTGGTCGGGGAGTGTTGCGGTGAAATATTGGATGTCCCCCGAGGAACGAACGGATTTGGGTACGACCCACTCTTCTACTTGCCCGAATTGGGTAAGACCTTGGCAGAACTGACAGTTGATGACAAGAATCGGATCAGTCACCGGGCCTCCGCTTTGCAGGTGGCCAAGCCGGGATTGGTCGCCATGCTAGCAAGAGCCGGAGGGGGTTGAGGATGCGCATCGGTTTGGTAAGTGACAGCCACGGAGAATTGGGACCGCTGCAGCGGGCTCTTGAGGACTGGGGAGAGGTTGATCTGATCCTGCATGCCGGAGACATCTACCAAGATGCTCTTTGGCTGAGCATGCAAACAGAAGTAGAGGTTGTGGGGATTGCGGGGAATTGTGATGTATGGAGCATGGCTCCCCGCGACAGAATGATCGAAGTCAACGGACGAACGCTATGGTTAGTCCACGGTCATCGCCTCGGAATCAAGCATGGATATGAGGAGTTGATTGCTGCGGCCAAGGCTAGAGACGTCGATATTGTTGTTTTTGGTCATACGCATCAACCCATCGTCTTTTTCAGCGATAATATTGTTTTTGTTAATCCCGGAAGTGTAAGCGATGGTCGCGGGAGCGAGTGTTCCTACGGCATCCTGGAGATCGATGAACAGGGAATCAGGGCTAATATCTTTCCCCTCGTTGACTAATCCAGCTTGGTGCCATATAATCATTAGGTACGGGGCGTAGCGCAGCTTGGTAGCGCGCCTGGTTTGGGAGTGCGCCCGTGTGGCTCAATGGTCTCTGTTGTCGCCAGTGAAGACAACATCACTGGGGCCGGGTGATTAACGCAGCGCCTTACCCTCAACCGAAAGGCGGGAGGGGACAATAGCATGGCGTGAGGAGCGGCCGGTGCGAGCACCACGTTCGGACGCTCCAGCGAGGTCGTGTATGGCGAAGGCTGGATTGCTTGAATCCAAGTTGCGGTGGTTCGGTAAGAACCTCCAGGCAAGGTGCTGATGCCTGGGTCCAGCATTATTGGGAAGTGGTCCCAATTCCTGATAAGGCTCCTGCTGGAACTCATATGCAACGAAATGGACGCCTGGAGCACGAAGCGAGATCATGTGGGTAACTCGGGGATCACCTAAACCGCTGAAGCGGCAAGGTGACGGAGCGATCATAGTACTCAAATGCCCTTCGTAATGGAAGGGACACGCCGAAACGGCGCACTGACGTATGTTCGGTGGGGGAAGGGTCGCAGGGGATTGTCTATCAATCCCTGGAGAGCCGGATGCATTGAAAGGTGCACGTCCGGTTCGGGAAGCAACTTGCTTCACCCAGGAGGTCCCGGGTTCAAATCCCGGCGCCCCGACCACTATAACTGAATATCAAGTGCGGGTGTAGCTTAATGGTAAAGCCCTAGCCTTCCAAGCTAGTCACGTGGGTTCGATTCCCATCACCCGCTCCATTTTCTTTTTAAGCAGGGATAGGGGCTATTCGGGGACGTGGCGCACACACTCTAGTAACATAGTGAGCTGCGAGTGTCACCGCCTCATATGGAAGAAGTAGGCAGGACCTGAGAATCCCCAACGTGATCACCGTTGGAGGGCTTGACCTGGATGGGCGCAAGGCTACTTTCTCTAGGCATACCCACGGTGGTGGACTGACTCATCCAACAAGCGCTGTTGCAGGTGCTGACACCAGTGTTCGAGTTCTCGGAGCATAGCTACGGCTTCCGGATGAGTCGCTCGTCTCGTGCTCCTTCGTTGGATGGACGCTGGGGTTGTGCCGTCGGCAAACTCGGCCCTCCCGCCGCTTGGAGGGGTAGTTGCTCTGTCCTCCGGGGCGGGCAGGTCCCGGCTGGGCTTTTCTGCTGTCGGGGCTTGCCGTGCGAACGCACCGAGTCCCATCCTCTCCTGGTGTTCGGTCCTTTCCAGCCAGGGGCTGGTAGTATGACCTCTGCTGACTCCTGCCGGCTCAACCCCGTCTCTCGACGTGGCTTAGCTCGCGCTGGGCCGACAGGCCTCCTCCCGTAAGAACGAGTACTCTCCCTGCATGCCCGCTCTGTTTACCGCATGGCCCTTGGCCCATCTTGGGCTTTGCTTTGTCTAGCAGGCTCGTCCGAATCATGCTGCCTCCTCCCAGAGTTCGTGCTCCTCATGCCGCGGTTTTGCCTCCAGCTTCCTTCGGATTCCGCGTCGCCACGGACACCCTTGTCTTCGGCTAGAGGTTGTACGGGGCCATCCTTCCCACGGGATTTTCATCCGCTAGCACTCGCCCATGCCGGGCACACTAGCAAACGCCCGCTCATAAGTGGAGCGGGGGGCGTTTCTCCTCTCCCCAGCTTGGCTGATTGCGTTCGTAACATGGGGCAAAATGGGAAGATGCCTGAAGACGAAGGTTAAAGGATGACCAATCCCCCTGCTGGAGTCGAGGCCGGGGCATTGTCTTCATACGCCCTTTGGACGGATACGGAGGTGGCATTAGCATACCGTATCTCCAGGCTGGTCTTCTCCCGACACACGGCCAGATATGGTGGGACTCATAGCGTGTGGCCTCAGTGCCCCGGGATCGGCGGTGAAGCTCTCGAACCTCAGGGTCTGGGAGTTTGAGAACCAGACCAGCCCACTGACCCCGCTCCGGACACCTGCTTGCCTGCGACGAATAGATGGTTTCTCAGCGAGAGACCTACGTGATGCAGCACCGCAGGCAGGGATCTAAGAATGCGTGAACACGCCCGCGCTGCGGTGGGCTACCAAGTAAGAAGAAGCTGCAGTCGAAGAAGGGGCGGAGCCCACACTTCATGAGGAGTGAGTAATGTAGCACGACTTGATACTACTCAGCGGAGAACGTGCATGGGTTGGTAGCAATGCTTCTGCACGGGCTTAATGGAATGGACTAGATTCTTTTCGACAGGATAATCCGAGCTGAAGATTGAATGATAGAGTGCAAGTATTCTTGCTGTCCCCAACTGCAAACAGACCAGAGACGGAACCAAAGACGCTCTCGATGTATCTTAGACATGCGCACTGAAAGGATGATTCTGGTGGATAACAGGCCGCCTGCTTCGTATCTGAACGAGCGGGTTAAGAGGACAAAGCAAATGGTCAAGGAACTAGGCTACGATGGTCTGATCGTTGTGGCAAACACGCAAAAGGGCTACTTATCAGGATTTACTACTGGCGTGTTCATCGCCCCTGGCGGCGCGATTCTGATCACTGGAACAGATACCCCCCAGGTCTATGTTACGGGAGGCACAGATTACGAGGAATGTCGCGATGTCCTGGAACCTTTGGGCTGGCGGGTGGAAGCCTACAGATATCCCCTGGGTCAGAACGTTAACACTGAACTGGCACGTATCGCCGGGGAGATGGGAATGGTGAAACTCGCGGTGGAGGGCCAGTACGTTACGGTTCGCCAACGGCAGACCTTGCGTGAAGAGTTGGCTAAGGTAGGAGCCGAGGTGGAGACGGTGGGACCTGTTGTTGACCCCCTGCGTGAGGTGAAAGATGCTTGGGAGATCGAACAGATTCGCAAGGCCAATGAGGTCAACCGTTTGGCCTATGAACACATTCTGCCCCTGGTCCGACCTGGAGTCAGTGAATGGGTGTTGGGGGCCGAGCTGGAGCATCAGATGCGAATTCATGGTCAAGGAACCACACGTTTTGCTTTTCACACGCATTTCGTTTCGGGCCCACGCTCCTCGCTTCCTCATGGAGGTATCACCAAGCGAGAACTGCAGACGGGAGA